>JAAFHU010000001.1:0-6979 GCA_013297645.1 Actinomycetota bacterium
CGCTCACCCCGGCCATTCGACTCGATGGTGCCCGACCGGTTCAGGAATCAGTCGAGCAGCTGCTCACGGTGATCGCGGATCGTCGGTTGTCGTAGCCTCGATCACGGCGACCGCGGCACCGCCAGCGACGAAGAGCTGCCGCACGGTGAGAAGAATGACCGACGTGAGCGAACACCCGAGCCAGATAGTGTTGCCTCGGAATGACAAGAGATGACTGAGATCGCCTTTCTTGCGCACCGGTTCTGGCGACAGCTCCTCGTGCGCTCCCTGCTCGCCTCCCTCGGGGTCGTGCTTGTGGCGAGCGCGTTCATCATCCTGACCAGCTCCCTGGAGGAGTGGTGGTTCACGGCGGTTCCTCCGCTCCGCACCGCGGGCACCTACATCCAGGGCCACAACCCGTGGGACTTCTTCATCTTCGCCTTCATCGTGACCACGGGCCTGGGCTACCTCCGGCAGATAGTGGACGCCCTGGCAGACCGCCGCAATCTGGCCACCCTCGTCTCGATCTCCAGTTCGGTGCTCGACGAGAGCGAGAGGCCCATGCGCGATCTGGGCGCCGTCCGGGCCACTCTCGGCGCCCGACGCCGGCTGCTCGAGTCGCTGCTGTCTTTCGCACCCGCGGCCTCCCAGCTGCTGGTGGTGGGCGTCATCCTCCTGCTCAACAGGCTGGTGGTCTCCGGCCTTCTCTGCGTCGCCGTACTGCTCGGCGTGGTCGTTGCCGTGCCGTGGATGACGGCGCGATTCTCCCGGCGCCGGGCCGAGGTGCTCGAGCGCCTGGGAGAACGGTCACGGGAGCGCATCAAAGACAGGACGCTGCGTGCGCGCCGGGCCTTCACCATCAGCACGGGGCGCCTGCAGATCCTGGTGAACCGCCCGCTCGAGCGACTGCGGGTTGGCTGGCCGGTGCTGCTGTTCGCCGCCCTCGGCGGATCCCTCATCGCCCTGTCGGTGATCGGCGGCATGTCTGCCGCCGGCGACCTGCCGCAGCGGTCCACGCTCCTCATCGTCTTCCTCGTGCTCGCCGCCCGGGCAGCCCTGTCGGCGGCACAGCGGTCAGAGGACCTCGCCTTCTTCGCCACGGCGGTCGAGCAGATCAACGACTCCGACGACGGCGGGGAATCGCTCTAGGCGTGGGCGGCCAGTGACTCCCACAGTTTCTCGTACTGGCGCGCTGACTGCTCGATCGTGCGGGTCTCGACGTGCAGGTAGCCGCGGCGACGGTACTCGTCGGGATTGTCGAGGACCGTGCTGACCGCGTGAACCATGTCGGCAGCGGAGAGCGGGGAGAAGTACTCGACTGCGTCCCCGCAGACCTCGGGGAGCGAGCCCGCGTTGGACGACGCCACCGGGGCACCGCAGGCCATGGCTTCGAGCGGCGGAAGTCCGTAGCCCTCGAAGGCGCTCGCGAATACCAGCGCACTCGCCGTCTGGTAGAGCTCCCGAACCCGCTCCCGACTGACTCGGCCCTCGTGTGTGACCCCCTCGGGCAACGGCCCCAGCAGGTGGCCGTCGCCGCCGGTCAGCACAAGCCGCAGATCGGGCCGGGACTGCCGGAGCAGGCGGAATGCCTCGAAGAGGGTGGAGTGGTTCTTGTGCGGCAGTCCCCGGGCCGGGTAGTAGAGGAACTGGTCGCCGGACTCGGCCGCCGGGGTGGCCCGCGGTGTGAAGAATCGGCCGTCGATGCCCGGCGGGATCACCTGGATGCGGTGGCCCCCGATCCGGAGCCGGTGCATGATGCTCGCGCGCGTCGACTCGCTGACCGCGACGATGGCGTCGGCGTGGGTGATGCGCCTGTCGTACGCGAGCGAACGGTAGATGCGCTGGGCCATCGAGAAGTTGCGGGGCAGCTCTAGATGCTGCAGATCGTGCACGAGCACGCAGGTCGGAACCCGCGAGATCAGGGGCATGAGCGCCGTGAACGGGTAGAAGACGACGTCAGCATCGGCAAAGTACCGGCTCAGCAGCGGGCGGTACAGCGTCGACACGAGGAACACCCGGATGCGCCGAGCGAGGGAGCGGCCACCCGGAAGACCCCGAACGACCCTCGTCTCGACCCCGTCAATGGCAAAACCGGCGCCCGCGCCGGTCGTCAGCGCCACGATTCTCGTGCCAGCAGTGGACGCTGCGCCCGTGACGACGATCTCGCGCTGAAGTCCCGACGCGTATTCCTCGGTGCCGCCCATGAACCCCGGGTTGAGGTTGAGCATGCTCCAGACGACCGTCAGCCGCCTGTCCCGGGCGTCGTCACTGCCGCCGGCGACACTAAGCTGTCGGCGTCGGGATTCGGGTGAACGTGCCATATCCGGTCATGTTAATGGAGTCGCGGCACGTGCGGGCGGCGTCGGCCGTGAGGAGCGTGCATGGAACTCACTGTGATCCTCAGTGATGCCTGGGTCACCGCCCCTGCCGGCACTGCACGCTACGGCGTCCAACTGGCGAATGCACTGGCCTCCCGTGCCCCCGCGGGGTGGCAGCTCGACGGTTTCGTGCACCGGGTCGCCGCCGCGCGGCGGGCGGCGCTGCGCGAGCAGGTCCCTGATCTGCGCACCGTGAGGAGCTCGACGCTCGACCGGCGGCTGCTCGGCTGGGCATGGGAGACGCCCGCGGCACTGCCGCCCCCTGGTGACGTCGTCTTCGCCCCGTCGCTGTTCGCACCCATCGCGGCTGTCGCGCGGCGGGGCCGGAGCAGGCTCATCGTCACCGTGCACGACCTCGTCCCCTTCACCCACCCCGAGACGCTGTCCCCGCACGGTGTGCGCTGGCACCGCAGGCAGATCGAGCGTGCCCGCCGCTGGGCGGACGCGATTATTGTTCCCAGCGAGGCAGTGGCCGACGCTGTGGAGCACTACGCGCCGGTCGGCACCCGGCTGCATGTTGTTCCCGGCGCCGCCTCACCGCAGCTGCTGCACGCCACATCTGCCACAGGCCTAGGAGTCAGCGACGACCCCTACATGCTCTTCGTCGGCACCATCGAGCCGCGCAAGGGGCTGGACCTGCTGGTCGCGGCACTGGCGCACCCCGCACTGGCGACGGCGAGCACGCGGTCGCTGCGACTCGTCGTCGTCGGCGCCGACGGGTGGGGTGGGGTCGACGTTTTCCACTACGCCCGCGGCGCCGGCGCAGACATCGGGCGCATGAGGGTGACCGGGCGCGTCGACGACGGCGAGCTCGCCGCCCTCATTCGAGGCGCAGTCGTTCTCGTTGCCCCGAGCAGGGCGGAGGGCTTCGGGCTGCCTGTCGTCGAGGCGATGTCGCTGGGCACTCCGGTGATCCACTCCCTCGATGCCGCCCTCAGCGAGACGGCAGCGGGAGCGGGCATCGGCGTCGACCTGTCGGGCGATGTCGATTCGGCAGTGGCGCGGCTCGCCGCCGCGATCGCGAGGGTGACTACCGAACCCGTGCTGCGCGCCCGTCTCGTCGGCAGCGGTCTCGTCCGCGCAGCCGATTTCTCCTGGCCAGCATCTGCCGACCTGGCGTGGAAGGTGATCGGGGGCTAGCCCCGTCAGAGTGCGAGCATCCGCGCGCGGAAATCGGTCCAGTCCTCGGGGAACGCGTCGGGGCGCACGAAGCCCTCGCTGAGGCCGGAACGGGATGCCGCGATCAGCGCGTCCGCCCATGCGACGGCATCCGCCGGATCCGCGAGGGTGACCGGCAGCAGCGCGGCGAGCTCGGGAAGCGCCGTGGCATCGGCCGCGACGACCGGGCGTCCGCGGGAGACGCCCTCGACGACGGGCAGGCCGAAACCCTCGGCCAGTGACGGCACGGCAACGACGGTCGCCCGGTCGTAGAGCTCGACCAGCCTGTTGTCCGACACGGACTGAAGGATCGTCAGGCGCGCGCGCTGAGGCTCGTTCAGATCGAGCAGCGCTGCTGTGAACTCGGGGTCCACGGCCGCGGTGATACCCGACACGATCACCAGGTGCACGTCGTCCCCGCGCTCGGCCAGGACCTTGAGCGCTCGCACGAGCATCACCATGTTCTTGCGCACGTCGACCGCGCCGACCGCGAGGATGCGCGTCTCGGCCGCGGGGAAGGCGCCAGAGACGGCATCGCTCGAGCCGTCGTGCCGTTGGGCGAAGGCCGGCCACGGCGGATACACCACGCGAAGCTCTTGGCTGGGCTTGCCCTCGAGCAAGGCGCTGAACTGCGTGTACTGGGCCTGGGTGTACTGCGAGTTGCAGACGACGAGGTTCGCGGCGCTGATCACGTCGAGGTACCGAAGGTGACGGGCCCGCACTCCCGGGTGGAACTGCCGGTTGAATAGATGCCGGTGTGAGAGCGGCATCAGGTCGTGGAGGTAGACGACGAAGCGCACGTCGTTGCTCTCGGCGAGGTCGACGAGCGCCTCGACGTGCTTCGGCGTCACCGGAATGTCGAGGAGCGCGAACGTCTGGTGCGGTTGGGGCTCCCACTCCGGCCGGCGGTGCAGCGGGGACTCGCGCTCGAGCTGGCTGTCGGCGAGGAACGTGTCGTAGAACCATCGCGCCGCGTTGCGCACCGGAGCTGGGATGTAACTGCGGCGCGAGCCCTGCTCGCGAAAGCCCGAGCTGAAGGACCAGTAGAAGTTCTTGAGGCGCAGCCGCAGGCGCCCGAGGAACCCGGTGGTGGCGCGGTATCGAAGCCGGGCCACACGGCGGACGATGCGGAAGGTTCCCGTCTTGGGGTGGAACCGCACGAGCACAGCCGCGTCACCCGCCGCCTCGGAGAATTCCCGCACGATCCGCTGTACGCCCGTGATCATCGGCTGACCGCTGACGGCGGTGACATCGATGACCAGCCCTCGCGCGTTGTATTCCCCTACGCTCACTTCTTCGGGTTGTGGGCGTCGTGTTCTTCTCTGCACGCGTATTACCTAGGCTCCCTCTCCCAGCGGGACCATTCGGTCTCCATGCCGGTGCGATCAACTGTTTCCAAGAATCTCTGGTTGCTCTCCGCGAAGTGCAGCCGCACGATCTCCCGATCCCGCTCGCTCAGTGAGAAGGGGACGAACTTGCGACCCGACGGCTCGATGCCGCTCGTCGCGGCCGCCGAGTGGAACTTCTTCCACAGCAGGTGGAACGAGGCCTCGGCCCTCGCCGAATAGCCCGGCACCCACGAGAGGGCGCGGGATCGCCGCTTGATCGAGGCGAGCGCCTCCAGACCGTCCCGCGAGAATGTGGGGTGGATTCGCTTTCCCTCGATGCCCCGCACGGCGGGCGGCTCCCCCAGGCCCATAAAGCGGAAGAATCGCGCGACCGACTCCATCGAGCCCTGCTCGCCCTCCAGGTAGGGCATTACCAGCAGGGGCTGCCCCGGGCGGTCCCAGCGCTGGGCCATTGCCGCGTAGTCGAGGGTGCGAACGAAGCCCTGCTCGGACGCGAGGTAGTCGGCGACGTGCAGGCTGGTCTCGGGGCGGCTCCACTCCTTGACGCGCTGCGCGATGATCGACGGCATGGCGTACTCCTGCCGCCGCGCGACCGTCACGAAGGTCACCCGGTCGAAGTACGGCGTGAACCAGCTCTCGAGGGCGCGCAGCGACGTGGCCTTCCCCGCCGACTCGCAGACGAAGAGCGCAGTGGCATTCGCGGTCCTCGTCGCGTCGCCCACCGCCGCGAGGGCGGCGTCGACCTCGCCATAGATTCCGGACAGTGCTGCGTCCGCGAAATCGGAGCGCGCGGCACTGCCGATCTTCAATAGCTCGAGCTCCTGTTTGACGATGTTCTGCGTCCGATCAAACCAGAGCGGGCCGATCGGGTAGATGACATCTGCCGGCAGCAGACCCTGGGCCTGAGCCACGGTGAGGTATCGCGCGAGCGCGCTCGTTCCCGATTTCATCGGCCCGATGTGAATGACCGCGTGATTCACCGCTGACACCCCCCAATTTTCGGCACGCGCCAATCCTAGGGTCAGTGGCAGCCCCGCTCGAATGCGGCGCTACCCGACAGGGGCACTAGCCGACCGAGGCGCCGAACAGCAGGCCGAGCAGGTAGGTCGCCCCGGCGGCCCCGAAGCCGATCGCGAGCTGGCGCAGCGCGCGCAGCAGGGGCGGTCCGCCGCTGAGCAGGCCGACGATCGCCCCGGTGACGAGCAGGGCGACCCCGACGAGCGAGGCCGCGACGATCACGGCGACGAGACCGGTCGCTCCGAACAGGTAGGGAAGCACCGGGATGACCGCGCCCGACGCGAAGAAGAAGAAGCTCGAGACAGCGGCCCCCATCGCCGAGCCGATCTCCTCGTGCTCGTTCGCGTCGACGGAGCGGTCGACGCTGAGGTCGGCGAGCACCTCGGCGGCGTGCGCCCGGGCCTCGTCGTCGCTCATGCCGCGGGCGCGGAAGACGAGCGAGAGCTCGTTCGCGTCGACGTCGAGGTGCTCCAGCGCCGAGTGTGTGTCGGGATTCGGATTGGCAGCCGCCAGCAGCTCCCGCTGCGACCGCACCGACACGAACTCCCCGGCGCCCATCGACAGCGCGCCGGCCAGCAGCCCCGCGACGCCGGTAGCGAGAACGATGGGCGTCGACACACCCGTCGCGCCGATACCCAGCACGAGGGCGAGGTTGCTGACGAGACCATCGTTTGCCCCGAAGACGGCGGCACGGAAGGTGCCGCTCAGCCGCTGCCTGCCCCGGGCGGCGAGGGCGCGCACGACCTCCTCGTGAACGCGCTCGTCGGCAGCCATGGCGCTCGTCGCATCCACGTCGTCGTCGTAGGGGCTGCGCGCCTCTGCACGCTGTGCGAGGGCGAGCACGAAGACCGATCCGAAGCGGCGGGCGAGCCAGCCGAGCAGGCGGGTGCGCGTGTCGCCGGCGAGCGGACGGCCGACGTCGTCTCCCAGCAGGTCGAGCCAGTGCTGCTCGTGGCGCGCCTCGGCCTCGGCGATCTCGAGCAGGATCTCGTGCTCGTCGCCCGACCGGCGGCTGGCGAGGTCGCGGTAGACGGCTGCCTCGGCGCGCTCGTTGGCGAGGTAGCGGCGCCAGCGGCGGATATCGGATCGCGTGCGCTC
>JAAFHU010000001.1:6989-63826 GCA_013297645.1 Actinomycetota bacterium
CAACCATGCATCCAGCCTATCCGCGCGCTTCCCTGTTAGTTTCGAGACCGTGAGACCGGCCATTCTGCTCCTTGCCGCGGCACTGCTCGCGGGCTGCACCAGCACTCCCCCAGCCCCCCTGCCGATGGTGACCAGCCCCGAACCGACGGCAGCGGTCATCGATCCCACCCTCGATGCCGACACGCTGTTCGTCATCACGGCGACGACCACGGCCGCCGACGGGTCGGCTGTCGACCTCGTGATGACCGGGCACGCGAGCCAGCCCTTCGATGCCCGTCCCGACCTCGCCGCCGCCTATGTCGAGCAGTGCGCTGCCCTCGGCGGAGGCGTGGTGCTCGACCGCGAGGGCGGCCTCGACGACGACACGCTGCGCGATGTCGGCAGCTCTCTGATGGTCATCGACACCCTCAGCACGCCCGCCGCCACGACCCTCAGCGGCGGTGTCGACCTGCTGCTCGGCAATGCCTTCTACACGGTGGTCGCCTCGGGCGACGGCCTCGGCAACCCCTACCAGGACGGCTGCAACGCCGGCTACCAGGTGACCAGCACCGGCGCGGTCCGCTCCATTACCAACTATGAGACGGGATCGCCCGCCCCCGACCTCGCGCAGTGGCGCAGCGGCCGCTACGGCTTCAGCATCGCCTTCGACTCGACGGCGGTGATCAGCGAGTGCACCGTGGTGCTGACGCCGCTCGCGATCGAGGCGGACGTGTCAGAGATCGATGGCTGGTATCCCGATGGCGGCAGCGAGCACGAGTGCGCGATCGGCTACCGCGGGGCTTAGACCTCAGGGAGTGACCGCCCGAACGTCCCCCGCAGTGATCCGCACGAGCTCGTCGAAGCTCAGCGGGAAGACCGTGTGCGCGTGGCCGGCCGCGGCCCAGAGTTCGGGGTAGTCGGCGAGCTGCGCGTCGACGATAGTGCGCAGGGGGGCCGGGTGACCGATCGGGGCCACCCCGCCGATGGTTGCGCGCTGGAGCTTGGAGCGAATGCGCTTTCGCGCATTCGCCGCGACGCCAGCGCCGTCGACGCTCTGCGTCGGCGGTCACCCGCGAGATCGGTCGAGCGTGAAGACGAGCGAGTTCGCGATCGCGCCCACGTCGACTCCGAGGGCGGCCGCGGCAGCGACGGCGGTCGGGGCGCTGTCATCGAGCCAGCGGACTTCGCCGCCCACTCCGGCCGCGCGCAGCTGGGTCTCGACAAGCTCGACCCCCGGGTGGCTAGGCAAGGCGCTCGGCGGCCAACACGACGTTGTTGAGCAGCATCGCGCGGGTCATCGGTCCGACGCCGCCGGGGTTCGGGGAGAGCCAGCCGGCCACCTCGGCGACGCCCGGGTGGATGTCGCCGTGCAACCGCGCCTTGCCGCTCTCGGTCGTGCCGACCCGGGTCACACCCACGTCGAGCACGGCCGCGCCGGGCTTGACCCACTCGGGCAGCACGAGGTGCGGCACGCCGACGGCCGCCACGACGATGTCGGCGCGGCGCACCTCCTCGGCGAGGTCGCGGGTGCGGGAGTGCGTCAGCGTCACCGTCGCGTCGACGCCCTTGCGAGTGAGCATGAGGCCGAGCGAGCGGCCCACCGTCAGACCGCGGCCGATGACGACGACGTGCTGGCCGGCGATCGGCACGTCGTAACGCCGCAGCAGCTCGATGACACCGGCCGGGGTGCAGGGCAGCGGGGTCGAGAGCTCACCGTCCACGCCGAGCACCAGCTCGCCGAGGTTGGCGGGGTGCAGGCCGTCGACGTCTTTGGCGGGGCTCACGGCCGAGATGGCGGCGTGCTCGTCCATGCCCTTCGGCAGCGGCAGCTGCACGAGGTAGCCGGTGACGGCCGGATCAGCGTTGAGCAGCGCGATCGCGTCGTGCACCTCCTGCTCGCTGGCGTCGGCCGGCAGGTCGACGCGGATCGACTCGATGCCCACCTCGGCGCTGTCGCGGTGCTTGCCGCCGACATAGCTGAGCGAGCCGGGGTCGGCGCCGACGAGCAGGGTGCCGAGGCCGGGCGTGATGCCGCGCGCCTTGAGCGCGCTGATGCGCTCGGCCAGCTCCCCCTTGATCGTGGATGCGGTCGCGACGCCGTCGAGGCGGATTGCGGTCATGGTGATCTCCGTTGGGTGAGAAGCGCGAAGCGCGTATCGAAACCGGTCAGCTGGTTTCGATACGCCGCTTCGCGGCTACTCAACCAGCGAGTGGACTAGGCCCAGGAACCCGGCGACGTCAGGCCCTCGTAGAGCGGGAAGTCGTCGGCGAGCTTGCGCACGCGGCCGGCGAGCGCCTCGACATCGGGCGCGGGCTTGAGGGCCGTCGCGATGATGTCGGCGACCTCGGTGAACTCGGTGTCGCCGAAACCGCGGGTCGCGAGCGCCGGGGTGCCGATGCGCACGCCCGAGGGGGTCATCGGCGGGCGGGGGTCGAAGGGCACCGCGTTGCGGTTGACGGTGATGCCGACCGAGTGCAGGATGTCCTCCGCCTCCTGGCCGTGGATCGCCGCGTTGCGCAGGTCGACGAGCACGAGGTGCACGTCGGTGCCGCCGGTGAGCACGTCGATGCCGGCCTCTTTCGCATCCGGTGCGGTGAGGCGCTCGGCGAGGATCTGCGCGCCGCTGATGACGCGCTGCTGGCGTTCCTTGAACTCGGGCTCGGCGGCGAGCTTGAATGCCGTCGCCTTCGCGGCGATCACGTGCATGAGGGGTCCGCCCTGGTGCCCGGGGAAGACGTTCGAGTTGAGCTTCTTCTGCAGCTCGAGGTCGTTGGTGAGGATGAAGCCCGAGCGCGGTCCGCCGATTGTCTTGTGCACGGTGGACGAGGTGACATCCGCGTAGGGAACGGGCGACGGGTGCAGTCCGGCTGCCACCAGGCCGGCGAAGTGCGCCATGTCGACCCAGAGCTTGGCGCCGACCTCGTCGGCAATCGCCCTGAAGGCCGCGAAGTCGAGCTGGCGGGGATACGCCGACCAACCGGCGATCAGCACGTCGGGGCGCACCTCGAGGGCCTTCTCGCGAATGACGTCCATGTCGATGAGCGAGGTCTTCTCGTCGACCTGGTAGGCGTGGGCGTCGTAGAGCTTGCCAGAGAAGTTGAGCTTCATGCCGTGGGTGAGGTGGCCGCCGTGCGCGAGGTCCAATCCGAGGATCTTGTCGCCCGGCTGCGCGATCGCGCTGAGCACGGCGGCGTTGGCCGAGGCGCCGGAGTGCGGCTGCACGTTCGCGTAGGCCGCGCCGAACAGGCTCTTCGCCCGAGAGATGGCGAGCGTCTCTGCGACGTCGACGAACTCGCAGCCGCCGTAGTAGCGACGGCCCGGGTAGCCCTCGGCGTACTTGTTGGTGAGCACCGAGCCCTGGGCCTCGAGCACCGCCCGCGGAACGAAGTTCTCGCTAGCGATCATCTCGAGGGTGTTGCGCTGACGGCCGAGCTCCTGCTCGAGCACGGCGGCGATCTCGGGGTCGACCTCGGAAAGGGGCGAGTTGAACTGGTTCACACGGGGCTCCTGGCTGCTCGAACGGATCAATCTAAAGGTATCCGTTCGGCCCAGGCGTACGGCCGAAAACGTGTGGATCGCTCCCTGATGGTTACCCATCCAACGC
The DNA here is from genome assembly GCA_013297645.1 of Actinomycetota bacterium. Taxonomy (GTDB): domain Bacteria; phylum Actinomycetota; class Actinomycetes; order Actinomycetales; family Microbacteriaceae; genus Conyzicola. Next base: position 10,574 of record JAAFHU010000001.1, read on the forward strand.
CAGTCGCGATGGGTCCAGTGTAGCGCGGCCGATACCCGGGGTGGAAGAATGGGACTAATTAGTTAGGAGTCCTGACAAACATGACTGGCATCATCCCCCGTCCCGTCTCGCAGGTCGACGGCGAGGGCACCGTGGCGCTCACGACGGCGAGCGGCCCGCTGAGCGGGCTGCTGGGGCTGCCCTCCGGCGATGGCGTCGTCTTGTCCCTCGGCGGCGGCCAGCGGCCGGGCGGCTACACCCTGGCCGTCAGTGCCGAGGCGGTCACGCTGGAAGCGGCGGATGAGGCCGGGCTCTTCCACGGCATCCAGACGATAAAGCAGTTGACCCGCGACCACGCCCTGCCCGTCACCCGCATCGACGACTACCCGCGCTTCGACTACCGCGGCGCGATGCTCGACGTAGCGCGCCACTTCTTGCCGGTCGAGAGCGTCACGAAGTACATCGACGACATCGCCCTGCTCAAGCTCAACCACCTGCACCTGCACCTCACCGACGACCAGGGGTGGCGCCTCGCAATCGACGGCTGGCCGAAGCTCACCGAGATCGGGGCCTCGACCCAGGTGGGCGGTGGAGGAGGCGGCTTCTACACCCAGGCGGACTACGCCGAGATCGTCGCCTACGCCGCCGAGCGCTTCGTCACGATCGTGCCCGAGATCGACATGCCCGGCCACACGAACGCCGCGATCAGCGCCTACCCCGAGCTCGGCGCTGGGCCCGTCGAGCCCTACGAGGGCATCGAGGTGGGGTTCAGCTCGTTGGCGATCCGCAGCGAGGCGACCTACGCATTCATCGACGATGTCGTTCGCCAGCTGGCCGCGATCACACCCGGCCCCTACCTGCACCTCGGCGGCGACGAGTCGCTCGCGACGACCGACGACGACTTTCTCTATTTCATCGAGCGCGCGACCGGCATCGCCGCCCGCTACGGCAAGACGATCGTCGGCTGGCACGAGATCGGCCGCAGCACGGCCCTGCCCGCCGGAACAGTCGGACAGTACTGGAACTTCACGACACCCGAGGAGTCCCACGGCGAGCACACCCTCTCGTTCGTCGCCCAGGGCGGCTCAGTGATCATGTCGCCCGCCGACGTCGCCTACCTCGACATGCAGTACCCGCACACAGGTGAGTTCGGCCTGGTCTGGGCCCAGGGGCCGACGAGCGTGCGCGACGCCTACGAGTGGGACCCGGCAGAGGTCATCGACGGGGTCGGCGACGAGCAGCTGCTCGGCGTCGAGGCACCCCTCTGGACGGAGACGCTCAGCACCATCGAGGAGGTCGAGTTCATGGCCTTCCCGCGCATTGTCGCGATCGCCGAGAAGGCCTGGTCACCGGCCGGCGGCAGCTACGAGGACTTCACCGCGCGGCTCGCCGTCTTCGGCCAGCTGCTCGACGCACTCGAGGTGAACTACTACCGAACCGCCGAGGTGTCCTGGATCCGGTGACGGCGGCGGTGGTTGAGGTCGTCGACCGTGCCGACGATGAGCGCGACGACGATGAAGGCGGCGTAGGCGAGCGGCAGCACTGCGACCCCGAAGGCGTCGAGCAGGATTCCGCCGAGCAGCGCCCCGCCACCGATGGCCAGGTTGAACGAGACGGTGAGCGAGGCCGAGGCGAGGTCGCGGATGCGCGGGCTGGCGACCCCGAGCACCCGGCCGTGCAGCAGCGAGGGCAGCCCGCCGAAGGCCATGCCGTAGATGGCGAGCAGGGCGATGACGGCAACAGGCGAGTCGCTGAAGAGATAGAGGCAGATCATCGCGATGCCGACGATGCCGATGAGCAGCGCGAAGGTGCCGCGGGGGTACTTGTCGCCGAAGTAGCCGGAGACGAAGAGGCCGACTGCACCGGCTGCGCCGCCGATGAAGAGCAGGGGGCCGACGGCGCTCGCGTCGAAGCCGGCCGGGCCGATCATCCACGGGGCAATGTAGGTGTTGAAGGAGTTCTGTCCGAGCATGATGATGATGCAGAGGATGCAGGCGGCGATGATCGCCGGGATGGTCTTGTCCTTGTAGCCGGGCAGCCCGATCTCGCCGGTCGTCAGGGTGTGCTTGTGCTCCACTGGCGGCAGGAAGAGCGCGACGAGCGCGGTGAAGACCAGAACGACGCCGGCCATGACGAAGAAGGCGACCTGCCAGCCGAGCGCATGCCCGAGCGCGGTGCCGAGCGGCACACCGAGGATGAAGGCCGCGGTGCCGCCGGCATTGGTGATGCTCAGGGCGCGAACGAGCTGCTTGCGGCTGACCAGGCGCGAGGCGTACGGACCGGTGACCGCCCAGAACAGGCCGTGGGCGAGGCCGCCGAGGATGCGCGCGAAGACGAGGAACTCGTAGGTCTGCGACAGCCCGGCAAGCACGTTCGCGACGGCGAAGACGAGCAGCAGCGTGACCATGAGGCCCTTGCGCGAGAAGCGCTGGGTGAGCCGGGTGAGCGGGATGGTCGTGACCGCGACGGTGAAGGCGAAGATCGTGACGAGCAGACCGACGCGCGACTCCGAGACCCGCAGCGTCTCGGACATGTCGGGCAGCAGTCCGGTCGGCAGGAACTCGCTCGAGACGGAGACGAAGATGGCGCCGGAGATGACCAGCAGGCTGAACAGGGGAAAGCGCGGCTGGGACATTTACCCAATCGTACCGTCGACCGCCGAGGCAATAGCCTTGACCCTGTGACCTCGACCCACTGGATCCTCACCCTCGTCTGCGAAGACCGCCCCGGCATCGTGCACGCGATCAGCGGCGCCATCGTCGAGGCCGAGGGCAACATCACCGAGTCGCAGCAGTTCTCGAGCGACGATACCGGCACCTTCTTCATGCGCCTGCAGGTGGAGTCCACCATCGCGCGCGACGCCTTCGAAGCCGCCCTCGCCCCCATTACGCATAAGTACGGGATGACGTGGCAGCTCGACGTGGTCGGCCGGCCCCTGCGCACCCTCGTGCTCGTCTCGAAGGCCGGCCACTGCCTCAACGACCTGCTCTACCGCCGCAACGCCGGGCAGCTGCCGGTGGACATCCCGCTCGTCATGAGCAACCACTCCGAGCTGGCCAGCACGGCCCAGTTCTACGGCGTGCCCTTCGAGCACCACCCGGTGACCAGCCCGGGCCAGAAACTCGCCTTCGAGGACCGCGTGCTCGAGGTTGTCGAGCAGCACGACATCGAGCTCGTGGTGCTCGCGCGCTACATGCAGATTCTGTCGCCCGAGCTGTGCGGGGCGCTCGCGGGGCGGGCCATCAACATCCACCATTCTTTCCTGCCGGGATTCAAGGGCGCCAACCCCTACAAGCAGGCGCACGCGCGCGGGGTGAAGATCATCGGCGCCACGGCGCACTTCGTGACGAGCGACCTCGACGAGGGCCCGATCATCGAGCAGAACATCGTGCGGGTCGACCACTCGCGCAGCGCCTCCGAGCTGGTCGCCATCGGTCAGGACGAGGAGAGCCGCACCCTCACCCAGGCGGTCAAGTGGTTCGCGGAGTCCCGCGTGCTGCTCGACGGCGCACGAACGATCATCTTCAAGTGACCGACGTGAAGATCGGACCCTTCGCGGTTCTCGGATTCGTACTCGAGCTCGCCGCCCTCACCGCCCTCGGCTACGCGGGGTTCTCGCAGTTCGCGCCGCCGTTGTCGGTTCTGGTCGGGCTCGGACTGCCCCTGCTCGCCATCGTGCTCTGGGGGCTGCTGCGCGCGCCGCGCCGCCCTATCGACTCGCCCTTCTGGGTGCGAATCGCGGTCGAAGTGCTCGTCATGGGGGGCGCCGTCGCCGCTCTGGCCCTCTCTGGACTGCCGGTTCTGGCGGCGGCCTTCGCCGTGCTGGCGATCGTCGCGGGGGTCGTCAACGCCCGCGCCGAACTCCGAGCGGAGCGGGCATGAGCACCCTCTTCGAGCACGCGCGCAAACTCGACGCGTACGGCGAGGTCGACGACTTCTGGATGCTCGTCGAGGGCGACACCATCGCCGCGACCGGGCACGGCACGGCACCCGCAGCCGACGAGACCGTCGACGTCGACGGCCAGTGGCTCGTGCCCGGCTTCGTCGACCTGCATTGCCATGGTGCCGGCGGCTTCAGCTTCGAGGACGGCCCGGCGTCGATCGCCGCTGCACTCGCCGTGCACCGGCAGCACGGCACCACCCGCTCGCTCGTCAGCCTGGTCGCGAACCCGCTGGGAGTTCTCAAAGACAGTCTTTCCGCGATCGCCGAGCTGGGCGACCCGCTCGTGCTCGGCGCCCACCTCGAGGGGCCCTTCCTCGAGGAGACGCACCGTGGGGCGCACAACCGCGACTACCTGCGCGAGCCCCTGCCGTCGGATGTCGCCGAGCTCTTGCGCGCTGCGCACGGAAGCCTGCGCCAGATCACCATCGCCCCCGACCTGCCCAACGCCCTCGAGGCGATCGAGGTGCTCGTCGAGGCAGGGGTGACCGTTGCCGTCGGCCACACGAATGCCACCTTTGAGCAGACCCAGCTCGCCTTCGCGAGCGGTGCGCGCCTGCTCACCCACGCGTTCAACGCGATGCCGGGCATCCACCACCGGGCGCCGGGCCCGGTGGTCGCCGCGTTCGAAGACAAGCGGGTCATTATCGAGCTGATCCTCGACGGGCTGCACGTGCATCCCGACGTCGCGCGCCTCGCCTTCACGGCGGCGCCCGGGCGCATCGCGCTGGTGACGGATGCGATGGCCGCCGCGGGCAGCACCGATGGCGACTACCAGCTGGGGTCTCTCGCCGTCACGGTCGCCAACGGCCGTGCCGTGCTGCGGGGCACGCAGACGATCGCCGGTTCCACGCTCACGCTCGACCACGCCCTGCGCCGGGCGATCACCGACGTCGGGCTCTCACCGCGCGACGCGGTCGAAGCCGTCACGCTCACCCCCGCGCGAGCCCTCGGGCTTGAGCACCGGCACGGGCTGCTCGCCGAGGGCTTCGCGGCCGACGCCGTTCTTCTCGACCACGCCTGGGCGGTCACGGGGGTCTGGGCTGCCGGCGAGAAGCTCTAGACCGCGAGCGCCATAGCGAGCGCCGTGCGCGCGAGCTCTGGGTCCCTGACCGCCGTCAGCGAGCCGCTCGTGCCGGTGCCGAGCTGCTGCAGGCCGAGAACCATCGCCAGGCAGACCACGCCGCGGCGCTGCGCCTCCTGCGGGTCGAGGCCCAGCTCGACGAGCAGGCCGGCGATGTAGTCGATGCGGCGCTGCGAGACGCGCTCCACAGCGGCCATCACGCCCTCCTCCACCGCCTCGACGTACAGGGTGGCCTCGCCCTGTCGTCCGCGTGCGCGCGACGCGACCGCCTGGAACAGGGCGGCGAGGCGCTCGGCGGGCGGGCCGGACGCCTCGGCGACGTCGATAGCCTGCAGGGTCTCGCGCTCCTCCCAGCGCTCCATTACGGCGGCGATGAGCTCGGCGCGGCTGGAGAAGTGCCAGTAGAACGAGCCCTTGGTCGTGCCGAGCGCCGCCGCGAGGGGCTCCACCCGCACGGCAGCGAGGCCGTGTTCGGCGAAGCGCTCGTAGGCCGCCTCCACCCATTCGTCCCTGCCTGTTGCCATAACCATACGGTACCGTATAGTGTCGCACCATACGCAACCGTATGGATGGAGTCCCCATGAGGCAGCCGCAGTACTGGTCCCTCGCACTACGCGACATTCCCGCACCGGACTACGCGGACATGAGCATCGGCGTTCTTCCGGCCGGAGCCACGCACGACGCCGCGGTCTGGGCAGAAAACCTGTTTTCACTGCGGGTGATGCCGCGGTGGATCGTGCTCGCGATGGGACTGCGCCAACTGCTCGTGCCGCTTATCGGCGTGCGCCCCGCGCCGCGCGACACCTTCGCCGTGCGGGCGGTCGAGGGCGACGAGGCCCTGCTGTCGTTTGACGACCGGCACCTCGACTTCCGCTGCGGGGTCGGTGTCGACAGCGAGGCCCGACTCGTGCGGGTCACCACGACGGTGCGGCTGAAGGGTTGGCGCGGGCGGCTGTACTTTGCGCCGGTGCGCCTGGCGCATCCCATCGTGGTGCACGCGATGATCCGACGCTCGCAGAAGGTGCTCGCCCGGGGCTAGGGTGTGAGACACCCAGCTCTATTCAGAAACCGTGCTGATCCGACAGCCGCCGCCGATGGGTTCCACTGTGAAACTCGCTGTCACACTCGCTTCGCTCGTGCTTATCGCCTCCGGGCTGGTCGTCGTGCAGCCCGCCGCCGCAGTGGTCGTCGCCCCGACACCGGTCGTGCAGGGCAACCGGCTGGTCAATGCGGTCACCGGGGCGACCTTCGTGCCGCACGGGGTGAACATCCCCGGCTTGGAATACTCCTGCGTGCAGGGGTGGCGCACCCTGCCCGCGGCGAACGAGTTCACGACGCTCGCCGCGTGGAAGGTGAACACGGTGCGCCTGCCGCTCAACGAGAGCTGCTGGCTCGGCCTCGACGGCGCCCCCTCGGGCGGCAGCGTCGCCCAGTACAAGGCGGATGTCGCGGCCTGGGTGAACGGGGCAGTCTCCGCTGGCCTGGCTGTCATCCTCGATCTGCACTGGAACGCCCCGGCCGGGTACGTCGCGAGCGGCCAGCGCGCGATGCCCGACGAGCGCTCCGCCGCATTCTGGACCTCCGTCGCGACCGCCTACGCCGGCAACGCGTCGGTGCTCTTCGAGCTGTTCAACGAGCCCTATTCGCGCAGTGGCTTCACCCTCACGTGGGACTGCTGGAAGAACGGTGGATGCCGGGCCCCCGTCGAGAACGACGCCACCGGATCGCTCAGCGGCACCACCTACGCCGTCACGGGCATGCAGACCCTCGTCAACGCCGTGCGCGCGACGGGCGCGGCCCAGCCCCTGCTGCTCGGCGGGCTGAACTACAGCAACGACCTCACCGGCTGGATCGCGAACAAGCCGACCGACCCGCTCAACCAGCTCGTTGTCGCGTGGCACAACTACCCCGGCCAGGGCTGCAGCACCAGCTGCTGGAACTCGACCGTCACGACCGTCGCCGCGAGCTACCCCATCGTGACCACCGAGTTCGGCAACACCGCAGAGACCAGCTCGACGGCCGCGGGAAGCAACGGCAACTACCTGGTGCCCTTCATGACCTGGGCCGACGCGCACGGCATCGGCTACCTGCCGTGGGCCTGGTGGGATGTCGGCGCGGCCGAGGCGAACGGCAACGGCAGCGACATCTACGCCCTGTACACCGGCTCGTCCTTCACACCGAAGGCGCCGAGCGGCACGAAGTTCAAGAACTACCTCGCCTCCCTGGTCTCACCGCCGGCCAACCCGACGCCGCGACCGGCATTCCGAGACGCCAACGGCGATGGCGTATTCGATGTCATCCCTCCCCCGCCGCCAGAATTCTCGGTGACTCCCGGCCCCGACCAGGGCCCGCCGCCGACGGCGCCGGCCGTGCGCAGCGGCGGCAACGCCATCACCGGCGCGCACCACGTGTTCGTGGTGATGCGGCTTGACAGCACGGGCCGGCCCCGGCTGTTCCGAGGCGACCTCCGCGGCGGAGTAATGGAGTGGTCGATCGTTCCCGGCGATCTCGGGCGGCTATTCGCCGTGGGCTAGCGCTCCCAGTCGAGCCGGTGGTCCCATGCATAGCGGTAGTAGTCCGCGTGCTCGAGATGCCGGGCAGCGGCTTCGTCAACGATGACCGTGACCCGTGGGTGCAGTTGCACGACCGACCCCGGGGTGCTGGCACTCACCGGCCCCTCCAGGGCTGCGGCCACCGCGTCGGCCTTGGATTCGCCGAAGGCCAGCAGCACGAGGTGGCGGGCCCGCAGGATGGTGCCGAGGCCCTGGGTGATGCAGTGGGTCGGTACTTCGTCGGGCGAGTCGAAGAAGCGCGCGTTGTCGAGCCGCGTGGACTCGGTGAGAGTCTTCACGCGGGTCAGCGAGGCCAGTGACGAGCCCGGCTCGTTGAAGCCGATGTGGCCCGTGCGACCGATGCCGAGCACCTGCAGGTCGATGCCGCCGGCCGCATAGATGTCGCGCTCGTAACGCTCCCCCGCGCCCTGCAGCGGCAGCCCGTCGTCACCCGGCACGCGCACGCTGCCCGGCTGCAGTCCGAGGGGCGCCACCACCTCGCGGTCGATGACGGCGCGGTAACTCTGCGAGTGGCCAGCGGGAAGGCCGACGTACTCGTCGAGGGCGAATCCGCGCACGGCACCGAGGTCGAGGCCCTGCGCCGCGAGTGCGCGATAGGTGCTCAGCGGGGTGGATCCGGTGGCGAAACCGAGCACGGCATCCGGCAGCTGCTCTAGCAGCGAGCGGATGATCCCCGCGGCGATGTCGCCCGCTTCGTCGGCGCTGCCGACGATGACGACCTCAGCCATCGTGTCTGTCCAGGTGCGCTGCGCCGAGGTGCGCCGCGCCGAGCGCTGCCACGGGCGAGTCGGAGGGGATCAGCGTCACCCGCCGGGCGAGCTCGAGCGAGCGGATGAAGGGCGACTGTGCCTCCCAGCCCTCGATGACCAGCTGCACGCCGTCCATGAGGCGCGGCCCGAGCTTCGCGAGGCCGCCCCCGATGACGACGAGGTCGACGTCGACGGTGAGCACGAGAATCCGCACGGCGGCAGCGACGCCGCCGAAGAGGCGGCGGCGGATCTCGATGGCTCGCGCGTCGCCCGCATCCGCGGCGTCGAGCACGGCCGTGACCGAGTTCTCCTCGCCGGTCGCCCACTGGCGCGCGATCCCGGAGCCCGACGCGACGACCTCGAGTCCGCCGTGCTGCCCGTCCAGATCGAGAGGTCCTGCCGGGTCGACCAGCACGTGGCCGATCTCGCCTGCCGCGCCGCGGGCACCGCGCCACAGCTCACCGCGCAGCACGAGGCCGGCGGCCAGCCCGGTGCCCAGGTTGACATACCCGATGGATGCCGTGACCGGCTGCTGCAGCAGGTGGAAGGCCCCCAGCGCCGCCGCGTTGACATCGTTCTCGACCCGCACCGGCATGCCGAAGTGGCTCGCCAGTGTGGCGCCGAGCTCGAGGCGCTCGATGCCGAGGTTGATCGCGTGCGACACGAGCCCCTGGGCCGAGTCGACCGTGCCGGGGATGCCGACGCCGATCGCGCGGATCTCACCGAGCGACCCTGCCGCAACCCCCGTCACGGCGGCGATCGCCGAGGCGACGACCTCCTCGGGCCCGTACCCGGTGGGGATGCGCAGGCTCTGCAGCACGGTGCCGGCCGCATCGACGAGCACGGCCTCCGTCTTGGTTCCGCCGATGTCCACGCCGACGCGTAGCTCGTGGGGGGTCATCGAACACTCCTGATCTGAGGGTGGGTGGCGCGCCGAGACGTCAATCCCTGGTCGGCATCACGGGTCGCGCCACCCGGCTTGAGGTCGGTCATCCTTTTACGGCTCCCGAGACGAGTCCAGAGGTGAGTCGGCCCTGGACGATGAGGAAGAAGATGATGACGGGCACGGCGACGAGGGTTGAGGCCGCCATGACCTGCCCCCAGTCCGTCTCCTTGGTAGCGCTCGCCTGCACGAAGCCGCGCAGCCAGAGCGGCAGGGTGTGCGCAGACTCCGATGGCAGCAGCACGAGGGCGACGGTGAACTCATTCCACGCCTGGAGGAATGCGTAGACGCCGGAGGCGACGAGGCCGGGCGCGAGCAGCGGGAAGGTGATGCGCATGAAGGCGCCGAAGCGGCTGAGCCCGTCGACCATGGCGGCCTCCTCGAGGTCGGCCGGCACCCCGGCGACGAAGCCGCGCAGCATCCAGATGGTGAAGGGCACGACTGCGGCGATGTAGATGACGCTGACGCCGATGACGGAGTCGAGCAGGCCGACCGCCGACACCATCTTGTACTGAGCGATGAAGAGGCCCTCGGCCGGCAGCATCTGCACGATGAGCACGGCGATGACGAAGCTCGTGCGCCCGCGGAAGCGGAAACGGCTGATCGCGACCGCCGCGAGGAAGGCGAAGATGATGCAGAAGAACACGACCGTCAGGGTGATCGCCAGGCTCATGCCGAGCGCCGAGAAGAAACTGCCGTCGGCGAGGGTGCCGACGTAGTTCGAGATGGTCGCCGGCGCGGGGAAGAAGGTCGGGATGAAGGACTGCAGCTGGATGTTCGGGATGAACGACGAGTTGGCCATCCAGTAGACGGGGAAGACCCAGACCAGCGCGATGACGATGGCCAGCGCGCTGAGCAGGCCCCTGCGAAGACGGGCGCTCATGCCTGGTCCTCCCTGAGAAGGCTGCGGATGTAGAACCAGCTGAGCGCGATCGTGATCGCGAGCACGAGGATTGAGACGGCCGAGGCCATTCCGAAGTCCTGCGAGCTGGTGCCGAGCTTGTAGATGTAGGTGCCGAGCAGGTCGAACTCGCCCGACTTGGATCCCGCGTCTTTCAGCATCGTGATCTGGGTGAAGACGCGCAGGTCCCAGATGAGCTGCAGCAGCAGCACGATCGCGATGACCGGGCGGATCATCGGGGCGATGATGAACCAGAAGCGCTGCCATCCGTTGGTGCCGTCGAGCTGGGCGGCCTCGAGCACCTCGTCGCTGACCTGGGTGAGCCCCGCGTAGATCGAGAAGGCGACGAAGGGAACCGACATCCAGATGACGATGACGCTGGCGACGAGGAAGAAGGTCGACGGCTGGGCGAGCCAGTCGAAGCGGTTCATGTCGACACCGGGGATCATGTCGAGCAGGTAGTTGACGACGCCGCGGCGGCGGTCGAAGAGCCAGATCCAGACGGTCATGGCGGCGACGACGGGCATCGCCCAGGCGAGAAGCAGGCCGACCTGCAGGATCAGGCGGGCCGCCGTGGTGACCGCGGCCATGAGCAGGGCGAGCAGGGCGCCGACGGCCAGGGTGACGAAGGCGGTGACGATGCAGAACACCAGCGACCGCAGCACCACCCACCAGAGGTCGGCGTTGCCGGCGAGCTCTGCATAGTTGTCCAGGCCGACGAAGGGGGCGGGCTTGCCGAACTGCTGGGCCAGGCCGTACTCCTGCAGCGAAGTGACGATCTGGAATACCAGCGGGTAGCCCATACCGGCCAGCAGGATGACGACGGCCGGCACGAGGAGGAGGTACGGCGCCGGGTGGCGCCGGCGGCCGGTGCTGATTGCGGACATGACGGACTCTCCTCTCTCAAGGCATCAGAAGTGAAGGGGAACGGGGGTCGAGCCTGTCGAGACCGGCTCGACCCCCGGGTGAAACGGGACTAGCCGTTGATCAGTTCGTCGATCTTGGCGTCGTACTCCTTGGCGAGCGCCGTGATGTCGCCTCCGCCGTTGACCTTGCCGAAGAACTCCTCGAGCAGGCCCGAGCCCTCGACGGCAGCCCAGCCGGGAGCGGCGGGGGTCAGCTTCGAGTTGGCAGCGGACTCCGACAGGGCCTTGGCGAACTGGTCGTCTCCGAGAGCGGAGGCGTAGTCCAGGTTTGCCGGGCCGAGGCCGTTCTGGCCGAGCAGCGTCTGGTACTCCTCCGAGAAGATGATCTTGAGGAGTTCACGCGACGCGCTCTGGTTCTTGCTGGCCGCCGAGATGGCGATGTTCGATCCACCGGCGAAGACCGGGGCTGCTCCACCGTCGACACCGGGGAGCACGAAGACGCCGAACACGTCGTCGTTCCAGGTGGCGACGGTCTTCGTCGAGTCCGCGGGGTCCGGGGTGAGGTCACCGATCGACCAGTGCGCCCATCCGGGTGCGATGATCGTCGCGGCCTCGGGGGCTCCGGTGCTCGCGTTGTTGTTGATGTTGACCCACGGGGTGGAGTCGGCCTCGGTGACCGGGGCGAGCGAGGCGTCGGTGTAGACAGCCTGCAGCTGCTCGAGGCCCTCGATCGTCTTCGGGTCGGACAGCGACGACGACCAGGTGGTGCCGTCGACGGTCGCGAGCTCTCCACCGTTGGCGAAGATCCACGAGACGCCGTTGCGCCAGTCCTCTCCGCCGATGTAGAAGCCCGACTGCCCGGCGGTCTTCAGCGTCGCGACACTCTCGTTGAACTCCTCGAGGGTGGTCGGAACGCTCAGGCCGGCAGCGGCCCAGACATCCTTGCGGTAGAAGATGTAGCGCGAGCCGAAGTAGTACGGCTCGGCGTAGTTGGCGCCGTCGACCGTGCCGACGTCGACGAAGGACTTGAGCAGCTTGTCGCCGCCGAGCTCCTCGTGCAGGTCGGTGATGTCGCTGAACGCGCCGACGGTGGTGAAGGTCGGCGACCAGGTGTTGCCGATCTCTACAACGTCAGGGGTATTCTCGGCATCAGGCAGTGCTGTGGTGAGCTTCGAAAGAGCGTCGCTCCAGTCTTGCTGCTCAATGGTAAGGGTGCCCCCGGTTGCGTCCGCGTACTCGGTCTTAAGGTAGTCGCGCAGCGCTTCCGGGGTGTCACCTCCCATGACCCAGAAGGTGATGTCCTTGCCACCGGTGAACTCGTCGGTCGCAGCGGGGGTGTCCGTGCTCGCGCACCCGCCGAGAACGAGAAGCGCGGCGGTCGCCGCAGCGACCACTCCAAACTTTCTGTTCATTGTGTCTTCCTTTGTTGACGTGCGACGGGGTGCCGAATGGTCACTCCGCTGGTGCAGGGATTGAGGTCACGAGACCCCGAGCTGTCCGGAGAGCACCATGACGGCGGCGCCGCGCATGACGATGTCCTCTCCGAGGGTGGTCATCCGCAGAATGAGATCGCCGTGAAACTCGGCCATCGTCCTCGCGCGGAGTGTCTCGATGGTGGCTGTCGCAAGCACGCCATCAAGTAGTTCGGTCGGGCCGCTCAAGACAACCTCGGCGAGGTTGAGGGCGCCGACCACGGGAGCGAGGGCAATGCCGAGGCGCTGACCCGCTTCCGTCAAGATCGTGTTTCGCTCGTCCATCGACGTGGATGCCGCCAGCGCGGCCTCCAAGCGCGGCACGGCCAGCCAGGTCTCGAGGCAGCCGCGCTTGCCGCACGCGCACTCCGCGCCGCCGTCCGTTCCGACGACCACGTGACCGATCTCGCCTGCAGCGAATCGGCTGCCGAAGAGCGGCGTGCCGTCGAGCAGCAGGCCGCCGCCCACACCGTGGCCGACTTTGATGAGCATCATGTCGCTGTCGGCATCACCGAAGCTGTGCTCGGCGAGCGCGGCGGCATTCGCGTCATTGATCACGAGCACGGGCACGCCGAAGCGGTTCTCGAGCAGCTGCTGCAGCGGCTCGCCGGCCCAGCCGAGGTTGGGCGCACTGAGCACGGTGCCGCCAAGGTCCACGACACCGGGTGAGCCGACACCGATGCCGAGAATAGGGAGGGTCGTCCTCGCGACGAGCGATTCGACGAGCGACACGACCTTGGCGGTCGCGTTGGCGCCCGTGCTGCCCGCGAGCGGCAGCTGGGCACGCTCGATGATCTGGCCGTCGAAGTCGAGGATCGCCGCGCGGAACTCCGAGTAGCCGCTGAGGTCGACGCCGATGATCTGGAAGGCCTCGCGATTGAGGTCGAGCATGGTGGCGGGCTTGCCGGGACGGGCGTCCTCGCGCTGTCCGACCTCGATGACGAGGTCTTCGAGCATCAGCTCGGCGACGAGGTCGCTGATGGTGACGCGGGTGAGGCCGGTCTCGCGCGCGATGTCGGCGCGGCTCTGGCTGCCGGCGCGATAGAGGGTCTGCAGCACCAGGGAGCGGTTGTGCCCGCGGGCGTGCTCGGGCAGCACCTTGGTCGTCGGGCGCAGGGCACGGCCGCGGGCGTTGGGCCTCGGGAGGCCCGTCGCGGTGCTTCTCTGCACATCCGACGTTGTCATGTTTGTTAGTAAAGCTTACGAACAAACTCTGCGCAAGGTTCGTTAGGAGCGTTTACATATTCGTTACATTGCAACTTGCGAGCGAAACTTCATGCGTTCGCAACAGTAGTTGCGGCATGCTTGCCCTATGACCTCCCTGCAGAAGAAGCACGCCATCGCGGCCTTCGCCGCGCTCTCCCTTGCCACCACCCTGGCCGGATGCGCCGAGGCCTCCCCCGACGCCGGCGGCGGCGCCGACACGGCCGTCACCGGCCCCTACAAGGACGGCACTTTCGAGGCCACCGCCGACTACCAGTCGCCCAACGGCACCGAGACGATCAAGGTCACCCTGTCGCTTGAGGGCGACAAGGTCACCGACGTCGAGGTCGAGGGCGCCAGCGTCGACCCGAGCCCCGAGGTGATCCGCTACCAGGGCGAGTTCGAAGACGGGATCGCCGCCGAGGTCGTCGGCAAGAAACTCGACGACCTGCAGGTCGATCGCGTCGGCGGCTCGTCGCTGACCAGCGGCGGCTTCAACGAGGCCGTGGAGCAGATCAAGGTCAAGGCGCAGCCTGCCTAAGCTCCCCCACACCGTCGGATTCCACGGCATCGGCACCGCCTGGGAGATCGACACCGCAGCTCCACTCGAGGCGACGGTGCTCGCCGAGGTGGAGCAGCGCATTGCCCAGTTCGACAGGGTCTACTCGCGATTTCGCGAGGACTCGCTCGTCGCCCGCATCGCCGCCGAGCCCGGCAGCTACCGGTTTCCGCCCGACGCGGAGCCGCTGTTCGCGCTCTACCGCCGGCTGTACGAGGCGACGGATGGCGCGGTCACCCCCCTCGTCGGCCGCGCCCTCGAGACGCTGGGCTACGACCGCGCCTATTCGCTGCGGCCGAGCGGCCCGCCGCGCGCCGTGCCCCCGTGGGACGAGGCCTTCGGGTGGGACGGAGAGCGGCTCACTGTGCTGAGCCCGGTGACCGTGGATGTCGGGGCGGCAGGCAAGGGATACCTCGTCGACCTTGTGGCGGGCCTGCTGCGCGCCAACGGCGTCGACGAGTACGTCGTCGACGCGAGTGGCGACATGGTGCACCGGGGGCAGGGCAGCCTGCGGGTGGGGCTCGAGCATCCACTCGATTCGACGACGGCGATCGGCGTCTTCGAGCTGCGCAACCGCGCGCTGTGCGCCTCGGCCACGAACCGCCGCAGCTGGGGCTCCGACCTGCACCACGTGATCGACGCGGCGACCGGCCTGCCAACGCGCAACGTCATTGCCACGTGGGCGATCGCCGAGTCCGCGCTGCTAGCCGACGGACTCGCTACCGCGCTATTCTTCGCCGGGGAGGAAGCGCTCTCTGGCTTCGATTTTCAGTTCGCGCGGATGTTCTCCACTGGCCACGTGGAGCACTCGGCCCAATTTGATGGAGAGTTGTTCCTATGAAGCAATGGCTGGACCGCGTGACCGGTCGATTCACTATGTACCGCACCGTCACCCTGCTGCTGCTGGCGATCACGGTCAACGGATTCATCGTCTCCTTCGCCGGGCAGCTCTTCTACAAGCCCCTCGAACTGCTCGTGAGCGGCGCAGTGGCCGTGGCGGTCAGCATGCTCGGCAGCTGGCTCTTCGCGCTGCTCTTCCGCAGCACGGCCCACCTCGAATCGGCCCTCATCACCGGCCTCCTGCTCTTCATCATCCTCGAGCCCTCGCTCGAGCCCCTGCAGCTGCTCGCCATCGCGATCGCCGCGGTCGTCGCCAGCGCGTCGAAGTACCTTCTCGCCTGGCGCGGGCGGCATATCTTCAACCCGGCGGCCATCGGAGCGCTCGCGGTCACGGTCCCCGTGCTCACCTACGGCGTGTGGTGGGTCGGCTCTCCCTTCATCCTGCCGGTGGTCGCCATCGGTGCCTTCATCGTGCTCTACCGCACCCGCCGCCTCGAGATGGGCGTCGCCTTTCTCGTGGTCGTGCTCATCGTCTATGCAGTGCGCTGGTCGCTCACCGGCCAGGGCGCGCTCGAGGGATTCGAGGCGGCCCTGCTCTCTGCCCCCTTCGTCTTCTTCGCCGGCTTCATGCTCAGCGAGCCGCTCACCATGCCGCCGCTCAAGAAGCAGCAGCTCGGCTACGCGGTCACTATTGCGCTGCTCGCGTCGTTGAGCTTTCACGTGGGACCGGTCTACTCCTCCCCGCAGTTGGCGCTGGTCGTCGGCAACCTCGTGGCCTTCTTCTTCGGGCAGCGCCGCGGCATCCGCCTCGAGCTCGTGACGAAGAAACAGCTCACTCCGGCGACGTGGGAGTTCAGCTTCAGCCCGTCGCGACCAGTGCGCTTCACTCCGGGGCAGTACATGGAGCTCACCGTGCCGCACGCGAAGAGCGACGCCAAAGGCCTGCGCCGCGTCTTCAGCATCTCGAGTGCTCCCGGCGCTCTGATCACCTTCGCGCTCAAGGTCAGCGGCGAGGTGAGCAGTTTCAAGCGAGCCCTGCTCGACCTCGAGCCCGGCTCCGGGGTGAAGGGCACCCTTGTGGCCGGCGACTTCGTGCTGCCGGCGCCCGGCACACCGATTCTGCTCGTCGCCGGGGGCATCGGCATCACGCCCTTCGCCTCGCAGCTCGCCCATGACAAGGGCATCGGGGTGGAGCGCGACGTGGTCGTCGCCTACGCGGTCAGCGATCCGGCCGAGCTCGCCTACAGCGACCTGCTCAAGGCAAGCGGCGCCCGGGTGATCATCGCAGCGCCCACCAAGCCGCCCCGCCTGCCGAAGGGCTGGGTATACGCGGGGCCCCGGCTGACCGGCGAGGTTCTCACCGAGCACGTGCCCGACCTCGCCGCCCGCCGCAGCTTCATCTCCGGCCCGCCCTCGCTCGTCAACGCCCTGCGCGTGACCCTGCGGGGGCTCGGCGTCAGGCGCGTCACGACCGACTACTTCTCGGGGTACTGATTCGCTGTTCGCCCTGCGCAAACACTAGGAATTCTTTAAGGTTCTGCTCGTTATATTTCTCATGTTGAGTCAACCTGACTCAAGTTTGAAGGAGTAATAACCATGGCAGTTCTCTTTGACCCGTTCCGTGAGCTGGACCGCGTTGCTGCGAGCGTCCGTGACGCACAGCAGGGCCCCCGCCTCATGCCGATCGACCTGTTTCGCGACGGAGACACCTATGTGCTCAACGCGGACCTTCCGGGCGTCGACCCCGGCTCGATCGACGTCGACGTCGACGGCCGCGTGCTGACCGTGCGCGCCGAGCGCACCCCGCGCAGCCGCGAGGGCGTCAAGTGGATGGCGAGCGAGCGCCCCAGCGGCAGCTTCTACCGCCAGTTCACCCTCAGCGACGGCATCGCCACCGAGTCGATCAGCGCCAACTACGACAACGGCGTGCTCAGCGTCACCATCCCGGTCACCGAGCGCGCCAAGCCGCGCAAGGTCGAGGTGCAGACCAGCGAGACCGTGCAGGCCGTCAGCGCCTAGGGCTCAGCACGGCACGGGGGTTCGGCGGCGCCGGGCCCCCGTGCCGTACTCTCGGCACATGAAGCACCATCTGGTCGCGCGGCTCGTCTGCATGGCGGTCGCCGGCGCGGCAGTGGCCGCCGGGAGTGTGGCCCTCGGTCTCGCCCAGTACGCTGCGACCGCCGGCTGGATTGCCGCATCCCTCGTTTATATCGTCTGGGTGTGGAGCGTCATCGGCCGCACCGACGCCGACTTCACCCGCCAGCACGCCACGGCCGAGGAACCCGCCCGCCCGGTCGCCGACGGACTGCTGGTCGCGATCATCATCGCCAGCCTCGCGTCGGTCGCATTCGTGCTCATCCCCGCTGCGAGCGCCGGCGGGCTGGAGCGGGGCATCCTCGCCGCGCTCGCCCTCGCGAGCATCGCGCTCTCGTGGACGCTGCTGCACACCCTCTTCACCCTGCGCTATGCACGGCTCTACTACCGCGATCCGGAGGGCGGCATCGACTTCAACCAGACCGAGCCGCCGCGCTACAGCGACTTCGCCTACTTCGCATTCACGCTCGGCATGACCTTCCAGGTGAGCGACACCAACATCGGCGACCACGTGATCCGCGCCACCGTGCTGCGGCACTCGCTGCTGTCGTTCGTCTTCGGTACCGTCATCCTGGCCACGACGATCAACCTCGTGGCGGGACTGGGGGGCTAGTGGCCATCGCCGATCGCGAGCTGATCCTCTTCGCGACCGCCGCAGAGTTCGAGGCGTGGATCGTGGCGAACCGCGACCATGAGGGAATCCGCGTGCAGCTGCGCAAGAAGAACTCCACCAAGCCCGGCATGCTCTACGCCGAGGCGCTCGACGTCGCGCTCTGCCACGGCTGGATCGACGGCCAGAAGGGCGCCCTCGACGAGGACTACTTCTTCAATGGCTTCTCGCCGCGCCGCGCCCGCAGCCCGTGGTCACAGGTGAACCGGGACCACGTTGCGCGGCTGATCGACGAGGGGCGCATGACCCCGCACGGACTCGCAGAGGTCGAGCGCGCGAAGGCCGACGGACGGTGGGATGCCGCCTACCGGCAGAAGGACGCCGAGGTTCCCGCCGACCTGCAGCTCGCGCTCGCCGCCTCCCCCGCCGCGCTCGCGCTATTCGAGCGGCTCAGCTCACAGAACCGCTTCGCGATGCTCTTTCGCATCGGCAGCGTCAAGCGCGCCGAGACGCGCGCGGCGAAGATCGCCGGCTTCGTCGCGATGCTCGAGCGCGGGGAGACGATCTACCCACAGAAATAGCGAAGCGCCGCACCCCAGAGAGATGCGGCGCTCGCTGGGCAAACTAGGCGCCGAGGCGCTTGGCCAGGTTCTTGTCGAGCGTGTCGAGGAACTCCTCGGTGGTCTCCCACTTCTGGTCCGGGCCGACGAGCAGGGCGAGGTCCTTGGTCATGTGACCGGCCTCGACCGAGGTGATGACGACATCCTCGAGCGTCTCGGCGAAGGTCGCGAGCGCGGCGTTGTCGTCGAGCTTGGCGCGGTGCGACAGGCCACGGGTCCACGCGTAGATCGACGCGATCGGGTTGGTCGAGGTCGGCTTGCCGGCCTGGTGCATGCGGTAGTGGCGCGTGACGGTGCCGTGCGCGGCCTCCGCCTCGACGACGCTTCCGTCGGGCACAGACAGCACCGAGGTCATCAGGCCGAGCGAGCCGAAGCCCTGCGCGACGGTGTCGGACTGCACGTCGCCGTCGTAGTTCTTGCAGGCCCAGACGTAGCCGCCCTCCCACTTCATGGCCGAGGCGACCATGTCGTCGATGAGGCGGTGCTCGTAGGTGAGGCCGGCAGCGTCGAACTTCTCCTTGAACTCCGTCTGGAAGATCTCCTCGAAGATGTCCTTGAAGCGGCCGTCGTAGGCCTTGAGGATCGTGTTCTTCGTGCTGAGGTAGACCGGGTAGTTGCGGCTGAGGCCGTAGTTGAGCGAGGCGCGGGCGAAGTCGATGATCGACTCGTCGAGGTTGTACTGCACCTGGGCGATGCCGTCGCCCGGGGCCTGGAAGACCTCGAACTTGAGCGGCTCGGAGCCGTCCTCCGGGGTGAAGGAGACCTCGAGCGTGCCGGCGCCGGCGAAGCGGAAGTCGGTGGCGCGGTACTGGTCGCCGAAGGCGTGGCGGCCGATGATGATCGGCTTGTTCCAGCCGGGCACGAGGCGCGGGATGTTCGAGATGATGATCGGCTCGCGGAAGATGACGCCGCCGAGGATGTTGCGAATAGTGCCGTTCGGGCTCTTCCACATCTTCTTCAGGCCGAACTCCTCGACGCGGGCCTCGTCGGGCGTGATGGTCGCGCATTTGACGCCGACGCCGTGCTTCTGGATGGCGTGGGCGGCGTCGATGGTGACCTGGTCATCCGTCGCGTCGCGGTGCTCGATACCGAGGTCGTAGTACTCGAGGTTGATGTCCAAGTAGGGGTGGATCAGGGTCTCTTTGATCTTGTGCCAGATGATGCGGGTCATCTCGTCACCGTCGAGCTCGACGACGGTGCCCTCTACCTTGATCTTTTCCATGTGTGTCTCCTCGTTGTTTCAACCCCAGACAGCTTATCGCTTCTGCAAAGTATCTCGATATCGAGATACTTCTCGAATTGCCCGCAGAGCGGCTAGCGTGGGTCTATGGGTGACCTGCGACTCGAAGAGCTGTCCGCCGCGACGATCGTGGCGGCGAACACCATGACGCTGCGCCCCGGCCAGGAGCAGTTCGTCACTCCGCCCTCGTACGCGATCGCCGACTCCTTCATCAACCCGCTCACCTCGTGGCCGCGCGTCGTGCTCGACGGCGACACCGTTGTCGGCTTCATCCGCGGCAACTTCGACGCCGACAACTCGCTGCCCGAGTTCCGCAGCTGCATCTGGCGCATCAACGTCGCCGGTGACGCGCAGGGCGCCGGTGTCGGCAAGTTCGCCGTGCACGCCCTCGCCGAAGAGGCGCGGCACCGTGGCTTCGACCAGCTCACCTGCATCTGGGAGCCGGGCGACGACGGCCCCGAGGCCTTCTTCCTCAAGATCGGCTTCGAGGTCATCGGCGAGACGCAGTACGGCGAGAAGCTTGGCGCCCTCACGCTCTGACGACTTCGTCACCGCCGTACTCGAGCTTGTCGAGAGCATCCCCCCGGGCCGGGTCATGGCCTACGGCGAGATCGCGGCGGTGCTCGGATCCCGTGCCTCGCGCCAGGTCGGGCAGATCATGGCCTACTACGGGTCGGAGGTGCCGTGGTGGCGCGTCGTCCGCGCCAGCGGGCATCCCGCCGTCGACCACTCGACCCGGGCGCTCGAGCACTACCGCGCCGAGGGCACCCCGCTGCGCTGGTCGGGTGCGGCCTACCGGGTCGACATCGCGAAGGCTCGACACCGCCCCTAACTTTCCGAAATGACGGAGTTCTCGTCATCGCACCTGAGTGATTGCGCGCAACCCTGTGGGCATTGACTCCACTTCTCCGTCATATCGGAGCGAAATAGGATGCTGTGCACCGATCGACCGGCAGCCGCCCTCCCCATAGACGCGGGGCCGCAATCTCGGCGCATGAACTCGATCTACTACGACGTCTGGCGGCGCGGCGGAGTCGCGACCACCCACGAACTATTGCGTGACGGTCACACTTCGCACTCGCTGACACGAGCAGTGCGCCGCGGCGAGGTGCTCCGCGCCCGGCAGGGTTACTACTGCACTCCGCAGCTACCAACAGACCAGCTTCGAGCTGTGCGCGTCGGCGGCATGCTGACCGGGCTCGCCGCGGCGAAAGCGCACGGACTGTGGACGCCCGGCCACGACGAGCTCCATGTAGCGGTGCGCGCGCACGCTCGAGGCCTGCGAGCTCCGGACGATGCCAAGCGAAGGCTGCCCGAGGCACCGCAGGGCGCTGTCGCACGGTGGACGGGGACTCCGACGGGGGGAACGCGCAGTCTCGTCGACCCGGTGACCTGTCTCGTCGACGTGGCGAAGCGGCATCCACCGCTTATCGCTTTTGCGGTTGTGGAGTCGGCACTGTTTCGCGGGGTGATCACTATGGCTGCATGGCGCCGAGAGCTCGAAGCCCTACCCGCAACTGTGCGAACACAGCTGGACTCTGTTGCCACAACGAGCGAAAGCGGAGGAGAGTCACTGCTGCGATTCCGCCTCCAATCTATGAAGGTCGAACTGAGGCAGCAGGTGCGCCTTCGCGGCATCGGTCGCGTCGATTTTCTGATCGGCGACGGCCTGGTAATCGAGGCCGATGGCGCCGAGTTTCACACGTCGCGCAAGGACTTCGAGGAGGATCGTCGGCGCGACGCACTGCTATCCGCTCAGGGCTACCGGGTGCTGCGATTCAGCTACAACCAGATCGTGTCACGCTGGCCAGAAGTGGAGGCCGCGATTCGCGCCGCGGTCGCGCGCGGCGACCACCTGCGCGCCGCGCCGCTTCCGAAATGACGGATTTCTCGCAGCACAGCACCGCAATCTCGGGGATCGAGAGGCTCACCACCTGCGAAACTCCGTCATTTCGGAAACAGGCAACGGTGGCTAGGGTGGTTGCAAGCGCTTGCAATTCGGCGGCGGTGGAGGGGCAACAATGCGACGGATCGCGATACTCGTCACGGCGGCACTGCTGCTGACCGGGTGCAGCACGACCACCACCTTCGACGGCACGGGGGCGCGCAGTGATGTCGGCATCCAGTTGTTCCAATGGAATTGGGATTCCATAGCGTCGGAATGCACGGACGTGCTCGGCCCGGCCGGCGTCGCCTGGGTGCTGACCAGCCCGCCGCAGGAGCACATCATGGGCTCGGCCTGGTGGACCGCCTACCAGCCGGTCAGCTACCAGATCGAGTCGCGGCTCGGCACCCGCGAGCAGTTCGCGGCGATGGTCACGACCTGCCACGATGCCGGAGTGGCGGTCATCGTCGACGCCGTCATCAACCACATGACCGGGCAGGACAGCGGCGGCACCGGCTGGGCCGGTACCGAGTTCGGCCACTACGACTACCCCGACCTCTACACCGAGGACGACTTTCACCACTGCGGCCTCAGCGACTCCGACGACATCACCGACTACTCGAGCGCCGGCAACGTGCAGACCTGCGAGCTCGTCAACCTCGCCGACCTGGCGACCGAGAAGTCGTCGGTACAAGAAACCATCGCCACGTACCTCAACGACCTGCGCAGCCTGGGGGTCGACGGCTTCCGCATCGACGCCGCCAAGCACATGCCCGCGGCCGATGTCGCGGCCATCGTCGACCGGATCGACGGCGACCCGTACATCGTGCAGGAGGTGATCCGCACCGACGGCGAGCCGATCCAGCCCGAGGACTACCTCGGCAGCGGCGACGTCTTCGAGTTCGGCCTCGCCTACCAGCTGGTCACCTGGATGAAGACCGGGTCGCTCGACAGCATCGCCACCGTCGGCTCCTACGGCTTCGCGCCCTCCGAGCAGGCAGCGACCTTCGTTGACAACCACGACACCGAGCGCAACCGCCAGACGCTCAGCTACCGCGACGGCGCGAAGTACCGGCTGGCGACCATGCTGTTGCTCGCGAGCGACTACGGCAGCCCGGTGCTCTACTCCGGCTACGCCTTCACGATCAACGACAAAGGCCTGCCGCTCGACGCCGACGGCACCGTGAGCGATGTCTCCTGCGTCGACCAGCGAGACAGCTACGACGACGGGGAGTGGGTCTGCCAGCACCGCTGGCCGGGAGTGCTCGGCATGGTCGGCTGGCGGTCGGCCGTCGGCTCGGCGCCGGTGCACGACGAGTGGAGCGAGGACGACGCCTACGCCTTCGGCTGCGGCGAGCTCGGCTACGTGATTTTTAACGCATCGGATGCCGTGGTCGAGAACGACTTCGAGACCTCGCTTCCCGCAGGCGACTACTGCAATGTCGCGGCCGAGGGATGCGACGTGGTCGAGGTCGCAGCAGATGGCGTGCTCAGCGTGGCCGTGCCCCCGTGGTCGGCGGTCGCGATCCACGTCGATTCGCGCCCCTGACCCCCGAGGGGTCAGCCGCAAGGATGACGCCCGCGATACCCGCGCCCGATGCCCGGGCCGGCGCGGGCGAGTGCAATAGGAGGCATGGACTCCTTCGACACCTGGACACTCATCGCGGCGCCCATCCTCGGCGTGGCGATGGTGCTGGCGACCGTGATCGCGACACTGATCAGCGCATGAGGTGGCTCGACTCCTGGCCTTTCAGCGTGGTCGTCATCGGGGGTTCTGTGGTCGTGTGCGTATTGACGGTCGCGACCGCGCTCACGTATAAATAACGACACGCCGAGGGAGTGTTCTCCGGCTTGACTCATTCGAACATATGTTCGAACATGGAGGATGCCAACCGCCGCCGCCTCCCTCGACCGCATTGAGCGGCACGATGAGGTGCGCGAGCTGCAGGCCCGCATCCGGGCGATGCAGACGACCAAGCTCGACAGCAAGGCGCTCGACACCTCCCCGACGGTCGCGGGGCTCTTGCCCGGGGGCAGTCTGAAAGCGGGCGTCGCCTACACGATCGAGGGCTCGACGAGCCTGGCGATGGCGCTCATGGCCGGCCCGTCGCAGGCGGGGGCGTGGTGCGGGGTGGTCGGGGTTCCGACCTTCGGCACCGAGGCCGCCGCCGCGGCCGGCATCGACCTCGAGCGGCTCGCGCTCGTGCCCTACCCGGGCGACCAGTGGTTGCCGGTGACCGCCGCCCTGGCCGACGTGCTCACGGTCGTGCTGGTGCGTCCACCGCTGATGCCGTCGGATGGCACGGTGGCGAGGCTCATGGGCAGGCTGCGCGAGCGCGGCGCCACCCTCATCGTGCTCGGCCGCTGGCCGGGGGCCGAGGCGCGGCTCGAGGTGACGCGCAGCGAGTGGAGCGGCCTCGGGGTGGGGCACGGCTACCTGCGCAGCAGGCAGCTGACGGTCGGCGTCACCAGCCGCACCGGGCGCCGCGACCGCGAGGTCATGCTGTGATCCGCACGATTGTCGCGTGGTGCCCCGATTGGCCCGTCGTCGCCGCGGCGCAGGATGCGGGGCTCGACCACGACCGCCCCCTCGCGGTCATCGAGAAGAGCCTGGTGTTCGCCTGCTCCCCCGCGGCCCGGGCGGAGGGCGTGAAACGCGGCATGCGGGCGCGGGCGGCGCAGGCGCGCTGCACCGACATCGTGCTGCTCGACTACGACCGCGGCACCGACGCCCGCGTCTTCGAGCCGGTCGTGCAGGGCGTCGAGGCATCGATGGCGGGCGTGCAGCTGGTGCGGCCGGGCATGCTCGCCATGAAGGCGCGGGGGCCGGCGCGCTACTACGGCGGCGAGCTGGCGGCCGCGCGGCTGCTGACCGGCAAGCTGGCCGAGCTCGGGGTGCCCGACGCGCGGATCGGCATCGCCGACGGGCCCTTCGCCGCCGAGCACGCGGCGCGGCACGCGCAGAGCGTGCTGATCATCCCCTCCGGTTCTTCTCCGCAGTTCCTGGGTCGGCTGCCGATTGCGGCCTTGGGCGACGCGACCCTGGTGGGGCTGCTCGGCCGGCTCGGCATCCACTCGCTTGCCGACTTCGCCGCGCTGTCGCCGACGAGCGTGCGCGAGCGCTTCGGCAGCGCCGGCGCCCTCGCGCACGCCCTCGCCGCCGGGCTGGATGCGACGGCCATCACCGCGCGCACGCCGCCCCGCGACGTGCGGCTCAGCGTCGACTTCGAGCCCGCCCTCGACCGCATCGACCAGGTCACCTTCGGCATTCGGGCGGCGGCCGACCGCTTCATCGACGAGCTGCTCGCCGACAAGCTGGCGTGCACCGAGGTGCGGGTGGCGATCAGCTCCGAGGGCGAGACGAGCGAGCGCACCTGGCTGCATCCGCGCTGGTTCACCGGGGCCGACGTCGTCGACCGGGTGCGCTGGCAGCTGCAGGGGTCGGGCAGTGCCGGCAGCGGACTGAAGTCCGCGATCACGCGCGTGCGCATCGAGCCGGAGGCGGTCGACCCGGTCGGGGCCCACGAGGCGGGCCTGTGGGGCAACGGCCCCGACGAGGGCGTGCACCACGGGCTGTCGCGCGTGCAGGGCATGCTCGGCCACGAGGGCGTCGTCACCCCGGTGCTCGGCGGTGGGCGGCTGCTCGCCGAGCGGCAGGTGCTCGTTGCGTGGGGGGATCGCGCCGACGCCGGTCTCGAGAAGGCGCGGGCGAAGCCCTGGCCGGGCAGCCTGCCCGAGCCGGCCCCTGCGACCGTCTTCGCCGACCGGCGGGCCGTCGTGGTGCTCGGCGCGCAGCAGCAGCAGCTTGAGGTCAGCGATCGCGGGGTGCTGTCGGGGCATCCGGCCTTCTTCTCGCCGACGGGCAAGCGCGACGACCTGCGCCGGGTCGAGGCCTGGGCGGGGCCGTGGCCCGTCGTCCAGCGCTGGTGGGATGCGGCGGCCGCCACGACCGCGAACCGCTTTCAGCTGATCGACGCGAGTGCGACCGCGTGGCTCCTGGTGCTCGACGGGCAGAGCTGGTGGGCAGAAGGGCTGTACGACTAGTGTGGCGCGCTGGAGCTATGGGAGAAGGCGCTTTCGCGCCTTCTCTGCGACGCCAGCGCCGACGACCGTGCCGGTCGTCGGTTCCAGAAAAACGCAGCGAGCGTAGCCGCTGATGCCTTTCAACAACCCCGCCATGCCGTGGTCGGAGCTCAACCGCAAGCTCAGCGACTCTGCGCGCGAGAAGGACGGCGGCGACGGCCCCGCCTTCTCGCGCAAGCGCGTGCCCTACATCGCGCCGACGTCGTATGTCGCCGGAAAGGTGCCCTACGCCGAGCTGCACGCGCACTCGACCTTCAGCTTCCTCGACGGCGCGAGCCAGCCCGAGGAGCTCGCCGAGGAGGCCGCGCGCCTGGGGCTGCACGGGCTGGCGATCACCGACCACGACGGCTTCTACGGCATCGTGCGCATGGCCGAGGCCGCCGAGAAGTATCCAGAGCTGCAGACGGTCTTCGGCGCCGAGCTCTCGCTCGACCTGACCAAGCCGCAGAACGGCGAGCCCGACCCCGAGGGCAGCCACCTGCTCGTGCTCGCCCGGCGGGAGGAGGGCTATCACCGGCTCAGCGAGGTCATCACGACCGCCCAACTGGCCGACGGCGCAGAGAAGGGGCACCCGGTCTACGACCTCGAATCCATCGCCGAGAAGTCCTCCAACGATTTCCTCATACTCACCGGATGCCGCAAAGGCACGGTGCGCCAGGCCCTGCTGCAGGGCGAGCAGGCGGCGGCCCGCGAGGTCGACCGCCTCGTCTGGCTGTTCGGACGCGACAACGTCGCCGTCGAGCTCATCGACAACGGCGAGCCCCTCGCCTCGACCTACAACGACGCGCTGTACGCGATCGCGCGGCGACGCTCTCTCGCGGCCGTCGCCACGGGCAACGTGCACTTTGCGCGGCCGGCGCAGCGGCAGCTCGCCAGCGCCATTGCGGCCGTGCGCGCCCGCCGCAGCCTCGACGACCTCGACGGCTGGCTGCCGTCGGGCGCGGCGCACCTGCGCAGCGGAGAGGAGATGGCCGCGCGCTTCGCGCGCTATCCCGGGGCGATCGAGCGCACCGTGGAGTTCTCTGACCAGCTGTCCTTCGCGCTGCGCTCGATGAAGCCGGGGCTGCCCGGCCAGGAGGTCCCCGAGGGGCACACGCCGATGTCGTGGCTGCGGCAGCTGGTGTGGGAGGCGGCGGCCGTGAAGTACCCGCGCGCCGACGATGCGGTGACGCGGCGCATCGAGCGCGAGCTCGAGGTCATCGAGCAGAAGGACTTCCCCGGCTACTTCCTCATCGTGCGCGACATCGTCATGTTCGCGAAGGGCGAGGGGATCCTCTGCCAGGGCCGCGGCTCGGCCGCCAACTCCGCGGTCTGCTACCTCCTGGGGATCACGGCCGTCGACTCCATCCGCTATGGCCTACCCTTCGAGCGCTTCCTCTCTGCGATGCGCGAGGAGGAGCCCGACATCGACGTCGACTTCGACTCCGACCGCCGCGAGGAGGTCATCCAGTACGTCTTCCGCAAGTACGGCCGGCGCAACGCGGCCCAGGTGGCGAACGTCATCAGCTACCGTCCGAAGTTCGCGGTGCGCGACATGGCGAAGGCACTCGGCTACGGCCCGGGGCAGCAGGATGCGTGGTCGAAGCAGATCGAGTCGTGGTCGTCGGTCTCCGTGGGCGAGGGCAGCGACATCCCGCCCGCTGTCATCGAGTTGGCGACCGAGGTGCTGAAGTTTCCGCGGCACCTGGGCATCCACTCGGGCGGCATGGTGCTGACCAAGCGGCCGATCGGCGAGATCGTGCCGATCGAGCACGCCCGCATGGAGAACCGCACGGTCGTGCAGTGGGACAAAGACGACTGCGCGTGGATGGGCCTGGTCAAGTTCGACCTGCTCGGGCTCGGCATGCTCGCGGCCCTGCAGTACAGCTTCGATCTGATCCGCGACCACACGGTCGACGACTGGTCGCTCGAGACGATGCCGAAGGAGGAGAAGGGCGTCTACGACATGCTGTGCCGCGCCGACTCCGTCGGGGTGTTCCAGGTCGAGAGCCGCGCGCAGATGGGCACGCTGCCGCGCCTGCAGCCGCGGCGCTTCTACGAGCTCGTCATCGAGATCGCGCTCATTCGGCCGGGGCCGATCCAGGGCGGGGCGGTGCACCCCTACATCCGCCGCAAGCTCGGCAAGGAGCCGGTGACCTACCCGCACCCGCTGCTCGAGCCGGTGCTCGAGCGCACCATGGGGGTGCCGCTCTTCCAGGAGCAGCTCATGCAGATGGCGATGACGATCGGCAACTGCTCGGGCGATGACGCCGACCTGCTGCGCCGGGCTATGGGCTCGAAGCGCGGGCTGGAGAAGATCTCGTCGCTCAAGGCGAAGCTCTACACGGGCATGGCCGAGAACGGCATCACCGGCGAGCTCGCCGACAGCCTCTACGACAAGATCGAGGCCTTCGCGAACTTCGGCTTCGCCGAGAGCCACTCCATCAGCTTCGCCCTGCTCGTCTACGCCAGTTCGTGGATCAAGCTGCACTACCCCGCCGCCTTTCTCGCCTCCCTGCTGCGCGCGCAGCCGATGGGCTTCTACTCCCCCGCCTCGCTCACCGCCGACGCCCGCCGCCACGGCGTCGAGGTGCTCGGCCCCGACGTGCACCTCAGCGGGGTGCACGCGGGCCTCGAGGGCACGCTCGAACCGTCATCGCGCGATGCCTGCACCGACACCGAGCAGCCCCCGGTGGGCCTCTTCGACCCGAAGACGGCCGAGCACACCGATGAGCACCGCCGCGACCGCGGGCTGTCGGTGCGGCTCGGCCTCGCCGCCGTGCGCGGAATCGGGGTGGATGTCGCCACCCGCATCGTGGCCGAGCGCGACCGCGGCCCCTACCGCGACCTCGCCGACCTCAGTCGCCGCGTCGGCCTCAGTGCCGCCCAGCTGGAGTCCCTCGCCTCCGCCGGCGCCTTCGAGGGTCTGGGCATGACCCGCCGCGAGGCCATCTGGGACGCCGGCTACGCCGCCCTCGACAAGGCCGACTACCTGCCCGACACCTTCGTCGCCGTGCAGCCCCCGCTGTTTCCGCTGCTCACTGCCGCCGAGCAGGTCATCAGCGATCTGTGGGCGACGGGCATCTCGCCCGACGACCACCCGATGCGGCACGTGCGCGAGTTCTTGAACCAGCGCGGGGTGCTCTCTGCCGAGGCGTTGAAGACCGCCGAGTCCGAGCGCCGCGTCGAGGTCGGCGGCGTCGTCATCCACCGCCAGCGCCCCGCGACCGCGGGCGGCGTCACCTTCATGAACCTCGAGGATGAGACCGGCATGATCAACATCATCTGCACGGTCGGCGTGTGGAACCGCTACCGCCGCGTCGCCCGGGAGTCGCCCGCCCTCATCATCCGCGGCATCCTCGAGCGCTCGTCCGAGGGCGTCACCAACCTCATCGCGGATGCCTTCGAAGAGCTGCCGGTCGCGGGGCGCACGGTGTCGCGCAACTTCCACTAGTCGCACACGCTCCACGACTCGGGCAGTCTCCGCAGGTCGCTACATGCCTCCGCGGGAAGTCCCCCGGACACTCACCAAAAAGAGGACATCGTGACCCCCGTCTGCATGGGGGCCAAGAATGTCCTCTTTTTGGTGAGTCTGTTGCGGGTCAGGCCTCGACCCGCGAGACCCGAGCCGAGAACTGCGACCCGCTAGACCAGCGACTCCCGCCACGCCGCGTGCAGCTGCGCGAAGCGGCCGGTGCCCGCGATGAGCTCGGCGGGCGAGCCGTCCTCGACGATGATCCCGTGCTCCATGACCAGCACCCGGTCGGCGATCGCGACCGTCGAGAGGCGGTGCGCGATGATGATCGCGGTGCGGTCGGCGAGCAGCGTCTGCAGCCCCTGCTGCACGAGGCGTTCCGACGGCATGTCGAGCGAGGCGGTCGCCTCGTCGAGGATGAGCACGACGGGGTCGGCGAGGAACGCGCGCGCGAAGCTGAGCAGCTGGCGCTGCCCGGCCGAGACGCGCCCGCCGCGCTTGTTGACATCCGTGTCGTATCCGTGGGGAAGGGCCTCGATAAATTCGTGGGCTCCGACCGCCTTGGCCGCGCTGATGATCTGCTCGCGCGAGGCGCCGGGGTTGCCGAGCGCGATGTTCTCGGCGACACTGCCCGAGAACAGGTACGCCTCCTGGGTGACCATGACGATCGCCCGCCGCAGGTCTTTCGGGTGCATGCGCCGCAGGTCGACACCGTCGAGCAGCAGGCGGCCGTTCGTCGGGTCGTAGAAGCGCGAGATGAGCTTGGCCAGCGTCGACTTGCCCGCACCGGTGGTGCCGACGAGCGCGATGGTCTGCCCCGCCGGAATGTGCAGGTCGAACTCGGGCAGCACCACGGAGTCCCGGGTGTACGAGAAGGCGACACGGTCGAACTCGAGCTCGCCCTTCGCCTGCCACAGGTCGATCGGCGTCGTCGGGTTGGACACCGTGGGGGTCTCCTCGAGAACGCCCGAGATCTTCTCGAGCGCCGACGCCGCCGACTGGTAGGAGTTGTAGAACATCGCCATGTCGTAGGTCGGCATGAAGAACTGCCGCGAGTAGAGCAGCGCGGCGAGCAGCGAGCCGATCGCCAGACTGCCCTCGGCCACCCGCAGGCCGCCGGCGAGCAGAACGATTGCCAGGGTCACGTTGCCGATGAGCACGATGCCGGGCTCGTAGATGCTGAACAGGCGGAAGACCCGGGCGTTGGCCACCCGATACTCCTCGACGTGGTCGCCGAACTCGGCTTCGTTGCGCTTCTCCTTGCGGAAGGCCTGCACCGCACGGATGCCGCGCATGGTCTCGACGAAGTGCACGATCACGCGGGCCGACGCCGTACGGGTGCGGCGGAAGCGCTTGGCCGAGTGGTACTGGAACCAGCGGCTGAGCAGCGCGAAGGGCAGCAGGGCGCCGATGAGGATGCCCGCGCTGACCGGGTCGACGATGAAGGCCGCGATCGCGACGAACAGCATGAACAGCCCGCCCTGCACGAGCTGGCTGAGCCCGCCGTCGAGCAGCTCGCGAATAGCGTCGAGGTCGCTCGTCTGCCGCGCGATGATGCGACCCGAGGTGTAGTTCTCGTGGAAGTCGAGGCTGAGGTCCTGGGTTTGCTTGAACACGCGCTTGCGCAGGTCGAGCAGCACGGCCTGGCTGACGCGCGCGGTGAGCACGACATACCAGGCCATCGAGACCGCACCGAGGATGCCGGTGGCCACGAAGGCCCCGGAGGCGAGCCCGATCGGCATCCAGTCGGCTTTCAGCGCCGCGGGCAGGCCCTGGTTGATGCCGTAGGCGATGAGCGCCGGACCGGCCACCTGGGCAGCCGTCGTGCCGACGACGACCAGGGCGGTGAGGATGACGCGGGTGCGCAGCGGGCGCAGCAGCGAGCCGAGCAGGCGCAGCGAGCGCTGCCGCACCGCGCGGGATTCTTCTGTGCTGAGGTTCTGGCGGTCCTCGTCCGCGGTGCCGAGCATGCTCATCGCGTGACCTCCCCTTCGAGAGCGTTGCCTTCGGGATCCAGACTCGAGATCACGTAGCGGTAGTGGTCGCTGCTCGCGAGCAGCTCGTGGTGGGTGCCGACCGCGGTGACGCGGCCGTTCTCGAGCAGGGCGACGCGGTCGGCGAGCGCCACGGTCGAGGGGCGGTGGGCGACGACGAGTGCCGTCGTCGAGGCGAGCACGCGGCGCAGGGCCTCTTCGACAAGGGCCTCGGTGTCGACGTCGAGCGCGCTGAGCGGGTCGTCGAGCACGAGCACCTCGGGGTCAGCGGCGACAGCCCGCGCGAGCGCGAGCCGCTGGCGCTGCCCGCCGCTGAGGCTGAGCCCCTCCTCGCCGATGGTGGTGTCGAGTCCCTGCGGCAGCTCGTGCACGAAGTCGGCCTGCGCGATCGCGAGGGCCTTCTCGAGCTCGGCGTCGCCGGCATCCGGTCGTCCCATGAGCACGTTGGCGCGCACCGAGTCGGAGAACAGCGTCGCATCCTCGAAGGCCATCGAGATGTGCGTTCGCAGCTGGTCGCGGCTGAGGTCGCGCACGTCGACGCCGTCGAGGGTAATGCGGCCGCCGGTGACGTCGTAGAGGCGGGTGGCCAGGGCCGTCAGCGTGGTCTTGCCGCTGCCGGTCAGGCCGACGATCGCCATGGTCTCGCCCGGCTCGATGGTGAGGTCGATGCCATTGAGCAGGTCGCGCTGGCCGTCGGGGGCGTCCTGGTACCGAAAGTGCACGTTCTCGAAGACGAGCCGGCCCTGCGGCGTGGTGATGGCCTGCGGCGACTCGGGGTCGACGACCGTGTTCACCGAGTCCATGACCTCGAAGTAGCGGTCGGTCGCGGTGCGCGCGTCGAAGGTCATCGACAGCAGGAAGCCGATCGAGTCGACCGGGAAGCGCAGCACGGTCGCGGTCGCGAAGAAGGCGACGAGCTGGCCGACGGTCAGCTGGCCGTTGACAGCGAGCGCAACGCCGGCGAAGAGGCCGATCGCGAAGGTGACATCGGGCACGACGACGATCCACAGCCAGATGCCGCCGATCGCCTTCGCCTTGGCGATCTCGGTCTGGCGCAGCTCGTCGGCCTGCGTGGCGAAGTTGGCGAGCGCGTGGCGCCCGCGGCCGAAGGCCTTGAGCACGCGGATGCCGTGCACCGACTCCTCGACAGCCGTCGCGAGGTCGCCGGACTGATCCTGGCTGCGGCGCGAGATCTCGGAGTACTTCGACTCGAATTTGTAGCTGAAGATCCACAGCGGCGCGGAGCAGACGACGAAGATCAGGCCGAGCACCCACGAGATCGATACGAGGAAGATCAGGCCGAGCACGACCGTCACCACGTTGACGATGAGCAGGATGATTCCGAAGGCGAGCCACCGGCGGATGAGTCCGAGGTCGCTCATCATGCGCGAGAGCAGCTGCCCGCTGGCCCACCGGTCATGGAAGGACACCGGCAGGTCTTGCAGCTTCGCGTAGAAGGCGTTGCGCATGCCGGCCTCGACATGCGTCGTCGGGATCAGCGCGAAGACGCGGCGCAGCGCGAAGAGCAGCGCCTCACTCACACCCAGCACGACCACGACGAGCACGATCGGCACGACGAGCGAGCTGTCACCGGTCGAGAGCGGGCCGTCGACCAAACCGCGCAGCACCTGCGGGATGGCGAGCGCGACGACGTTCGAGAGCAGGGAGGCGATGGTGCCGAGAATGAGCCGGGGCAGCGCCGCCCGGGCGAAGGGGTAGAGCCGGGCGAGCGCGCGGACAGTGCCGACAGAGGTCGGTGAAGTGGTCATGACAGAGCCTTAGAGCCGCAGACGCGGCGGGAGAAAGAGGACTAAACGACGAGGAGGGGGTGCGCTATCGAGAGCGCGTGACTCGGCACGGAGCGGCATAGACAGCGCCGGCGTCGATCGTGGCCGTGGCGAGAACTGTCTGTGTCATTGCATCCCCCTGGGAGTCCGTGTCGTCTTCAGAGCCTTTCAGACTAGGGGCTTTCCTTGCCGCAGTGCAAGCTTTTCTTATCGCACCCGCACCGAGAGGCAGGTGACGCAGCCCTCGAGCTTCTCGAACTCGCTGATGTCGACCGTGACCACCGTGTATCCCAGCTCGCGGATGAGCTGGGCGCTCTGCGGTGCGGACGCCGCCATGAGCACGGTGTCGGCCGCCAACTCGACGACGTGGGCCCCCGCCTCCTCGGGCATGGCCAGGAAGCGGCCGAAGATGCTCGGGTCGTCGACGAGGGGCGGGTACCCGATGACGGTGCCGTCGGGCAGGGCGGTGACGGCGCTCTTGAGGTGCAGCACCTTCGTGATCGGGACGGCGACGACCGTGTAGCCGAGCGGCGCGACGATGGCGCGCAACTGGCGGATGCCCTCCGCGTTGGTGCGGCCACCCCGGCCGACGTAGACGGTCGTGCCGACCTTGAGAACGTCGCCTCCGTCGAGGGTGCCCGGCAGGGTGATCCGCTCGATTCTCAGGCCGAGCTCGCGAACCGTGGTCTCGACATCGGCCACTTCGCCGCGGCGGGATTCGGCACCCGGGCTGGTCAGCACGGCGGTGCGGCCGAAGAGCACGACGGCGTCTTCGACGAAGACGGAGTCGGCCATGTCGGGTGCCGGATGCACCTCGACCGTGGTCCAGCCGTTGTCCGTGAGGGCGGCGACATACGCGTCCCACTGCTCGTCGGCGAGATCGGGGTCGACCGGGCTGCGCTCGATGTGGGTGACCTCGCCCTCGGCGAGGTTGGATGCGGGAAGGCGGATGAGCGCGATCCTGCGCGAGCGCGCCCCGACCCGCGCCTCGACCACTTTGTGCCACGCGACGAGGCCGAGCGCCGCGGCGCTGACAACGAGCGCCACAACGAAGAACAGGTTCGAGCCGCCCAGAGTGCCGAACACCGCGACGACCCACTCGGCGCTCAGCACCGCGCCGGTCTGGACGACCGAGAAGGTCGTGCCGACCAGCGCCCCGGCGACGGCCGCGACGAGGCCGGCCGGCAGCGCGAGGTACCAGCGAGTGAAGACACCGATGAAGGCCAGAGCCGCCAGCACCACGAAGGTGACGAAGCTCGACGGGGCGAAGTAGGCGTTGATGCGGCCGATCGCGCTCGCAGCGAAGTCGTAGGAGATGAAGAACGCGAGCACCGTGGCCACATGCGCGACGACGACGACCGCGAGGGACGACACGAGCGACGCGACAATGCGACGGGGCAGGGGAAGGTGGCGCACGCTCGACAACATGCCTCGAGCCTAGGCGCTAGATCTCGACACGCTCGATCTGCGGGCTAGTGGAAGAAGTGCCGCTCGCCCGTAAGGTACATCGTGACGCCCGCCGCGACGGCGGCCGCGATCACCTCGTCGTCGCGGATCGACCCGCCCGGCTGCACGATCGCGCGCACGCCGCCGTCGATGAGAATCTGCGGCCCGTCGGCGAAGGGGAAGAACGCGTCGCTCGCCGCGACCGAGCCCGCGGCGCGGTCGCCCGCGCGGCTGACGGCCAGGTGGCAGGAGTCGACGCGGTTGACCTGGCCCATGCCGACGCCGACCGAGGCGCCGTCGTGGGCGAGCAGGATGCCGTTGGACTTCACCGAGCGCACCGCGCGCCAGGCGAACTCGAGGTCGGCCATCGTCGCCGGGTCGGCCGCGGGGCCGGCCACCAGCGTCCAGCCGGCGCTGCTGAATCCCTCGTAGCTGTCGGTCGACTGCACGAGGAATCCGCCGCTGATCTGCTTGATTTCCTCCCGATCCCGCGCGTAGTCGGCGGGGAGCTGCAGCAGGCGCAGGTTCTTCTTCGCCTGCAGCACCGCGAGCGCCTCCGGCTCGAAGCCCGGCGCGACGACGACCTCGGTGAAGATGTCTTTGATCGACTCGGCCGCCTCGGCCGTGATCGCTCGGTTCGAGGCAATGACGCCGCCGAAGGCGGAGAGCGGGTCGCAGGCGTGCGCACGGGCGTGGGCGCTGGCGACCGGGTCGCCCGCTCCGCGGCCGACGGCGATGCCGCAGGGGTTCGCGTGCTTGATGATGGCGACGGCGGGCTCGTCGAAGTCGTAGGCGGCCCGCACGGCCGCGTCGGCATCCACGTAGTTGTTGTACGACATCTCTTTGCCGTGCAGCTGGGTCGACTGGGCGATGCCGTGGCCCTGTGACTCGACGTAGAGGGCGGCACTCTGGTGCGAGTTCTCGCCGTAGCGCAGCTCGCTCGCGAGCGTGGCCGTGACGTGCAGCGAGGCGACGGAGGGCTTGGCGACCGACGAGGCGAACCACGTCGCGACGGCGGCGTCGTAGGCCGCGGTGTGGGCGAAGGCCTCCGAGGCGAAGCGCTGGCGCTGTTTGAGGGTGGTGCCGCCCAGCAGGAGGGCCTTCTTCACCTGGTCGTAGGAGTCGGGTGAGGTGATGACCGCGATGTTCGCGTGGTTCTTCGCCGAGGCGCGCACCATGGCCGGTCCGCCGATGTCGATCTGCTCGATCG
Source organism: Actinomycetota bacterium (assembly GCA_013297645.1). GTDB lineage: Bacteria > Actinomycetota > Actinomycetes > Actinomycetales > Microbacteriaceae > Conyzicola. The sequence continues at coordinate 46,106 of JAAFHU010000001.1, forward strand.
CGTCGTCTCCTGCCACCCCCGCAGAAATCGTCTCGACGAAGGGGTAGAGGTTCGAGACGACGAGCTCGAAGGGGGCAATGCCCTGCGCCGCCAGCTCGGCCTCGTGCGACTCGAGCCGCAGGTCGGCTAGCAGGCCCGAGTGGATGACGGGGTGCAGGGTGCGCACCCGCCCGTCGAGCGACTCCGGGTATCCGGTCACGTCGCCGACCTGCACCACCGGGATGCCCGCGGCGGCGATGGCCGCGGCACTGCCACCGGTGCTGACGATTTCGACCCCGGCAGCCGCCAGCTCCTGCGCCAGCTGGACGAGCCCGGTCTTGTCGCTGACGCTGACCAGTGCGCGGGTGATCGGGATCACGTCGCGCGGGCGGTAGAGGGCGGGGTCGTGGGTGGGTCCGCTCATGCGAGCTCCTTCAGGTCGACGTGTCCGTTGGCGATGTCGAGCACGGCCTGCAGCAGCAGCTCTCGTTCGACGATCTTGATGCGGTCGTGCAGGTCGTGCTCCGTGTCGCCGGGAAGGACGGGCACGCGCTGCTGCGAGATGATCGGACCGCTGTCGACGCCGTTGTCGACGATGATGACGCTGGCCCCGGTCTCGCTCACGCCGGCGGCGAGGGCGTCGCGCACGCCATGCGCACCGGGGAACTCCGGCAGGTAGGCCGGGTGGGTGTTGATGAGCTGCGGCGACAGAGCGGCGACCACGCGTGGCGGCAGGAGCTTCATGAAGCCGCTGAGTACGACGAGGTCGGCGTTCCACAGCCGCACCTGCTCGAGCAGGGCATCGCCCCACGCGTCGCGGTCGGCGAAGGCCGAGAGGGCCACCGAGAAGGTGGGGATGCCGAACTCCTCGGCGTGCTCGAAGCCCTCGGCGTCACGGTCGGCACCGACCGCGATGACCCGTGCGGGAAACTCCGCGTCCTGCGATGCCTCGAGCAGAGCGCGGAGGTTGGAGCCGCCTCCGGAGATGAGAACGACGAGCGAGAGCACCGTGAAAGCCTACCGTTGCCGCGACGCGAGCAGTCCCAGAGCAGCGGCGACGCCGACCTCGAGAGCGGTGAGCAGGCCGACGGCGAGGGCGTCCGGGCCCACCTCTGCGAGGCGACCGGGGCCGGCCGCGCCGCCGGAGACCAGGGCGAGCAACCCGAGCAGCAGCCCGGCGACGACGCCCATCGCCGCTGCCGTGCCGCCCAGCCAGGCGAGCGGGTACTCCACGTCGAGCTCGCGCAGCAGGCGCGACCGCAGCAGCGCGGCGGCAAGGAACGCGACGACGACCGGCACCACCAGCCCGAGGAATCCCCAGGCAAGGTCGCCCGTGGGCAACGCTCCGAGAACCGGGATCGACGGCACCGGCCCGAGCACCGTCGACAGCGGGCTGACGCTCGACCCGGCACCGATCGCGAAGCCGGGGCCGACCAGCCAGCTCGCCGCGAAGATCACGAGGTTGGGCATGAAGCCGAGCTGGCCGAGCGTCAACGCCAGACCGCCGACCACCCCGGCGTGCGTGCCCTCGTAGAGGGCGATCACCGCGGCGTAGTTGACCGCGAGCAGAAGGGCGACCAGAACCGCGCTCACCGCGAGGATGCCCGCGACGGCGGCAGCACCCCCCTGCAGTGCGGTGCGCACGAGCGCGCGCACCGAGGGCGACCAGTCGCTGATCCAGTCGCGCAGGGAGCTGCCGTTGTCATCCCCTTCTGCGCGCGCGGTTCTCAGCAGCCCGATGCCGAATCCAAGGGCGAAGACGAGGGTGGGAAGAACGATGCCCTGGGCGATGGAGGGCCGCGCGAGCGGGAACAGCGCCGTGAGGGTGATACCGGTGCTGAGCAGCACGAAGGTCGCCAGGGCCGCGAGCGCGCCGAGCGTGCGATAGCGGGTCTCGCCGACCCGGCGGCCGGCCCGCAGAGCGAGCAGCAGGGTGAGGAGCGCGAATCCCAGGGGCGCGATGGTGACCGGGAACGCGGTGTCGGCCGGTGCCCCGATGCTCGCGGCGAGGATGGAGTCCAGCGTGACCTGCAGGTCGACACCGTGGCCGACGAGCCAGGTGTCGGCCGATGCCCGCCAGAAGACGGCCCAGTCGACGGCGAAGCCGTACTGCACCGCCCAGAGCACGGTGAGCGGCACGAGTGGGATGCCGATGCCGACACCGACGACGATCACCGCCTCGAGGGCCGCGAACAGAGCAGTGAGCGAGCGGTTCATGTCGGGTCAAAACTACCCGGCACGCTCCGCCCGCTCACGCAGACTCTCGGTCAGACGGCTAGCACTTCGGGTCTTTGTCAGGAACGACATCGTCGAGGAAGTACTGGTCGACGACGCTGTTGACGCAGTCGTTGTCGCCGTTGTAGGCCGTGTGGCCGTCGCCCTCGACAGTGACGAGCACGCCGCTGTCGAGCTGCTTTGCCAGGGCCTGCGCCCAGACGTAGGGCGTCGCGGGGTCGTTCGTCGTGCCGATCACCATGATCGGCGCGGCGCCCTTCGCGTCGTACTCGGAGGGGAAGTCGGCCGCCGGGTAGGGCCAGTTGGTGCAGAGCACATCGAGTACGGCGTAGTCGTCGAGCGTGATGTAGGGCCCGATCGTCGGTGCTGCCTCGCTGATCTGCTGCAGGCGCTCGAGGGTCGAGGCGGAGTCCTCGGTCCAGTCGTTGTCGACGCAGGTGGTGGCCTGGTAGACCTCGACGCCGTTGTCGGCGTAGCTGCCGTCGTCATCCCGGCTGTTGTAGACATCGGCGAGGAAGAACACCGGATCGGCGTCCCCCGTCTTGATCCCGTTGAACAGGTCGGTCAGGTAGCTCCAGTAGTCGCTCGAGTACAGCGACATCGCCACGCCGGTTCCCACGGTTGCAGAGTCGAGCTCGCGGCCGTCGGAGGAGACGAGGCCGGCGCCGTCGACGCTGCCCATGAGCACACCCGCCTGGGCCATGGCGTCGTCGAGCGTGCCGGTGAAGGGGCAGCCCGAGTTGGCGAGGCAGTCGGCCATGTAGGCACGCAGGTTGTCCTCGAAGCCGACGGCCTGCACGACGAGCTCGTCGAAGGCCTCGACCTGCGGGTCGATGGCACCGTCGAGCACGAAGTGGCCGACGTTGTCGGGGAACAGCTCGGCGTAGACGGCGCCGATGAAGGTGCCATAGGAGTAGCCGAGGTAGTCGAGCGGCTCGTCGCCGGTGATGAGGTAACGCATGAGCTCGAGGTCGTGGGCAGTGCTCACGGTGTCGAGCTTGCCGAGCAGTGCGCCGGTGTTCTCGTCGCAGGCCGCCGCGTAGTCCTTGAGCTCGTCGGTCAGCTCGTCGATCCAGCCCTCGGTCTGGTACGGCTCGTCGAAGGTGTCGTAGAGCGACGCGTCCTTGCCTGCGTCGTCGAAGCACTCGACGGGGGTCGAGGCGCCGACACCGCGGGGATCCCACCCGACGACATCGAAGTTATCGGCGAGGTCGTCGGTGACGGCGTACTCGACGAACTCGACGCCCGATCCACCCGGTCCACCGGGATTGACGAAGATAGTGCCCTTGGCGTCATCGAAGGCGGGCTGCTTGGCGAGGGCGATCTCGACGGAGTCGCTCTGCTCGTCCTCCCAGTCGATCGGCACCGACATGGTGGCACACTCGAGGCTGCCACAGGCATCCCACTCGAGCTCCTGGTCGAAGTACTCGGCGAAGGCCGAGTCGGTGGTCTCTTGCGTGTCCGGCTTGTCGCTCGGCCCCGGCGGAAGAAGGAAGCAACCGGAGAGGGTTGTGGCGAGTGCCGCGGTGAGGGCGATGCAGGCCACCCATCGGCGTCTCGTAGACAGTGTCGACATGCGTGCGCCCCGTTCTGGACGGCTTCGGCTACCGTCCGCTGAACTCACCCTATTGCGAGTCAGCCGAGGATCGAAACTACGGCGGCGCGGGCTTGTGCCGCTGTGGGGGCAGCGGTAGCGGCGGCCGCAGCGCGCTCGCACTGGTCGAGGGTGTGGCGGCCGAGCGTCTCGGCGACGGCGGCGATCGCGGGCGCCGCCATCGACAGGCTGCCGGCGCCGAGGCCGACCAGCACCGCAGCGAGCAGCGGATCGGCCGCCGCCTCGCCGCAGACGCCGATCGGCTTGCCGGCTGCCGTCGCCGCCGCGGCGCTCATCGCGACGAGCCGCAGCACGGCCGGCTGCCAGGGGTCGCTGAGTGCGGCGAGCCCGCCGAGCATGCGGTCGGCGGCCATCGCGTACTGGCCGAGGTCGTTGGTGCCGAGGCTCGTGAAGCTGACGGCTGCGGTGATCTCGCGCGCGAGCAGGGCAGCCGACAGCGTCTCGATCATGACACCCGATCTGGCCAGGCCGTGCCTCGCGCACGCGGTGGCGAAGCGCTCGGCCTCGTCAACCGTGGCGACCATCGGAGCCATGACCCCCACGATCGCCTTCTCGGCGGCCGCGGCGAGGGCGATAGCGCGCAGCTGGTCGTCGAGCAGTCGCGGGTGCCGCACCGACGTGCGAATGCCGCGCATGCCGAGGGCCGGGTTCTCCTCTGCCGGGTCGGTGACGAAGGCGAGCGGCTTGTCGCCCCCGGCATCCAGTGTGCGCACGATCACCCGGCGACCGGGGAAGGCCGCGAAAGCCGGGCGGTAGGCCGCGACCTGCTCGTCGACGGTCGGCGCGGTCTCGCGATCGAGAAAACAGAACTCGGTGCGGAAGAGCCCCACCCCCTCGGCGTTGGCATCCACCGCCGCGGCGAGGTCGCCTGCGGAGCCGATGTTGGCGAGTAGCTGCACCCGGTGGCCATCGCTCGTGGAGCCGGTTCCGGTGAACACGGCGACAGCCTCGGCGCGCTGAATCTGCACCAGGCCGGGGTTCTGCTCCAGGCGCCCGGTGGTGCCGTCGACGAGCACGATCGTTCCCTCGGCGATGTCGAGCGCGCCGGCCGCGGCGACGATCGCCGGGATCCCGAGGCTGCGCGCGATGATCGCCGTGTGGCTGGTGGGCCCGCCCTGCTCGGTGACGAGGGCAAGGCAGGTCGACGCATCGAGAAGGGCCGTGTCGGCGGGGGCGAGGTCACGGGCCACCAGCACGAAGGGGGCCTGCGGGTGGGGCACGCCGGGCACCGGGCGCCCGAGCAGGCGGGCGACAAGGCGGTTGCGCAGGTCGTGCACATCGCTGACGCGCTCGGCCATTCGGCCGCCCTGCGCGGCGAGCGATTCGGCGAGGCCGGTAACCGCGACCCAGACGGCGTGCTCTGCGCCCTCGCCGGCAATCGCGGTGGCGCTCGCGAGCAGGCCCGCGTCGGTGGCCAGCAGGGCGCTCGCCTCGAGGATCTCGCGCGCCGCACCCTCGACGCGGCTCGCCCGGTCGAGCAGATCGGCAGCGACAGCCGCGCCGGCGGCGGCGATGCGGTCGGCCTCCCGTGCCGGGTCGCTCGGGCGGGCGGGCGGCTCGGTGAGCGGCGGCGGCATCTGCACGACGGGACCGACGGCGCGGCCGGGGCTGACACCGAGGGGGCCGGGAAGCGGAGGGGCAGCGGCGTCCAACGTCTCACCGAAGCCGGCCCGCAGCAGAGTGTCGAGGGCGTCGAGGGCGGCGCGGGCGTCGACGCCGCGCGCGGTCGCCGCGAGTGTGTCGCCCTGGCGCGCGGCGAGCAGCAGGATCGACGTCGGCCCGGTGAGCGCGACGGGAGGCGTGCCGGTGCGGGGGTTCTCGAGGGTGACGACGGCGTCCAGCCCGCTGAGGGCCCCGGCGAGCATCGCCGCGGGGCGTGCGTGCAGGCCGTCGGGGTTCACGACCTCGAGCAGCCGGGTCTCGACATGGTTCACAGCGATGCGGCCAGCGCGTCGAAGAGCGGGTGAGATGCGCTGGATGCGGCGGCAGCGACATCCGCTCCCCCGTCGACGGCAGCCGAGTAGGCCGCAATCGCGCGCGCGAGGTCGGCCGCGAGCTCGCTCTCTCCGCGGGCGACCACGCCCTCGAGCCCGCCTCGGAGCGCGTCGCCCAATGCCCGCGCGTCGAGGGAGGCCGCGGGACCCGCGGTCATCCCGAAGCGCAGGAAGAAGCTACCGTAGGCCGGGCCGAGCGAGCCGACAGCGTCCATGCCCGCCGTCTTGAACAGCTCGTCGACGGTGTCGCCGTGCGCCCCGGAAACGCCGAAGCGCTCGAGCCAACGGCGGAGTTGGTCGAGCGCTACGTCGGTCATGCGGGGTTAGAGCGAAGCAAGAATCTCGCGCATGAGCGCTGCGGCCTCGCTCGGCGTCTTGCCGACCTTGACTCCGGCGGCCTCGAGGGCCTCCTTCTTGCCCTGCGCGGTGCCCGCGCCCGATGAGACGATGGCGCCGGCGTGGCCCATCGTCTTGCCCTCGGGAGCGGTGAAGCCGGCGACGTAGCCGACGACCGGCTTGGTCACGTTGGCCTTGATGAACTCGGCGGCACGCTCTTCGGCGTCGCCGCCGATCTCGCCGATCATCACGATCGCCTTGGTGTCGGGGTCGGCCTCGAAAGCGCGCAGCGCGTCGATGTGGGTGGTGCCGATGATCGGGTCACCACCGATGCCGATCGCCGTAGAGAAGCCGAGGTCGCGCAGCTCGTACATCATCTGGTAGGTCAGAGTGCCCGACTTCGAGACGAGGCCGATGGGGCCCTTGCCGGTGATGTTCGCCGGGGTGATGCCGACGAGCGCCTCACCGGGGGTGATGATGCCGGGGCAGTTGGGGCCGATGATCTGCGTCTTGCCGCTCTGCTTGGCGAGCGCCCAGAACTCGGCGCTGTCCTGGATCGGGATGCCCTCGGTGATGACGACGACGAGCGGGATCTCTGCGTTGATCGCCTCGATGACGGCGTCCTTGGCGAAGGCCGGGGGCACGAAGACGATGGACACGTCGGCGCCGGTCGACGCCATGGCCTCGCTCACGGTGCCGAACACGGGAAGCGAGATGCCACCATCGTGCTCGACGGTGGTTCCGGCCTTGCGCGCGTTGACGCCACCGACGACCTGCGTGCCCGCCTTGAGCATGAGCGCCGTGTGCTTGGTGCCCTCGCCGCCGGTGATGCCCTGGACGATGACCTTGGAGTCCTTGTTGAGGAAGATTGACATGTTCTAGACCTTTACTTCGAAGCCAGCTCAGCGGCCTTGTCGGCGCCGTCGTCCATGGATGTCGCGAGAGTCACGAGCGGGTGGTTGGCCGCGGCCAGAATGGCGCGACCCTCTTCGACCTTGTTGCCGTCGAGGCGCACGACGAGCGGCTTGGTGGCAGAGTCACCGAGGGTCTCGAGCGCGCCGACGATGCCGTTGGCCACCGCGTCACAGGCGGTGATGCCGCCGAAGACGTTGACGAAGACGCTCTTGACCTGCGGGTCGCCGAGAATGACGTCGAGGCCGGCGGCCATGACCGCGGCCGATGCTCCACCGCCGATGTCGAGGAAGTTCGCCGGCTTGACGCCGCCGTGGCGCTCGCCCGCGTAGGCGACGACGTCGAGGGTCGACATGACGAGTCCGGCGCCGTTGCCGATGATGCCGACCTCGCCGTCCAGCTTGACGTAGTTGAGGTCGTTGGCCTTGGCCTTGGCCTCGAGCGGGTCGGCAGCCGCAGCGTCTTCCAGCGCCTCGTGGTTCGGGTGGCGGAAGCCGGCGTTCTCGTCGAGCGACACCTTGCCGTCGAGGGCGACGATGTCGCCGGCGCCGGTGAGCACGAGCGGGTTGACCTCGACGAGGGTTGCATCCTCGCCCTTGTAGACCTCGTAGAGCGTGACGAGCACGGGAGCGACCTTCTCGACCAGGTCGGCGGGGAAGCCGCCGGCGATCGCGATCTCTGTCGCCTTGGCGAGGTCGATGCCGGCGATCGGGTCGACCTCGACCTTGGCGAGGGCCTCGGGGCGCTCGACGGCGAGCTCCTCGATCTCCATGCCGCCCTCGACGCTGCAGAGCGAGAGGTAGCTGCGGTTGGCGCGGTCGAGCAGGATCGAGAAGTAGAACTCCTGCTTGATATCGGCGCCCTGCGCGACCATGACGCGGTTGACCGGCAGGCCCTTGATCTCGAGCTTGAGGATCGCCTCGGCGGCCGTCGCGGCCTCCTCCGGGGTCTTGACGACCTTGACGCCGCCGGCCTTGCCGCGGCCGCCGGCCTTCACCTGCGCCTTGACGACGACAACGCCGCCGATCTTCGCCGCGGCTGCCGCGGCCTCCTCTGGCGTGTCAGCGACAATGCCCTGCAGTACGGGCACGCCGTACGACTCGAACAGGTCACGGGCCTGGTACTCGAAAAGATCCACGGTTTTGTCCTATCGCGTGTGATTGCTGGGGCCGCCGCGCTTGGTCAGGCACGTCGAAACTAGCTCGACATCAAGAGACTTTGGCCACAGGAAAGCCTACCCCCGCTCGCTGGGCGCTATTCGCCCTCGAGTGTGCGCACCTCGTCGGAATCGGCACCCGCCGTCATCACGCATGGACCGGATGCGGTGATCCGAATCGACGCCCGATGCTCCTCCGTCTTCAACACCGCCTCAATCTCGATTGTGGCGACCGACGACTTCTTGGTCAGCACGGTGAGCACCGCGCCCTCCTCCTCGGAGCGCTGCGCCTCCCACCCCTGCTCGACGAAGGTCGCAGAGAGGTTGTCGCCGGCGGTGACGGCGCGGGGCGCCTGCGAGTTGGTGAGCAGTGCGATCGTGCTCGAGCGCCACAGCCGCAGGGCGCCGTCGTCGTCGCAGGCCTCGGACGTGTCGCTGGTCTCGGAGTCCTCCTTGATCATCACGTCGGGCAGGCGGTACCAGGCCTCATTGCGCAGCAGCTGCACGGGCGACTTCGTCTCGACGAGCGTGAGAGCGTCGGGTTCCGACGAGCAGCCCGCGAGGGCCAGGGTGATGACGGCGACAGCGAGGAGTCGGGTGCGCATGCCCGCAGGCTAGACACCCCCGCTAACGCGACGGTGGCCGCACGGTGAACTACGACTCGAGGCTGGTGACCTCGTCGGAGTCGGCGCCCGCGGTGCGCACGCACGGGCCGTGCACCTGGATCTGCACGGTGGTCTGCTCGACCTTCTGCTCGAGCCCGGTCGACGGCAGGGTGTCGTTGATGTTGTAGCCGGCAATCTGGATGTCGGCCAGCGAGGTCTCGCTCTCGAGCAGCTTGCTCGTGACGCTCGCGTTGCCGCCGAGGCTGCGCGCCGTCCAGCCCTGCTCCTCGAAGGAGGCGCTGAGGTCATTGACGAGGGTTTGGGCGTCGGCTGCTCCGTCGTCGCTGATGAGAACATCAGCGGTCGAGTGCCACGACCGGATCAGCCCGTCGGGGTCGTCCTTCTCGGAGAGGCAGGCGACCGATACGTCTTCCGACTCGATGATCTGGTCGATGACCTCGGCGGGAAGGCGGTTGGCTGCTTCATTGCGCAGCAGCTGTGCCGGCGACTTTGTCTCGGCGAGCGAGACATCGGGGTAGTCGCCGGGCACGCTGTTTGCCTGAGGGGACGAGCAAGCACTCAGGATGGTTAGCGCAAGAAGCGCGGTTGCTAGGCCGGTAATGCGTGATCGGTGGTCGACGTTGACCATGTGGTGCACCTTCGTTTTGTCTCTACTGCTCGTGGTCATGACGGTACTCCGCGACCGTGGGAGCGCTCTCGCCCCAATGGAGGGGACAAATCTGTCCCCCGAAATGCCCACCCCGATCCGAGGCCCGCACCCTCATGGGAGTCGGGGCCATCGGTCGTGGTGCGCGGTCTAGCGGGAGTTACGCAAAAGCGCGCTAGAGCTTCTCGATCGGAGCGATCTTGATGAGGAGGCGCTTGCGCCCCGCCGTGTCGAACTGCACCTCGGCGACGCGCTTGGCACCCTCGCCGGTCACGGCGGCAACCCGGCCTTCGCCGAAGTCGGTGTGGCGGATGCGGTCGCCGACCGCGAGCGTCAGGTCGCCGTTGTCGCGCACCGCTCCGGTGATCGCACTCTTCCACTCCGTCTTGACCCGGGGCGCGGGGGCGAGCTCGAAGCTCTCGAAGCCGACGGTGCGGCCGTCACGGCGGGCGTTGATCGCACGGGGGAAGCCGCCGCTGAAGTTGTTGCCCGGAGACTGCCGCCAGTCGATGAGGTCAGGCGGGATCTCCTGCAGGAAGCGGCTCGGCATCGACACGTTGATGTCGCCGAAGGTCGCCCGCGAGGTCGCGAGCGAGACGTAGAGGCGCTCCCGCGCGCGGGTGATGCCGACATAGAACAGCCGGCGCTCCTCGGCGAGGCCGCCTGGCTCGTTCGCCGACATCTGATGCGGCAGCAGGCCCTCCTCGATCCCGGTGAGGAAGACCGTGTTGTACTCGAGGCCCTTCGCGGTATGCAGGGTCATGATCGAGACGGAACCAGCCTCGTCGTCGATCTCGTCGGCGGCGGCGAAGAGCGCGACCGAGGTGAGGAAGTCGATGAGGGTACCGTCGGGGGTTGCGACCCGAAACTCCTTCGTCTGGCCGACGAGCTCTTCGAGGTTCTCGGCGCGCACGGCATCCTGGGCGTCGCCGCTGTTCTTCAGCGAGGCGAACAGGCCACTGTCCTGCAGCACCTTGGTGAGGACGTCTGCCGGGGATGCCGTCGCCGCCAACGCCGAGGCGTCATTGAGCAGGGTGCCGAGCTCCACAATCGCACCCGTGACTTTCGGGCCGAGGCCGATCTCGCCGGCGTCGAGCAGCGCGTCGCGCAGCGGCATGCCGGTGCGCAGGGCGTAGGCCTGCAGTGCCGCCTCGGTGGCGGGGCCGATGCCGCGCTTCGGCACGTTCATGATGCGCCGCAGGGCCAGGTCGTCGTCCGGGTTGGCGATCTGGGTGAGATAGGCCATCGCGTCTTTGATCTCGGCGCGCTCGTAGAACTTGGTGCCGCCGGGGATGCGGTACGGGATCGCCGAGCGGATGAAGATCTCTTCGAGCGGCCTGGTCTGCGCGTTCGTGCGCACGAAGACCGCGACGTCGCGGTAGTTCACGCCCTTGCCGCGCAGCGCCTCGACCTCGTCGGCGACGAACTGCGCCTCGTCGTGCCCCGAGTACCCGGTGTAGCCGACGACCTTCTCCCCACTGCCCACCGTCGTGAACAGGTTCTTGGCCTTGCGGTCGAAGTTGTTGGAGATGACGGCGTTGGCCGCGTCGAGGATGTTCTGGGTCGAGCGGTAGTTCTGCTCGAGCAGCACGACCCGGGTGTTCGGGTAGTCGCGCTCGAACTCGACGATGTTGCGGATGTCGGCGCCGCGAAACGCGTAGATCGACTGGTCGCTGTCGCCGACCACGGTCAGGGAGGCGGCCGGGATGCCGCCCGTCGCATCCAGTCGCATGCGCGTGTCGGGCGGCACGTGCTGCGGCTTCACCGGCCGAACGAGCTCGCGGATGAGGGCGTACTGCGCGTGGTTCGTGTCCTGGTACTCGTCGACGAGCACGTGGCGGAACCGGCGCTGGTAGAGCGCGGCGACCTCGGGGAAGGCGCGGAAGAGGTAGACGGTCTCGCCGATGATGTCGTCGAAGTCGAGGGCGTTCGCCCGGCGCAGTGCCGCGGAGTACTGCCGGAAGATCTCGACGAAGCCGGCCTCTTTCGGGTCGTTCATGTTCGCCGACCGGGCGAAGGTCTCGAGGTCGGTCAGCTCGTTCTTCAGCTTCGAGATGCGGCTCGAGACGCCGCCGGCGGTGAAGCCGTTGACGTCGGCATCCAGCTCTTTGATGATGCGCTTGAGCAGGGCGCGCTGGTCGCTGGAATCGTAGATGGTGAAGCTCTGCTTCATGCCGAAGACCTCGGCCTGGCGGCGCAGGATGCGCACGCAGGCCGAGTGGAAGGTCGAGATCCACATGCCCTCGGCCTCGGGCCCGACGATCTGCTTCACCCGCTCGCGCATCTCGGCAGCGGCCTTGTTGGTGAAGGTGATCGCGAGGATCTGACTCGGCCACGCCTCGCGGCTCTGCAGCAGCCCGGCGATGCGGCGGGTGAGCACGCTCGTCTTGCCGGATCCGGCGCCGGCGACGATGAGCAGGCTCGGGCCGCGGTACTCGACGGCCTCGCGCTGTGCCGGGTTGAGACCCTCGAGCAGGGCCTCGTCGACGGGACTGCCCTGGGTGGGCTCGGGGGAGTCGAAGTCGTCAAGCCAGGTCATGTCGGCCCAATTCTACTTTCGACCGGTGACCTGCGCTTGTCGGTGCGAGAGGGCCGTGACCACCAGGTCGGGCTGGTCGGCGAAGACGCCGTCGATACCGGTGGCGAGGATGGCGCCGAACTCCCCCATCCAGTTGCCGAAGGCGCTCGGCGGCCCGCCGACCCGGAAGGCCTTGGCGAGAAACTTGTTCTCGGCGCGGAGCGTCCAGGTGAAGGCGAGCAGCCCGGCGTCGTGGGCCCTCGCGACAAAGTCGGTCACGCTCCCGGTGGGAAGAACAATCAGCCGCTTGTCGACGCTCACGCCGTCGACCTCGGTCGCGAGGCGCGCCAGCCCCGCCTCGGTGAGGTGGTTCGCGTAGCTGCGCGCGGTCGGGCCGTAGGCGGCGACGAGGTCGGCGGGCGCCCCCGCGCGGTCGGCGAGGAAGACGTAGCGGGCCGGGATTCCGCGAGCGCGGATCTTGGCGAGCACCTTCTGCTCGAAGGACTCGACCACCAGCTTCTCTGGCGACGCCCAGTCCCGGATCTCGGCAGCGAACAGCTCGTCGAGCGGCAGCCCGATCGACTCGAAGTAGGAGCCGTGCTTGATCTCGGCGATCATCAGCAGCTGGCGTCCCTGCCGGGCGGATGCCGCATCCACGATCTCGACGAGGTCGCGCAGCCGCAGAATGCCCTGCTGCCCGTTGAAGCTCGTCGAGGGCTGGCGCAGCGCCGGGAGCCGCTCGACCACGCAGAGGGTGGCCAGCTCGTCCCAGGTGAAGTCCTCGGTGAACCAGCCGGTCAGCGCGACGCCGTCGATGGTCTTGGTGGTCTTGCGCGCGGCGAACTCGGGGTGCTGGGCGACATCCGTCGTGCCCGAGATCTCGTTCTCGTGGCGCAGAACAAGCACCCCGTCACGCGTTGCCACGATGTCGGGCTCGACCGCGTCGGCGCCCAGCGCGAAGGCCAGCTCGTAGGCCGCACGGCTGTGCTCGGGGCGGTATCCGCTCGCGCCGCGGTGGCCGATGATGAGGGTCACGCCCCAACGCTACGCGAATAGCATGGGGAGCATGACGAGCTGCTGGGCCTGCGAGACCGAGCTGCGCCCCGAGTGGAAGTTCTGCGTGCACTGCGGCGTGCCCGTCGAGACGGAGGCGGCAGCCACCCCCCGGGTGCGCGCCGCGTCTCCGCTCGCGCTCTTCGGCTGGATCTTCGCCGGCATCGGCCTGGCGCTCGCAATCGCCCTCGTCGTGATCTTCCTGGCCTCCCAGTGACCTTCGTCGAGCCGACCCGATCACTGCCGCTGCGCTGGGGCACCTACCGCCTGCGCTATGCCAGCGGACTCGCGCTCATCGTCTCTGGCGCGATCGCCATCCAGGGCGGCAGCGCCTATGTCGGCTTCCCCCTGGCGATGGGCATCCTCGCGCACGTCGTCGGATGGTGGGTGATGCCGGCCGCGGGCTGGCGGCGCATCTGGGTCGTGCTGCCGAGCCTGCTCAGCGTGATCATCCTGCTCATCGGGCCTGCCGTGGTCGGAATCCTCGCGGTGCCCGTCGCCTGCTGGCTGCTGGTGCGCCACCGGCCGGCTATCACCCTGCTGTTCGCCGCTCCGGTGCTCGTCATCGGCCTTCTGCTGCGCGGCGTCTACGCCGAGTACGGCGGCATGCTCGAGGCCCTGGCCGTCATGGGCGTGCTCATCGCCGGCTGCGTCTGGGCCGCCCGACTCGTGGCTGCGTCACGGCTTTTCCACAGGCAGCCCGGGGGTACACCCGCATAAAATGGGGGATGTTGGCATACCGCCAACCATAAGGAGAGAACCACGAATGGCCCTGTCCAATCCCGCATTCAACACCCCGGCGTTCACGCAGGTCGCAGCTGCGCGCACCGCACCCTCGTCGACCGAGCTCGACGAGCTCTACAACCGCCCCGCGGCCACCCCAGCCGAGACCGAGCGGATGAGCTATGACGACGTCATCGTCAAGACACTCATCATGTTCGTCTTCATTCTCGTCGGTGGCGTTGTCGGTGCCTTCAACCCCGCGCTGGCGCTGCCCGCCGCTCTCATCGGCTTCGTGCTCGCGCTCGTCAACATCTTCAAGAAGAAGCCGTCGCCGGCGCTGATCATCGCCTACTCGCTCGTCGAGGGCGTGTTACTCGGTGGCATCTCGTTCACGCTCGAGAACGTCCGCGGCCTCGAGGGCATTGTCCTCCAGGCGGTCGCTGGCACTTTCATCGTGTTCGGTGTCACGCTCGCGCTCTTCGCCAACGGCAAGGTGCGCGCATCGAAGCGCGCCACCAAGATCTTCATGATCGCCGGCATCTCGTACGCGCTGTTCTCGCTGCTCAACCTCGGCCTGCAGCTGACCGGCGTCAACCAGGACCCGTGGGGCCTCTACAGCTCCTCGATCGCCGGCATCCCGCTCGGCCTCATCATCGGGCCGCTCGCCATCCTCATGGCGGCCTACTCGCTCGTGCTCGACTTCACCTCGGTGAAGAACGGCGTCGAGCAGGGCGCCCCGCGCAGCCTCGGCTGGAAGGCCGCCTTCGGCCTCGTGCTGACGATCGTCTGGCTCTACATCGAGTTCCTGCGGCTGATCGCGATCTTCCGCAACTAGCTCGCGTAGAGAGGGGCTCGGCTTCGGCCGGGCCCCTTATTTCTGTTTCCAGGCGTCGAGCGTGATGACGAGGTAGGCGAGCCCCGACTGCAGAACAGTAAAGGGATCAACCTCGAAGGCAGCCGCGATTCCTTTCAGAAACAGACTCGAACAGTCACTCCTAGGGCAATTGTGAATACTCCGACCCCGATGCATGCAATGCGCAGGCCGAGCTCACCGCCGCCCCAGTGAATCAGCCGTTGCCGTCATTTGTCTCCCGGAACTGCGCCCAGCCTGGCCCAGCCCGGTAAAGCAGGAACAGGCCGATGACACCAGTGAAAACAACCACCACCCAGATCCCAATCGAGCTGGCAACTTCGTCGCTCACGACTCACTCCCTTTGCCCAGTCGGGGATGCCCACATCCCAAGCCCACGCTGGCCGTAGCACTACGGTCGAAATGCCTTGGTCCACAGGGCGTCGGAATACGTGCTCAGAGGAATGAAGATAGCGCCCCACGATGCGGCGGCGGCCTGAGCCTCGTCGAAACGCACCTGCTCTTGCGCCGAAATCATCGCGCGAGGCCATCGCGGCTTGACCCGCAGGATGATGGTGTCAGTATCTGCTTCACCGGCGATGTACTAATCAACATGACGTCGCTTGCCCGCCAATTAGAGGCCCTTGGCCCAACGTGCCAACTCTGGGCCCAGAGCACGAGTCGCCGAAGTGATCGCAATTCACCTCGTAAAGGCCATTTCCCACAACGCATCGGAGTAGGCGCTCTGAGGAAGGAATTGAACGCCATCGTCGCGCGCTTTCGCGAGAGTTTCGGAAGTGGAAAGCCCGTCAATAATCGAACGAGTACGCCGCGGCCATCTGGGGCTTACAGTTATCAGCCCTGTCGCCGAGGACTTCGAGTCTCGCATAATGGCAACGTATGCAGCAATCTTCCCGTTCTGCCCTAGAACCACACCCACAAGCGGGCGGTCTTCAAGTATCGAGCTTGGCCGAACCGCACCGAATCGGGCTCGACGAATAGTTTCGCTCACCGTCGGAGCAGTGCTGGTGCGCGTCAACCTGACGTAGCGATGAATGGCCACGGCGATCAGCGGCGTCGCAGCGACCAAAAGCGGCACCACGGGGACGTAACCGTAGATTGCAAAGCCTCCAACAGCGCAAACGACCAAGGCGAGTATTGCCTTGATGGCGAATCCGCTGTCCCACGTGAACTTTAGCCAGCTCATCAGCACAACTTGTACTTACGGCACGCGTTGATGGTTGAGGTAAATCCAGTCCACGTGGAATAGACCGTTATAGCGGCATCGGGTATGGACCACCCTCTGGTGAACGATCGGAGGCGCAGGAAGTTGTTGTACTTGATCCCCGTTGCGGCCGCCGCTTTGATTGCGGGAGGCACCGCCCGTGCGGCATTGGCAGCAAGCTGCGCGGCGCGGGCCGCCCCAACGACAAGGCGAGCACCAGCACCCACCGCGCCGAGGGCACCGAAGCCGATTTCTACCGCGCCACCCAAAGTATCTCCTTGGTGCATCTTCACGGTGCCGTGGATAACGCTGATTGCGACCGAGGCGCCCAGACACACGGCGCAACCGAACAGCCCCGCTACGCCCAACCCAAAAGCCGCGACGTCTGCCACCGTATCCCAATCAACGCTGCGAACCGCATTTCCCACGGCGTTGACCGCACCGTTGACCAAATTACCGATGAATGCCCAACCCGAATCGAACTTGCCCGTCAGGTCGAGCTTGTTGATCGGGTCGGCCGGGTAGTCGTACGCGTTGCTCACCCCGCCCTCGACCGGGTCGACCTCGAGGAACCGGCCCAGCGCCGCGACGTACTGCCGCGCCCCCATCTCCACGGTCGCGATCGAGCCGCCGTGCTCGTAGAGCTTGCCGTGCCCGCCCACGAACGCGTAGTCGGCATCCCCGGGGGTGGTGTCCTGCACAGCGTTGTCGGCATCCTACGACCCTTGCCTGTCTTGACCCCAATTCTTCAGGAGCCACCAAGCCGCGGGGATTGCGATCGCGAAAAGCCACCACCAACCAAGGTCGAGTAGTGCCCCGCATGTGAACAGCCAAGCAGGCGCCGTTCCCAAGGCCGCGAGCAAATACGACGAAAGGATTCGCCCCAACTTACGTCCGTCCCTCAAGTATCGAACTGCGAACCCAGCGAGGGCGACACCAGTCCCAATACCGAGTCCGATCAGGGCCCCGAGCAACCCAACAAAACCCGCTGTCGACCCCCAGTATTCCCTGACGCCTCCGGAACCAAAGAGGAACATCGGGATTGCAATAAGCAGCTCAGCCGCCAGGATTCCGCCAAGTCCACCGCCGCTCGTCGTCAAAAGGAAGAACTTCACCGATCGACGCGCTCTCACGAGTTGGCTACCATCGCGCAGTCCGTTCCCAGCGCCTCAGCAAGGTTGCAGGCCTGATGGGACCACTGACTCTCTGTGAGGAGCACATCATGGGCGAAATTTCCTAGGAGGGTCGTGTCGTACGCCACGCCATGTTGTCGGAGGTACAGCACCCCATCCTTCTCAAATGTCGAAAACGTGATTGTCGAACCCTTCCCTTGGAAATAGCCCGTCGTCAACACGGTGAACATCATGCTTCGTGCAGTCGTGTTGACTCTCACCGTCGACTTAGTCTCCGGGAGATCAAACGGCGGTACCACGTTGAGGTTGCATTTCGCTCCGTCGGAGAGCCTAGGACAACCGCTAACAGAAAACGGAAAGATCGTCTTCGCCTTACTCAAGAAGACATTCATGGCGTTCGTAGCGCTGCCAACTTTAGAAGTCTTGCCAATTGCCCAGGTCATTGTGTAAGTGCTTATTGTCTTGCAACCGCAGCCGGAGCTCACCGGGTCTCGCGACATCCCGCTGAGGTCGAACTCATTGATCGGGTCGGCCGGGTAGTCGTACGCGTTGCTCACCCCGCCCTCGACCGGATCCACCTCCAGGAACCTGCCCAGCGCGGCCACATACTGCCGCGCCCCCATCTCGATGGTCGCGATCGAGCCGCCGTGCTCGTAGAGCTTGCCGTGCCCGCCCACGAACGCGTAGTCGGCATCCCCGGGGGTGGTGTCCTGCACAGCG
>JAAFHU010000010.1 GCA_013297645.1 Actinomycetota bacterium
CACGCCGTACTACAACCTCGAGATTCTCATCGGCCAGCTGGTCAACCTTCTCAAAGACGGGGAGCCGGTTCGCATGAGCAAGAGGGCCGGCACCGTCGTGACGCTCGAAGACCTCGTCGACGCCGTCGGGGTCGATGCCGGCCGCTACGCGCTCGTGCGCTCGAGCGCTGACTCGCAGCTCGACGTCGACCTCGACCTGCTGGGCCGAAAGACCAATGACAACCCCGTCTTCTATGTGCAGTACGGCCACGCGCGCACCCGCTCGGTGGCCCGCAACGCCGCGGATTCGGGGGTCACGCGTGACTCCTTCGACGCCAGCCAGCTGACGCACGAGACCGAGAGCGCCCTGCTGGGCATCCTCGCCGAGTTCCCGCGGGTGGTGCGCCAGGCCGCGGAACTGCGCGAGCCGCACCGCATCGCCCGCTACTCCGAGGAGCTCGCCGGCGCATACCACCGCTGGTACGACAACTGCCGCGTCACGCCCCTTGGCGACGAGCCGGTGACCGATCTGCACCGCACCCGGCTGTGGCTCAACGACGCCACCGGCCAGGTGCTGCGCAATGGATTAACCCTCCTCGGAGTCAGTGCGCCTGACAGGATGTAGGGCATGAGCTACGCACCTGCGAAGAAGAAGCGCCGCTGGGTCGGCCCCGTCATCGTCCTCGTGGTGCTGATCGCCCTCGTGGTCGCAGCCTTCTTCGTCACAGAGAAGCTGGCGCGCGACGCCGCGGGCGGGGTGATCTCCAAGCCGATCCGCAGTGCGCTCGGCTCGACGTCGCCGGTCTCGGTCGACCTCGGCCCCGGACTCTTCCTGCTCCAGGCTGCGAGCGGATCGCTCGACAGGGTCACTGTCTCGACTTCCGGCCTGCCGGTCGGGGAGGGGTCGGGAGATCTGGAACTGGTCGCGCAGGGCCTGCCACTCGACACCGCGGGAACCGCCGACTCCATCACCGCAACCGTGACCCTGGACGCCACCGCACTGCAGTCCGTCGTCCCCGCCGGCGGCACGGTCAGTTTCAGCGACGGCTCCTTTATCGTCGCGACGCAGGCCGACTTCGGCGGGGTTCCCACCCCGGTCGAGCTCACCGTGGTGCCAACGGCCGCCGACGGTGTCATCGCCCTCGAGACGACCGCCGTCGCCGTCAACGGATCGCCCGTGGACCTCGAAGACGTTCGCAACGGCTCCTACGGCCCCACGGGCGCCGCGCTTGTCGCACCCGCTCCGCTCTGCGTGAGCACCTACCTACCCGCCGCGCTCACGCTCTCATCGGCGCGCGTGGAGGGCGACAGCCTCGTTCTCGGCTTCGCGGGAACGGCTGTCAAGCTCAGCGCACTGTCGACCAAGGGCGAGTGCCCGACCTTCGGAGCGTGAGCATGGCCGACGCCGCGCCAGCCGTACGGAAGAGGCTGAAGAAGCGCACGCTGCTCGCGACGGTGCTCGCCTCGGTCGGTGTCGTTCTCGGCGCGCTCTGGGGCGTCGACACCTGGGCCCGCCAGCAGGTCGCCGACTACATCACCGACAAGGTGCAGGAGGTGCTCAGCCTCGACTCCGACGAGCCCGTGTCGGTGCAGATCGCCGGGGTGTCTGTCATCGCGCAAGTCATCACGGGCACGCTCGAGCAGGTCGACGTCGGCGTGAGCGACGTGACACTCGGCGAGTTCACGGGTGGGGTGGCCCTGCGCGCCGAGGGCATTCCGGTCGACCTATCGCGGCCCGTCGACACGGTGCAGATCGAGTTCACGGTCAACGAGAAGAGCGTGCAGAGCATCGCCCACAACCTCAGTGCCACAGCGATCGACCGGGTCGAGCTCGTCGACTCCGAGATCCGGTTCGCCAGTGTCTTCAGCCTCTTTGGCTTCTCTGTTGACGTGGGCGTCGGAGTCGAGCCTTTCGCGGACGGCGGCGAGATCGGCTTCACGCCGACGAGTGTGAGTCTCAACGGGGTGCGCACCTCGGCCGCAGACCTCACTGACCGATTCGGCCCGGTGGCCGCATCGCTACTCCAGACCCGCGCGATCTGCGTGGCGCGCTGGCTGCCGGTGGCCCTGACGGTCGACGACGTCGCCGTGCGCGACGACAACCTCGTGATCACCATCGGCGCGGACAAGGCGATCGTCAACGACGCGTCCCTGCGCCAGCTGGGCAGCTGCGGCTAGGGGCAGACACCGGGCACGATGCCGGTGCCGTTGGCCACACGGAAGCTGGTGCCCGTGCTCGAGACGGCCTCGATGCAGAAAGTGCGGTCGTCAGCGCTGACGATATCTATGCGGGTGCCGGTCACGGCTTCCGAGTTGGCGTATCCGTAGTCCGCCAGGTCGTCGAGCGAGGTGGTGAACCCGCCCTCGTTCGCAGTCGAGTACAGCAGCAGGGCATTCTGGGCGAGGCCGAGGTCGGAGATCGCCTGAGCGTCTTTCGCCTGCGCCTGCTGGCCGAGGTAGAGCGGGATCGCGATGGCGCTGAGCAGACCGATCACCAGCACGACGACGAGCAGCTCGATGAGCGTGAACGCGTCGTCGTTGGCACTGCGGGTACGGGCCACGCTCGCAATAATCCTCTTCGGTGCGATTGCGGGATATTCCCCATGTGGGGGGTATGCCTCAGCAGGGTGCACGACCGGTCGATGTGCGGGGACCGCCGTCCGTGGGCGGAGTGCCGCCGGTATATTGGACTACGGCTTCGCCGGACCACGCCGGGTTCGCACGCTCCACCTTCACCGATCGCCTGAGGTTTCTGTGTCCGTCAATCCGCTTGCGCCCGAGTGGCTCGTGCACCCCGCCGATGCCAACGCCCTGGCACCGACCGTGTGGTCGCGCTCCGCGAGCCGCACTCCCGAGGGCGTAATCGAGATCGCTGGCCGCAGCGCGACCTCGCTCGCCGAGGAATTCGGAACGCCCCTCTTCGTTCTCGACGAGGCCGACGCGCGTGCCCGCGCCGCGGAGGCGCGGGAGGCCTTCGACCGCGAGTTCGCTCGGATCGGCAGCGCTGCCAAGGTCTACTACGCGGGCAAGGCCTTCCTCACCACTCAGGTTGCCGCCTGGATGATCGAGGCCGGCCTCAACATCGACGTCTGCAGCGGGGGAGAGCTGGCTGTCGCCCTCGCCGCCGGGGTCGACCCCGCCCGCCTCGGACTGCACGGCAACAACAAGAGCCTCGCCGAGATCGACCGCGCCGTCGGCGTTGGCATCGGCGCCATCGTCATCGACAGCCTCATCGAGATCGAGCGTGTCGCCGCCGCGGCCGAGCGCCACGGGCGGACGCAGGCGGTGCGCCTGCGCGTCAACAGCGGCGTGCACGCCCACACCCACGACTACCTGGCGACTGCGCGCGAGGATCAGAAGTTCGGGATCACGCTGGCCGACACGGCGGCGGCGGTCGCGAACATCCGCTCGTTCCCGGCCCTGCGGTTTCTTGGGCTCCACTCGCACATCGGCTCACAGATCTTCGAGTCCGAGGGCTTCGGCGAGGCCGCGCGCCGACTCTTCGACGTGCACGCGCGCCTGCTGGCTGGCGGCCCGGTTCCCGAGCTCAACCTCGGCGGCGGCTTCGGCATCGCCTACACCAGCGCGGATGAGGCACTGTCCGTTGCCGAGATCGCCCGCCGCATCGCCGATATCGTCAGCGAGCGCGCCGACGCCCTCGGCATCCCCGTGCCGGTCGTGGCGGTCGAGCCGGGCCGGTCGATCATCGGCCCATCGACGACGACGATCTACGAGGTCGGCACTATCAAAGACGTCGTCGTGGGCGCCGACGCCGTGCGCAAGTACGTCAGCGTCGACGGCGGCATGAGCGACAACGTGCGCCCGGCGCTCTACGCAGCGGACTACTCCGCCCGCATCGCCAACCGCTCCTCGAACGCCGACCCCGCCCTCGTGCGCGTTGCCGGCAAGCACTGCGAGAGCGGCGACATCGTCGTGCACGCCGAGTACCTCCCCGGGGATGTCACCCCGGGCGACCTGCTCGCGGTTCCCGCCACGGGCGCCTATTGCTGGTCGCTGGCCAGCAACTACAACTACCTCGCGCGGCCGCCGGTCGTCGCCGTGCACGAGGGGCGCGCTCGCGTGCTCGTTCGGGGCGAGACCGAGGCCGACCTACTGTCCCGCGACACTGGAGTGCAAGCATGATCGAATACCGCAACCTCAAGGTCGCCCTGCTCGGCGGCGGCAACGTCGGCGCCAACGTCGCCGCGCTGCTGCTCGAGCACGGCGACGAGCTGGCCAGCCGCGCCGGAGCCGGCCTCGAGCTCATCGGCGTCGCCGTGCGCGACCTCGACGCCGAGCGCAGCCCGAGCATTCCGCGAGAGCTTCTGACGACCGATGCCGAGGCGCTCATCCTCGGTGCCGACATCGTCATCGAGCTCATCGGCGGGCTCGAGCCCGCCCGCACGCTCGTGCTCAAGGCCATCAACAGCGGCGCGGACGTCATTACCGGCAACAAGGCCCTCCTCGCCACCCACGGGCCCGAGCTCTTCGACGCCGCCGAGCAGGTCGGCGCACAGCTCTACTACGAGGCCGCGGTCGGAGGTGCCATCCCCATCATCCGCCCGCTGCGCGACAGCCTGGCCGGCGACCGGGTCACGCGCATCCTCGGGATCGTCAACGGAACGACGAACTACATCCTCGACCTCATGGATACCGAGGGCGCCTCGATGGAGGACGCCCTGGCCAAGGCCACGGCACTGGGCTACGCCGAGGCAGACCCCACCGCGGATGTCGGCGGCTACGACGCCGCCCAGAAGGCCGCCATCCTGGCCAGCCTCGCCTTCCACACCACGGTGCCGCTGGACTCCGTCTACCGCGAGGGCATCACCGAGGTGACGCTGGAGCAGGTGCAGGCCGCGCGCAAGGCCGGCTACGTGGTGAAGCTGCTCGCAGTGGCCGAGCGTCTCGCGATCCCCGGCACGTCCGAGTTCGGTGTCAGCGCGCGGGTGCACCCGGCGCTCATCCCGCTCGAGCACCCGCTCGCCACCGTGCACCAGGCCAAGAACGCCGTGTTTGTCGAGGCCGAGGCCGCGGGCTCGCTCATGTTCTACGGCGCGGGGGCCGGCGGCAAGGAGACGGCATCCGCGGTTCTCGGCGATCTGGTCTCGGCGGCCCGCCGCCACGTCGTTGGCGGCCCCGGCGTCGCCGAGTCGACGCACGCGAACCTCGCCGTGCTCCCCATGTCGGCCGTGACGACCCGCTACCAGATCACCCTCACCGTCGTCGACGAGCCCGGCGTGCTCGCCGCGATCGCCACCCTCTTCGCCGAGCACGGCGTCTCGGTCGAGACGGTGTCGCAGTCCGTCACCGGTCATGGCGACGAGAGCCTCACCGCTACCCTTGTCATTGGAACGCACGCGGCGACGGAGTCCTCGCTCGCCAGCACGGTCGAGGCCCTCGCATCGAACGCTGCCGTGAGTTCTATCGAATCCGTCCTGAGAGTTGAAGGCCTGTAACCATGGCGCACCAATGGCGTGGAGTCCTCCACGAGTACCGCGATCGTCTCGACGTCACCGACGCGACCCCGATCATCACGCTCGGTGAAGGCGGAACCCCGCTCATCCCCGCTCCCGCGCTGTCGGCCCGCACGGGCGCCAACGTCTGGGTCAAGTTCGAGGGCATGAACCCGACCGGCTCGTTCAAGGACCGCGGCATGACGATGGCCGTCTCCAAGGCCGTCGAGCACGGCGCCAAGGCGGTCATCTGCGCTTCCACCGGCAACACCTCGGCCAGCGCGGCCGCCTACGCCACCCACGCCGGCATCAAGGCCGCCGTGCTTGTGCCAGAGGGCAAGATCGCCATGGGCAAGCTCGCCCAGGCCATCGCCCACGATGCGGAGCTGCTGCAGGTGCAGGGCAACTTCGACGACTGCCTCGACATCGCCCGCGACCTCGCGGAGAACTACCCCGTTCACCTCGTCAACTCGGTCAACAACGACCGCATCGAGGGCCAGAAGACGGCGGCCTTCGAAGTCGTCGAGGTTCTCGGCGACGCCCCCGACATCCACATTGTGCCGGTCGGCAACGCTGGCAACTACACCGCATATTTCCGCGGCTACAGCGAGGAGCTGGCCCGCGGCGAGTCGACCAAGCTGCCCCGCATGTTCGGCTTCCAGGCCGCGGGCAGCGCGCCCATCGTGCTCGGCCACGTGGTCAAGAACCCCGACACGATCGCCACCGCGATCCGCATCGGCAACCCGGCCTCGTGGGAGCTCGCCACCGCCGCGCGCGAGACGAGCGACGGCTATTTCGGCGCTATCACCGACGCGAAGATCCTCGAGGCATACCGCATCCTCTCTGCCGAGGTGGGCATCTTCGTCGAGCCCGCGTCGGCGGCCAGCGTCGCCGGACTGCTCGAGCGTGCCGAGGCCGGGCAGATCCCGAAGGGCGCCACCGTCGTGCTCACGGTGACCGGCCACGGCCTCAAGGACCCCGCGTGGGCGCTCAAGGCGGCCGACGGCTCCGACGTGGCGCCGACCATCGTTCCTGTCGACACGGCAGAGATCGCATCGGTTCTCGGCCTGAAGCACAAATGACGGACTTCGCTGGGCGGTCGGTGACCGTCAAGGTCCCCGCCACCACGGCGAATCTCGGCCCCGGCCTCGACACCCTCGGCCTCGCGCTCGCCATCTACGACGAGCTGGAGGTGCGGGTTCGCCCTGAGCCCGGTGCCTTCGTCGAGGTGCACGGCGTGGGGGAGGCCTCGTCTGACGATCCCGGTGTGGCGACTGACGAGACGAACCTCGTCGTGCAGTCCATCCGCTATGTGTTCGACGCCTACCAGCAGCCCATGCCGGGCCTCAGCCTCGTCGCGCACAACGTCATCCCGCACGGACGGGGACTCGGCTCGAGCGGCGCCGCCATCGTCTCCGGGATCATGGCCGCGCGCGGGCTCCTCGACGGCATCGTCGAGATCGACTCCGACGCGCTGCTGCGCCTCGCCACCGAGTTGGAGGGCCACCCCGACAACGTGGCACCCGCCCTCTTCGGCGGCCTGACGATCGCCTGGACCGGATCCGACGGTCCCCGCCACAAGAAGCTCATGGTTCACCGCGGCGTCTCGCCCCTCGTCGTCGTGCCCGAGGCCACGATGTCGACCAAGCTCGCGCGCAGCCTGCAGCCGGAGTCTGTGCCGCACGAGGACGCGATCTTCAACGTCTCGCGCTCCGCCCTGCTCATCGCCGCCCTCATCCAGAGCCCGGAGCTGCTGCTCGCCGCCACCGAGGACCGCCTGCACCAGAACTACCGCGCGAGCGCGATGCAGCAGACCGACGACCTCATTCGTGCGCTCCGCGCGCAGGGGCTGCCGGCCGTGGTCTCCGGGGCCGGCCCGTCGGTGCTCGTGCTGGCCAGCGATCCCGCCCAGCGTCTAGTGGCCGCCGAGCTCGTCGCCAACTCGCCCGGGGCACCGTGGAAGGCCCTCATGCCTGCCGTGGACTTCAAGGGTGCTACAGTGACTGTGCACCCGGTAGAAGCACTGGCCTAGCCAGCAGCTCCCCAGGTTGCACTTCACCCGCACTGTTCTTACTCAACCGCGCTGACTCACACCGAGCGCATTCGCGTGGTTCTGAACAGGCAAAACTCTCCTCCGGCTCGAACCTAGAGCCGCGCAGGGGAAAGGAACCCCAGTAGTGACTGACGTCAACGTCCACGCACCGAGCGTGGACTCTCGCACCGCACCGAGTGCGCTCAAGCTGCCAGAGCTGCAGGCTCTCGCGGCCGCGCTCGGTATCGCCGGTGCATCCAAACTCCGAAAGGGAGAGCTCGTGAACGCAATCAACGAGGCCAATGACAACCCCACCGAGACGGTCGCCGAGACCGCCGAGACCGCGGCCCCGGTAGCGAAGAAGCGCGCCCCGCGCCGTGCCACCTCCGCCAGCGTCGAGGCCGCGGCCGCCGAGGCACCGGCGGCTGTGCCCGCCGAGGCACCGGCAGAGGACTTCGCCCCCCGCTCCGCCTCCGCCCATGTCGCCAAGGGCGACCCGGGCATCGAGACCCAGCTGGACGCCGTGCTCGACGCCGCTGCCGCCAACTCCGAGAACGCGAACGACGGCGACGACGCCGACGAGCAGCGTGAGGGGCAGGGCCGCAGCCGCAGCCGAAGCCGCAACCGTGGCGACCGCCAGCCGGCAGAGAACGGCAACCAGCAGCAGCGCCAGCCGCGCCAGCAGGGCCAGCAGAACCAGGGCGGCCAGCAGAACCAGCGCAACGCCAACACCAACCCCAACGACCAGCTCGGCGACGACGACGACCGCGGTGGGCGCAACCGCTACCGCGACCGCAAGCGCGGCGGACGCGGCCCCATCGGCGACGACTTCGAGCCGGAGATCACCGAGGATGACGTGCTCATCCCGGTCGCCGGAATCCTCGACGTTCTCGACAACTACGCCTTCGTGCGCACCTCGGGATACCTCCCCGGCAACAACGACGTCTACGTCTCGCTCGGCCAGGTCAAGAAGTACAACCTGCGCAAGGGCGACGCCGTCGTCGGCTCGATCCGCCAGCCGCGCGAGGGCGACAACAACCAGGGCCGCCAGAAGTACAACGCCATCGTGCGCGTCGACTCCATCAACGGCCTGCCGGTCGAGGAGGCCGCGAACCGCGTCGAGTTCAGCAAGCTGACCCCGCTGTACCCGACCGAGCGCCTGCGCCTCGAGAACGACTCGCAGAAGCTCTCTACCCGCATCATCGACCTCGTGTCGCCGATCGGCAAGGGCCAGCGCGGCCTCATCGTCTCGCCGCCCAAGGCCGGCAAGACCCTCGTTCTGCAGGCCATCGCCAACGCGATCGCCAAGAACAACCCCGAGGTGCACCTCATGGTCGTGCTCGTCGACGAGCGCCCCGAAGAGGTCACCGACATGCAGCGCACGGTGAAGGGCGAGGTCATCGCCTCGACCTTCGACCGCCCCGCCGAGGACCACACGACGGTCGCCGAGCTCGCCATCGAGCGTGCGAAGCGCCTCGTCGAGCTCGGCCACGACGTCGTCGTGCTGCTCGACTCGATCACCCGCCTCGGCCGCGCCTACAACCTGGCTGCCCCCGCTAGCGGCCGCATCCTCTCCGGTGGAGTGGATTCCTCTGCGCTTTATCCCCCCAAGCGCTTCTTCGGTGCTGCCCGCAACATCGAGGACGGCGGCTCGCTGACCATCATCGCGACCGCTCTCGTCGAGACCGGCAGCAAGATGGACGAGGTGATCTTCGAGGAGTTCAAGGGCACCGGCAACATGGAGCTGCGCCTCTCGCGCCAGCTCGCCGACAAGCGCATCTTCCCGGCCGTCGACGTCAACGCCTCCGGCACCCGCCGCGAGGAGATGCTGCTCGGCGCCGAAGAGGTCAAGGTCACCTGGAAGCTGCGCCGCGCCCTCGCCGGCCTCGACCAGCAGCAGGCGCTCGAGATCGTGCTCGGCAAGCTGAAAGAGACGCAGTCGAACGTCGAGTTCCTCATGCAGATCCAGAAGTCGCTGCCGGGAGCCAACGGCACCAAGGAAGACTAATCGTGTTCGAGTCAGTACAGGGCCTGCTGACCGAGCACGCAGACCTCGAGAAGCAGCTGTCGGATCCGGACCTCCACTCGGATCCGGCACGGTCGAAGCGGATCAACCGCCGCTACGCGGAGCTCAGCCGAATCGTCGCGGCCTACCACGCGTGGCGCACGCTGACCGACGACATCGAGGCGACGACCGAGCTCGCGGCAGAGGATGCGTCGCTGGCGGCGGAGCTGCCCGGCCTGGTCGAGCAGCTGCCCGCCGTCGAGGAGACGCTGCGCCGCCTGCTGATCCCGCGCGACCCGAATGATGCGCGCGACGTCATCATGGAGATCAAGATGGGCGAGGGCGGGGCGGAGTCCGCGCTCTTCGCCGGCGACCTGCTGCGCATGTACCTGCACTACGCCGAGTCGAAGAAGTGGAAGACCGAGATCATCGAGCAGACCTCGAGCGACCTCGGCGGCATCAAAGACGTGCAGGTCGCCTTCAAGGGCAACTCGAGCGACCCTGCCGAGGGCATCTGGGCGCACCTCAAGTACGAGGGCGGCGTGCACCGCGTGCAGCGCGTGCCGGCGACCGAGTCGCAGGGCCGCATCCACACCTCCGCTGCCGGCGTGCTGGTCTTCCCCGAGGTCGACGAGCCCGAAGAAGTCGAGATCAACCAGAATGACCTGAAGATCGACGTCTACCGCTCGAGCGGACCCGGTGGCCAGTCGGTCAACACGACCGACTCCGCGGTGCGCATCACCCACCTCCCGACGGGAATCGTCGTGGCCATGCAGAACGAGAAGTCGCAGCTGCAGAACCGCGAGGCAGGCATGCGCGTGCTGCGCGCCCGCATCCTCGCCCGGTACCAGGAGGAGGCGGACGCCGAGGCCAGCGTCTACCGCAAGAGCCAGATCCGCACGATGGACCGCTCGGAGCGCATCCGCACCTACAACTTCCCCGAGAACCGCATCGCCGATCACCGCACCGGCTACAAGGCCTACAACCTCGATGCCGTCATGAATGGCGCGCTCGAGCCGGTGATCCAGAGCTGCATTGAGGCGGACGAAGAGTCGCGCCTCGCCGAACTCGGGTCCGACTCGGAGTAGCAATGCTCGGTGCCGTGACCATGAACCCGAACTCGATCGCCGCCTCGCTCGAGCGCGCCGTCGAGGCGCTCACGGTCGCGGGCGTGCCGTCGCCCCGCGCGGACGCCGAGCTGCTCATCAGCCACGTGCTCGGCGTGAGCCGCGGCGCGGTCCAGGCCAAGGCGATCACCGGAGAGGTGCTCGGCACCGAGGATCTCGTGACCGTCACCGAGCTCGTCGAGCGCCGCTCGGCTCGTGAGCCGCTGCAGCACATCACCGGGCGCGCACCGTTCCGCTCGATCGAGCTCGCGGTCGGCCCGGGCGTCTTCGTTCCGCGCCCCGAGACCGAGGGGGTGGCGGGCATCGCGATCGACGCGCTGCGCGCCGCGGCGAGCCCCGCTCCGATTGCCGTCGACCTCGGTACAGGCAGTGGGGCGATAGCCCTCGCCCTTGCACACGAGGTTCCGAACGCGACGGTCTTCGGCGTCGAGGTGTCGCCGATCGCCTTCGTGTGGACGAAGAAGAACTTTCGCGAGATCGCCCCCGACAACGCCCACCCGGTCTTCATCGACCTCGCCCACGCGCTGCCGCAGCTCGACGGCACCGTATCGGTCGTCGCCTCCAACCCGCCCTACATCCCGCTCGGCGCGGTTCCACGCGACCCCGAGGTGCGCCTCTTCGACCCCGAGATCGCCCTCTACGGCGGCGAGGACGGGCTGGATGTCGTGCGCCAGGTCTCGGCGACGGCCCGCCGGCTGCTGCACGACGGCGGCACCCTCGTCATCGAGCACGGCGAGCTGCAGGCCGCCCAGATCGCCGCACTGCTCAGCGCGGACGGCTGGCGCGCCATCAGCGGCCACCGCGACCTGCTCGGCCGCGACCGCGCGACGACGGCCCTGCGCTAATCTGCGTGCATGAACACTCTCTTGACCGCGATCGGCAACGACCGCTTCGACTTCGGTGACTTCGTCCTGCTCTGGGTGATCCTCGGCATCCTGCAGTTTCTGGCGTTCTGGATCGCCCTCATCACTCTGCTGCGCTCGAGCCACTACACGGGCGGGGGAAAGTTCCTCTGGTTCGTCGTGATCGCGCTCGCGCCGATCCTCGGCGGGATCGGCTACCTGCTCGTCGGGCGCAACGCCCAGCTCGTCAGGCCGTAGCCCCGAACCCCTCGATCGCCGCGAGCATCGCGGCGGGGGAGCGGTAGAGGTGCGCCGTGATGCCGATGGATGCGGCCCCGGCCACATTCACCGCCATGTCATCGACGAAGAAGGCCTCGCTCGCATCCCGTCCGTAGCGGGCGAGCACCCGTTCGAACACCACCGGATCGGGCTTGCGCGCACCGTAGTCGCTCGACGTGAAGAGGTGGTCGCCGAACACGGGCACGAGCTCGGGCGCCAGGGCCCGCAGGTGCTTGGCGCTGAGCGCGCCATTGTTCGTGAGCAGGGTGATGTCGCCGAGCTCGGCGGCGCGGCGCACGGCGGCGATCGACTCGGGCCGGGGGGTCATGGCCGAGGCGCGCACGCGCACCCACTCCGCTTCGTCCACCGTCATCCCGATTGCCTTCTGGAAGGCGTCGAGGTAGGCCTCCGGTGTCGCGAAGACACCGGCCTCGGCGGCCCACTCGCCCTCGTCGTGCCACCACAAGCGGCGCATGTCGGCGAGCGAGAGCCCGGTGAGCTCAGTCATCCCGGCCATGCGAACGCGCCAGTCGTAGTCGTACAGCACGTCGTCCATGTCGAAGATGAACAGCTTGGCGGTCATGAATTCCTTCCGGCGAAGGCGGTGATCGCCTCGTCGAGCAGCAGGGGGTCGGTGAAGTGGTGGCCGTGGATGCCGGCGTCGAGGGCGCCACGGATGTTGCCGGCGTTGTCGTCGACGAAGAACGTGTCTTCCGGTCGCGCGTTGTAGCGCTCGAGCACCCGGGTGTACGACTCCGGAGAGGGCTTGCGAGCGCCCAGGCTGCAGCTGATGACCACGTTGGGACCGAGGATCTCGGCGACATCGGGGGCGAGGCGCGAGAAGGAGTCGGCGAAGATCGACGGGTTGTTCGAGAACAGCGACACCACTCCGAGGCCTGCGCAGCGGCGCAGGGCCGCGACGCTCGAGTCGATCCTGGTCATCGCCTTGATGCGCGCGTCCTGCCATTCGCGCAGTGTGAGCGAGGCCGTCGTGACCTCGTTGAACTTCTCGAGGTAGCTCTCGGCATCCGGCCATTCACCGGCTTCGGCGCGGGCCTCGTAGCCCCCCGCCCACCACGCGCTGGCGAGGTCGTACTGGCTGACGCCGCTCGCACGCGAGAGAGCGGGCAGGCGGTGGAGAAAGTTGTAGCCGTACAGCGTCTTGTCGAAGTCGAATAGGTAGAGGTCCACGGCAGTTCTACGCTACCGCCACAAGTAGCATGGGTAAGCCATGGCCATCTACGACACCTCCGTCGAATCCGAGCTTCTGACGGGAATGCGACTCGCACGTCAGGCGATCGGCAAGGGCGATGTGGTCGTCATTCCGACAGACACGGTCTACGGAATCGCCGCGGATGCCTTTCAGCCCGACGCCATCACGCGCCTCCTCGACGCCAAGGGCCGCGGTCGCAGCGCCCCGCCGCCCGTGCTCGTTCCCGGCATCCCGACCCTCGACGCGCTCGCCGAGAGCGTGCCCGACGAGGTTCGCGCCCTCGTCGAGGCCTTCTGGCCGGGCGGCCTCACCGTCATCCTGCCGGCGCGCGCCTCACTCGCCTGGGACCTCGGCGACACCCGCGGCACCGTCGCCCTGCGCATGCCCGCCAATGACATCGCCCTCGAGCTCATGGCCGAAACGGGCCCGCTCGCCGTCTCGAGTGCCAACCGCACGGGCAAGCCGGCAGCGATGACGGCCTTCGACGCGGAGGCGGCACTGGGCGACCGTGTCGCTGTCTACCTCGAAGCCGGGCGCGTCGGCACCGACTACCCGGGGGCCGACCCGTCCACCGGCTCGACGATCGTCGACGCTACCTCGCTGCACCTGCCCGACGGCAAGCTGCGCATCGTGCGGCACGGCGTGATCAGCGATGAGGCAGTCATCGCGATCGTGGGGGCCGAGCGGTGCGAATAGTCTTCTACATCCTCGTCGTCGGCATCTCCGCTGTCGTGACCTTCGCCCTCGCGTTCGTCATCCTCAAACTCAGCCACCGCTACCGGCTCTACCCGAAGATCCGCGAGCGCGACATGCACTCGCGGCCCACGCCTCGCCTCGGCGGCGTCGCCATGTTCTTCGGCGTCGTCACGGCCTTCGCGATCGCCTCGCAGCTGCCCGCCCTGAGCATCGTGTTCGCCGACCCGTCGAAGGTCATCGGACTGCTCATCGCCGCGCTGATGATCGTGGCCCTCGGCGTGGCTGACGACATCTGGGACCTCGACTGGTGGACGAAGCTCGCCGGCCAGATCATCGCCGGCTGGGTGCTCGCCTGGTCGGGCATCCAGATCTACACCCTGCCCGCCTTCGGCACGGTCGTCATCCTGCCGACGAGCATGTCGCTCGTCATCACCGTGCTCGCGGTCGTGCTGGTGATGAATGCCATCAACTTCATCGACGGCCTCGACGGGCTCGTGGCCGGGGTCGCGCTCATCGCGAACGGCGTCTTCTTCGTCTACAGCTACCTGCTGGCGGTGGATGCGGGCAATACCCAGTACTTCAACCTCTCGACGATGATCGCCGCCGTGCTCATCGGCGCCTGCATCGGATTCCTCCCGCTCAACTTCCACCCGGCGAAGCTGTTCATGGGCGACGCCGGATCGATGCTCGTCGGGCTGATCATGGCGGCATCCGCGCTGTCGGTCACCGGCCAGGTCGACCCGGAGACCTGGGGCGGACGCCAGCTGCTGCCGGCGTTCATCCCGATCCTGCTGCCCTTCGCGGTTCTCATCGTTCCGCTGCTCGACTTCACCCTCGCCGTGCTGCGGCGCCTGCGCGCGGGCAAGTCGCCGTTTGCCGCCGACCGCAAGCACCTGCACCACCGGCTGATCGACATGGGGCACAGCCACCTGCAGGCGGTCCTGATCTTCTACGGCTGGACGGCGGCCTTCTCCCTGGGCTGCCTCGCCTTCCTCGTGGTCTCGTGGCCGATCGCCGCCGGGCTCATCGCCCTTGGCCTTGTGGTCTGCACCGCCCTCACCCTGTTGCCGCTCTTCGGGCGCACCCGGGACGAGCGGGATGCCGAGCTCGAGCCTGATCCCGAGACCGAGACCGAGACCGAGAAAGTACCGTCATGAACTCCGCACCCGTCTTCGCCCGCATCCTGCGCTACGGTGCGATCCTCGCCGGGGGAGTCGCCGTTGTCGGCTCGCTCGTGGGGTGGCTCGCGGACCCCGACCGGGGCATCCCGAGTGCGCTCATCGGGGCGGCGATCGCCTTCCTGTTCCTCGGTGTGACGGCGGCCAGCATCCTGTTGGCGGGCCGGCTGACCTCGTGGGACATCCTCAATCCCATCTTCCTCGTTACCGTCATGGGCGGCTGGCTGCTCAAGTTCGTCGGCTTCCTCATCGTGCTCGTGCTGCTCAAGGACCAGCCGTGGATCAACCCGCTAGTGCTCTTCCTGTCGGTCATCGCTGCCGTCATCGGCAGCCTCGTCATCGATCTCGTGGTCATCGCGAAATCGCGTATTCCACTAGTCGAAATCCCGCCGGCGCCGGTGGACGGTGCGTAATACGCCCTAGATATAGGGATTCGGCCAGCACGCAATCTCTTGATAGGGTTGATCCCGATCGACCTCCCACATTTTCATCGCCGCGTGATTTCGCGCCCCGATTCAGGAGATAGCGCTGCTACACCACGCTCTCACCCATTTCTTGCCTCTCGTCACTGCTGACGTGGAGCCCTTTGTCGGTCCTTCCGTCGAGGAGTTCTTCCCCGAGCCGATCCTGTTCATCGGGACGCCTTTCGAGATGAACCGCATCATGATCATCCGCGTCGTCGTGGCGCTGATCGTCGTTCTCGTCTTCTGGCTGGGCACCCGGCGCATGAAGATCGTCCCGACCCGCTTCCAGGGCGCGATCGAGTACCTCCTGGCCGTGCCGCGCAACATCGGCACCGACCTGCTGGGCGAGAAAGACGGCGCGCGCTTCCTCCCGCTCCTCACCACGATCTTCTTCGTCGTCATCTCGGCGAACTTCACCGGCATCATTCCGCCGGCCAACATCGCGAGCACCTCGCTCATCGGCCTGCCGATCGTGCTCGCGGTAATCTCCTACGTCACCTTCATCTACGCGGGCATCAAGAAGCACCCGGGTGCCTTCTTCAAGAACTCGCTGTTCCCGCCCGGGGTGCCGTGGCCGCTGTACATCATCGTCACGCCGATCGAGTTCGTGTCGACCTTCGTGCTGCGCCCGGTCACTCTGACGCTGCGACTGCTGATGAACATGCTCGTCGGCCACCTGCTCCTGGTGCTGTTCTTCCTCGCGACGAACTACTTCGTCGTCACCCTCGGTGGTGGCTGGTCCGCGCTCGGCGTCGGCATCCTCGGCTTCGCCTTCGCCTGGTCGGGATTCGAGATCCTCGTCGCCGTCCTGCAGGCCTACGTCTTCACGCTCCTCACCGCCGTCTACCTCCAGCTCGCGCTGGCCGACGAGCACTAGAACCTCCAGCACCAGAACTTCAAGAACTACAGGGACCCTGGCACCCGTCAGGATCCTCCAACCGGAAGGAAACACATCGTGTCTGTTATCGCTGAACTGAGCGGCAACGTAGCAACCATCGGCTATGGCCTCGCGGCCATCGGCCCGGCCATCGGCGTGGGTATCGTCGTCGGCAAGACCATCGAGTCGGTCGCCCGCCAGCCTGAGCTGCAGGGTCGCCTCACGGTGCTCATGTACATCGGTATCGCGTTCACCGAGGCGCTCGCCTTCATCGGCATCGCGACCTACTTCATCTTCACGCAGGGCCAGGCGTAGGTCTCCCCATGCTCCTGTCACTCTTCCTGCCCTTCGCAGAGGGAACCGAGGGTGAGGGCGCGCACGCGCCCCTCAACCCCCTGCTTCCTGCGACGCCCGACCTCATCTGGGGTTCTGTGGTCTTCGTGGGCTTGGCGATCTTCTTCACGCTGTACGTGCTGCCCCGGGTCAAGACGGCCCTCGACGCCCGCGCAGAGATCATCGAGGGTGGCATCAGCAAGGCGGAGAACGCCCAGGCTGAAGCCGCCGCCGCGCTCGAGGAGTACACGAAGCAGCTGGCTGAGGCCCGCGCCGAGGCCGCCCGCATCCGCGAGCAGGCCCGCGCCGACGGCAACGCGATCATCGCCGAGCTGAAGGAGCAGGCCACGGTCGAGGCCGCCCGTGTCACTGCGAGCGCCAAGGCCTCCATCGAGGCAGAGCGCCAGAGCGCGCTCGTCTCGCTGCGCGCCGAGGTCGGATCGCTCGCTATCGACCTCGCCTCCGGTGTCATCGGTGAGAGCCTCAGCGACGACAAGAAGTCGGCGGCGATCGTCGACCGCTTCCTCGCAGAGCTCGAAGCCGATGAAAAGGCGAAGGCGAAGAACTAATGGGATCGGCAACACGGGAAGCGCTGAGCGCGTCGAAGGCAGCAGTCTCCGGCGCCAAGGCTGACGTGGCGACGGGCGAGCAGCTGCTCTCCGCCGGCCGGGTCATCGGCGACTCCGCCCAGCTTCTTGCCGCCCTGTCGGATTCGTCGGCCGAGGCTGCCAGCAAGACCGCGGTCATCGACTCCCTGTTCGGCTCGCTCGGCGCGTCGGCCAAGAGCCTGCTCGGCACGGTCGTCTCACAGCGCTGGTCGAGCGGGGACGACCTGCTCGCCGGCATCGAAGAGGTCGGGTTCCGCGTTCTCGCGCGGTCCGCCTCGGCGAGCACGGCCATCGAGAAGGAGCTGTTCGCCTTCGGTGCGGCCGTGGCGTCCAATGCTGAGCTCGAACTCGCGGTGGGCAGCAAGCTCGGCTCTGCCGCATCCAAGTCCGCGCTGGTCACCACGCTGGTCGGCACGAAGGCGAGCCCGCAGACGGTCGCGATCCTCGACCACCTGGTGCAGCAGCCCCGCGGCCGCCGCATCGCTGCACTGCTGCGCGCTGCTGCCAGCATTGTCGCCGACGAGGCGGGACTCGCGGTCGCCACCGTCACCACGGCCACGGCCATCGACGCGAAGCAGCTCACCCGGCTCGCCGCGGCACTCTCGAAGAGCTCGGGCCGCGAGCTGCGCATCAACCACGTGATCGACCCGGCGATCGTCGGTGGGGTTCGCGTGCAGATCGGTGACGAGGTCACCGACGGCACGATCGCCACCAAGCTCACCGAACTCAGACTTCAGCTGGCGTCCTAGCCCGCTACACGCTTCACAAGAAGAGGAAACCCAATGGCAGAACTCACCATCAGCCCCGACGAGATTCGCGACGCGCTGAAGGACTTCGTCAAGGCCTACGAGCCCGGCAAGTCCGCCACGACCGAGGTCGGCTACGTCATCGACGCCGGTGACGGCATCGCGCACGTCGAGGGACTCCCCGGCGTCATGGCCAACGAGCTGATCCGTTTCGCGAACGGCGTGCTGGGCCTGGCCCAGAACCTCGACGAGAACGAGATCGGTGTCGTCGTGCTCGGCGAGTTCGCCGGCATCGAGGAGGGCATGGAGGTCACCCGCACGGGCGAGGTGCTCTCCGTCCCCGTCGGTGACGCATTCCTCGGCCGCGTTGTCGACCCGCTCGGCTCGCCCATCGACGGCCTCGGCGAGATCAAGGCCACCACGCGCCGCGCGCTCGAACTGCAGGCCCCCGGCGTCATGCAGCGCAAGAGCGTGCACGAGCCGATGCAGACCGGTATCAAGGCAATCGACGCCATGATCCCGATCGGTCGCGGCCAGCGCCAGCTCATCATCGGCGACCGCCAGACCGGCAAGACGGCCATCGCGATCGACACGATCATCAACCAGAAGGCCAACTGGGAGTCGGGCGACACCAACAAGCAGGTGCGCTGCATCTACGTCGCCATCGGCCAGAAGGGCTCCACGATCGCCGCCGTCAAGGGCGCGCTCGAGGATGCCGGAGCCATGGAGTACACGACCATCGTCGCTGCCCCCGCCTCCGACCCCGCCGGCTTCAAGTACCTCGCCCCCTACACCGGCTCGGCCATCGGCCAGCAGTGGATGTACGACGGCAAGCACGTGCTGATCATCTTCGATGACCTGTCGAAGCAGGCAGAGGCCTACCGCGCCGTCTCGCTGCTGCTGCGCCGCCCGCCGGGACGCGAGGCCTACCCCGGTGACGTCTTCTACCTGCACTCCCGCCTGCTCGAGCGTTGCGCCAAGCTCTCTGACGAGCTGGGCGCCGGATCGATGACCGGTCTTCCGATCATCGAGACCAAGGCGAACGACGTCTCGGCCTACATTCCGACCAACGTGATCTCGATCACCGACGGCCAGATCTTCCTGCAGTCCGACCTCTTCAACGCCAACCAGCGCCCCGCTGTCGACGTGGGAATCTCGGTCTCGCGTGTCGGTGGTGACGCCCAGGTCAAGTCGATCAAGAAGGTGTCGGGAACGCTCAAGCTCGAGCTCGCCCAGTACCGCTCGCTCGAGGCCTTCGCGCTCTTCGCCTCCGACCTGGATGCGGCCAGCCGTCGCCAGCTCGCCCGCGGTGCGCGTCTCACCGAGCTGCTCAAGCAGCCGCAGTACTCGCCCTTCCCCGTCGAGAACCAGGTCGTCTCGATCTGGGCCGGTACCAACGGCAAGCTCGACGAGGTGCCGGTCGAAGACGTGCTGCGCTTCGAGTCGGAGCTGCACGACTACCTCGCGCGCAACACTAAGGTGCTCAGCACCCTGCGCGACACCAACGTGCTCGACGACGCGACGACCGCAGACCTCGATGCTGCCGTCGACAAGTTCAAGCTCGAGTTCCAGACGGGCGAGGGCAAGCCGCTCGCCTCGGTCGGCACCGAGGTCTTCGAGGCGACCGAGCCTGAAGAAGTCGTTCAGGAAAAGATCGTTAAGGGCAAGCGCTAAGCGCTAGCTCGGGATACAGGGATACAACATGGGAGCGCAACTTCGGGTCTACCGGCAGAAGATCAAGTCTGCCCAGACGACCAAGAAGATCACTCGGGCCATGGAGCTCATCTCGGCGTCGCGCATTCAGAAGGCGCTCGCCCGAGTGCAGGCATCCGGTCCGTACTCGCGCGCGATCACCCGCGCGGTGTCCGCTGTTGCGACCTTCTCGAACGTCGACCACATCCTCACCACCGAGCCGGAGAAGGTCGAGCGCGCAGCGGTCGTCATCTTCAGCTCCGACCGCGGTCTCGCCGGAGCATTCAACTCGAACGTGCTGCGCGAGGCCGAGGAGCTGGCGACGCTACTGCGCAGCCAGGGCAAGGACATCGTCTACTACCTCGTGGGCCGCAAGTCGGTGGGCTACTTCGCCTTCCGCCGTCGCGAGTTCGTTCAGAGCTGGGTCGGCGAGACTGACGCTCCGGAGTTCTCGACCGCGAAGGAGATCGGGGACGCGGTTGTCGCCAAGTTCCTGCAGCCGACCTCTGAGGGCGGCGTGGACGAGATCCACATCGTCTACAACCGCTTCGTGAGCATGCTGACGCAGAGCCCCGAGGTCGTGCGCCTGCTTCCCCTCGAGGTTGTCGAGGGCGTCGACGAGCCGGGCGACGACGCGGTTCTCCCGCTCTACGAGTTCGAACCCGAGGTCGGCGACGTGCTCGACGCCCTGCTGCCCGTCTACATCGAGAGCCGCATCTTCAACGCCATGCTGCAGTCCGCGGCCAGCAAGCACGCGGCAACCCAGAAGGCGATGAAGTCGGCCAGCGACAACGCGGACAAGCTCATCAAGGACTACACCCGACTCGCGAACAACGCTCGCCAGTCCGAAATCACCCAGCAGATTTCCGAGATCGTCGGCGGCGCCGACGCACTTTCGGGCAGCAAGTAGAGAAGAGAGAAACTATGGCTACCGCAACCAAGAAGGCCCCGGCCGCACAGGCCACCGGCATCGGCCGCGTTGCCCGTGTCACCGGCCCCGTCGTCGACATCGAGTTCGCGCACGACGCGATTCCCGCGATCTACAACGCCCTGAAGACGACCATCGTCATCGCTGGCGAGTCGACCGAGATCACCCTCGAGGTCGCCCAGCACCTCGGTGACGACCTCGTGCGCGCCATCGCGCTCAAGCCCACCGACGGCATTGTGCGCGGCCAGGAGGTTCGCGACACCGGTGACCAGATCACCGTGCCGGTCGGCGATGCCACCAAGGGCAAGGTCTTCAACGTCATCGGCGAGGTGCTCAACGGCGAGCCCGGTGAGAAGTTCGAGTTCGCCGAGCGCTGGCCGATCCACCGCCAGCCCCCGTCGTTCGACCAGCTGGAGTCGAAGACCGAGCTCTTCGAGACCGGCATCAAGGTCATCGACCTGCTCACGCCCTACGTGCTCGGTGGAAAGATCGGCCTCTTCGGCGGCGCCGGCGTCGGCAAGACCGTGCTCATCCAGGAGATGATCCAGCGCGTCGCCCAGGACCACGGTGGTGTGTCGGTGTTCGCCGGTGTCGGCGAGCGCACCCGTGAGGGCAACGACCTCATCGGCGAGATGGAGGAGGCGGGCGTCTTCGACAAGACCGCCCTCGTCTTCGGCCAGATGGACGAGCCGCCGGGAACGCGTCTGCGCGTGGCCCTGTCGGCGCTGACCATGGCGGAGTACTTCCGCGATGTGCAGAACCAGGACGTGCTGCTCTTCATCGACAACATCTTCCGCTTCACCCAGGCCGGCTCCGAGGTCTCGACCCTCCTCGGCCGCATGCCCTCCGCCGTCGGCTACCAGCCCAACCTCGCGGATGAGATGGGTGTGCTCCAAGAGCGCATCACCTCGACCCGTGGCCACTCGATCACCTCGCTGCAGGCAATCTACGTGCCCGCCGACGACTACACCGACCCGGCCCCGGCGACCACCTTCGCGCACCTCGATGCGACCACCGAGCTCAGCCGCGAGATCGCATCGAAGGGCCTCTACCCGGCCGTCGACCCGCTGACCTCGACCAGCCGCATCCTCGACCCCCGCTACCTGGGCGCCGACCACTACCGTGTTGCGACGACGGTCAAGCAGATTCTGCAGAAGAACAAGGAACTCCAGGAGATCATCGCGATCCTCGGTGTTGACGAGCTCTCTGAGGAAGACAAGATCACCGTCTCGCGCGCACGCCGCATCCAGCAGTTCCTGTCGCAGAACACCTACATGGCGAAGAAGTTCACCGGTGTCGAGGGTTCGACGGTCCCGCTCAAGGAGACCATCGAGTCCTTCGACGCGATCGCCAAGGGCGAGTTCGACCACGTGGCAGAGCAGGCATTCTTCAACGTCGGCGCTATCAGCGACGTCGAGGAGAAGTGGGCTCAGATCCAGAAGGAGAACGGCTAACCATGACCGACCTCCAGGTCAGCCTCGTCTCGGCAGACAACGAGGTGTGGTCGGGCCAGGCCAAGCAGGTCGTGGCCCGCACCACCGAGGGCGAGATCGGTATCCTCGGCGGCCACGAGCCGCTGCTGGCGATCCTCGCCAGCGGTGAGGTGCGGATCACGGTCACCGACGGCACGGTCATCAAGGCCAACGCCGCCGACGGCTTCCTCTCGGTCGAGAACAACAACGTGACGATCGTCGCCCGCGACGCGGAGCTCTCCGAGTGACGAAGGCGCGTGCCTAATTGCTCGTAGTCATGGCCGGGCTTCCCGGTGCAGGCAAGAGCACCGTGGCGCAGGAGCTGCGCGAGCGGCTCGGCTTCCCGGTGATCTCGGTCGACCAGATCGAGTCCTCCATTCTCAGCGCAGGCATTGACTCCGACCAGCCGACCGGTCTCGCCGCCTACCTGGTGGCCGAGACCCTCGCGGGCAATGTGCTCGAATCGGGCCGCAGTGTCATCGTGGACGCGGTGAATGCCGTGCTTCCCGCGCGGGAGCAGTGGGTGGGCCTCGCCGCGCGGCACGGCAACACCCTCAGCTTCATCGAGGTGCTCTGCTCTGATCCCGCAGTGCACCGCGAGCGTCTGGAAGCGCGCAAGCGCAACATCCCGCACATCAACGAGCCCACCTGGAACGCGGTCGAGCAGCGCCTCGACGAGTACGCCGAGTGGGAGGGCCCCAGCGCAACGGCCGACCGCATCACCCTCGACTCTATGGAGCCCCTCTCCACGATCGTCGACAAGGCCCTCGTCTTCCTCGAGAGCTAGCGTGCTGCTGATCCTCCCGCCGTCCGAGACCAAGCGTGACGGCGGCCTCGAGGGCTCGTCGCTCGACCTCGGCGCTCTGGGCTTTCCCGCGCTCACGCCGCAGCGCGAGTCGGCTCTGGCGGCGCTGCACGCGCTATCGCAATCGGTCGAGCGATCGACGGCCGCACTCAAGCTCGGCACGACACAGCGATTCGAGGTCGAGCGCAATCGTGCCCTGCTCGCCTCACCGGTCATGGCGGCGGTCGACCGCTACACGGGCGTCATCTACGACGCGCTGGATGCGGGCACCCTGAGCGCAGCGGCCCGCGCCTTCGCGGGTCGCCATCTCGCGATCGGCTCCGCCCTCTTCGGCCTGCTCCGCGCGCACGACCCGATTCCCGCGTACCGTCTGTCGCACGACTCGCGCCTGCCCGGGCTGGGGCTCGGCAAGCTTTGGCGTGCCGGCG
This sequence comes from Actinomycetota bacterium, assembly GCA_013297645.1. Taxonomy (GTDB): domain Bacteria; phylum Actinomycetota; class Actinomycetes; order Actinomycetales; family Microbacteriaceae; genus Conyzicola. The sequence continues at coordinate 23,158 of JAAFHU010000010.1, forward strand.
TATCGGCCGAGCTGGAGCAGCGCAGTGGGCTGGTCCTCGACCTGCGGTCAGAGGCTTACGCCCACCTGGGCCGTGCGCCCGCGGAGTCGCTCTACTTGAGGGTTCTCTCCCAGGGCCCCGACGGCCGGCGCACGGCGCTCAGCCACTTCAACAAGCACGCGAAAGGCGAGTTCACCCGGCGGGTGCTCGAGGCCGGCGTGGTGCACGCCGACGCTGCTGGTCTCATCGATTGGGCGAGCAGCAATCACATTCGACTGGAGTTCGGCGCTCCCGGAGAACTCGATCTCATAGTCTGAGGTCATGGACAACGACTACGTGTTCGGTGCCGCCCTTGGCACGATTCTGGCGATCTACGCGATCATCATCGCTTTCTCGCTGATATTCGCCGCCGCCTACTACGTGCTCATGGCGATTGCGCTGTCGACCTTCTTCACGAAGGTCGGCGTCGAGGGGTGGATCGCCTGGGTCCCGGTCTACAACTACTGGAAGTGGCTCGAGATCGGCGGCCAGCCCGGCTGGCTCGCTCTGCTCGCTCTGGTGCCGCCCGGCGGCTACGTCACGCTGGTATTCATGTACATCGGCATGTACCGCACGGGACGAGCCTTCGGCAAGGACGGCTCCTTCCTCGTGCTCGGCATCTTCCTGCCCTTCGTGTGGGCGTTCATGCTCGGGGGGAGGAACAGCGGCGAGTACCATCCGGAATGGTTCGCCGCCTACGGCTGGCCTCCGCCCTACGCAGGCTACGGCTCAGTGCCCGCGGCCGCCCGGCCGCCGGCATACCCGCCGCAGCAGCCGCCCGTGGGGTGAGTCAGACTGCCCGCCAACAGCCGCTGACGTGATCGTCGACCATGCCGGTCGACTGCATGAGGGCGTACATCGTGGTCGGGCCGACGAATCGGAAGCCCAGTGTGCGCAACGCTGTGCTCATCGCCGTCGACTCGGCGGTCACCGCCGGAACCTCGGCGAAGCTCGCCGGGTGCTGGGCGCGCGCCGGGGGAGCGAAGCCCCACATCAGCCTGTCGAGCGCACCAGAGTCGCCGTTCGTCAGGTCGAGGGCGATGCGGGCGTTCGAAATGGTCGCCTCGATCTTGGCGCGGTTGCGGATGATGCGCGCGTCGAGCATGAGCGCGTCGGCGTCGGCCGGGGTCATGGCGGCGACCGCGGCGAGGTCGAAGCCGTGGAAAGCCTCGCGGAAGCCGGGGCGGCGGCGCAGGATGGTGATCCACGACAACCCGGCCTGGAAGCCCTCGAGGCTCATCTTCTCGAAGAGCGGGCGGTCGCCGTGCAGCGGCACGCCCCACTCCTCATCGTGATAGCGGCGGTACTCCGGGTCACTGGCGCCCCAGGCGCAGCGGGCGAGCCCGTCGTCGCCGAGGATTGCCGTCATACCTTGTGCGTGATGCCCTCGTGCGCGAGCAGCCAGACCTTCGTCGGGATGCCTTCGCCGCCGCTGTAGCCGGTGATGCGGCTGTTCGACGCCAGCACCCGGTGACACGGCACGATGATCGGGATGGGGTTGGCGCCCACGGCGCCGCCCACGGCCCGGCCCGCAGTGGCACGCCCGGTGGCGATCCCCAGCTCGCCGTAGGAGGCAACCTCGCCGAAGCCGATGTCGTTGAGCTGGCTCCACACCGACTGCTGAAACTCGGTGCCGGTGAGCGAGATCGGCAGGTCGAAATCTTTGCGGCTGCCGGCGAAGTACTCGGTGAGCTGCTGCGCGGCACGGTCGAGGAGCTCGTTGCTGTTCTCGGCCAGCTCTTCGAATGGCAGGTGACCCTGGCGCTCGATGGCTAGTCCGGTGATGGCGGTGCCGTCGCTCGTGATCTCGAGCCGCCCGATGGGGCTGCCGACGCGACGGAGGAAGGCGGGAGTCGAGGTGATCATGTTCTGACTGTAGCCACCGCATCCGACACTCGGGGTCCGTCGGCATGCGCGGTGGAGTTCAGGTCGCTGTGGGGGAGGGGCATACGCTGGAATCATGGAATACCGCTCCCTCGGCCGCTCCGGCCTGCGCGTCTCGGCCGTTGGACTCGGCTGCAACAACTTCGGTCGCCAGAAGACCCTCACCGGCACCCAGGAGGGCACGAACGCCGTCATCGACGCGGCGATCGGGGCGGGCATCACCCTCTTCGACACGGCCGACATCTACGGCTCGCAGCGTGGGCTCAGCGAGACCCTCATGGGCGTCGCACTCCGCGGCAAGCGCGACCAGATCGTGCTCGCGACGAAGTTCGGCATGGACATGCAGGGTGCGAATGGCCCCGACTGGGGTGCCCGGGGGTCGCGCCGCTACATCCGCCTGGCCGTCGAGGCCTCGCTCGCCCGGCTGCAGACGGACTGGATCGACCTCTACCAGTTGCACCAGCCCGATCCGCTGACACCGATCGGTGAGACGATCGCCGCACTCGACGAGCTCATCGCCGAGGGCAAGGTGCGCTACATCGGCCACTCCAACCTCAGCGGCTGGCAGATAGCCGACGCCGAGTACCAGGCCGAACTGGCGGGCCACCCCAAATTCATCAGCGCGCAGAACGAGTACAGCCTCCTCGTGCGTGGAGTCGAAGCCGAGGTGCTTCCGGCGGTCACCCACTACGGACTCGGATTCCTGCCCTACTTTCCCCTTGTCAACGGCCTGCTGACCGGCAAGTTCACCCGCGACGGAGGCCCGGCTGACAGCCGGGTCATGGCGATCCGACCGCAGGTGCACGCCGAGGCGCCCTGGGACGTGCTCGAGGCCTACGCCGCCTTCTGCGCCGAGCGCGGGCTGACCATGCTCGAGGCGACCTTCGGCTGGCTGCTCGCCCAGCCCGGGCTGACGAGTGTTATCGCTGGCGCGACCAAGCCAGAGCAGCTCGCACAGAACGCGTCGGCGGGCGCCACGGCGCTCACGCCCGACGATGTCGCGGCGATCAGCGCGCTATTCGGCGAGCCCGAGAAGTAGCGACACGGCGATCGCGATCATCACGACCGCGATGACACCGTCGAGCACCCGCCAGGCGAGCGGCTTGGCGAAAAGCGGCCGCAGGAAGCGGGCGCCGAAGCCCAGTGCCGTGAACCACAGGATGCTGCCGGCGGCAGCCCCGAGCCCGAACCACCAGCGGTCGTCGCCGTGCGTTCCCGCGACGGAGCCGAGCAGCACGACGGTGTCGAGGTACACGTGCGGGTTGAGCCAGGTGAGGGCGAGGCAGGTGGCGACGGCCGTCCAGAGGGGAGTGCTGGTTCCCGCATCCTCGGTGATCAGCGCCGCCGGCCGGAAGGCGCGGCGGGCTGCGAGGATGCCGTAGACGATAAGGAATCCCGCGCCGCCCACCCGCACCACGGCGAGCAGCCACGGCACGAACTGCAGCAGGGTGCCGAGCCCGCCGACCCCGAGGGCGATGAGCACGGCGTCGGAGAGTGCGCAGATGACCACGACGGCGAGCACGTGCTCGCGTCGCAGTCCCTGCCGCAGTACGAAGGCATTCTGGGCGCCGATCGCGATAATCAAGGACAGGCCGAAGCCGAGACCGGAGAGAAGGGCGAGGCTCACCTATTGAGAATAGCGAGTGCCGCGTTGAGCGTCGTCGCGAACAGCACCCACGCCCAATACGGAACCAGCAGCCAGGCCGAGACGCGACGCACCTTCCAGAACCGCAGCATCGTCAGGAGCACGGTGACGTCGATGGCGAGGATCAGCGCGAGCGCGATCCACAGCGCCGGCGCGCCGATGAATGGGTAGAGGCCGAAGAACACGGGTGTCCAGACGGCGTTGATCGCGAGTTGCACGACGTACATCACCAGGGCGGGCTTGACGTTGACGTTGACGTTGACGTTGACGCGGGCGCGCTCGCGCCAGACCAGCCACGCGGCGACGCTCATCAGCGTGTAGAGCAGGGTCCAGACCGGGCCGAAGAGGAAGTTCGGCGGGTTCCACGCTGCCTTGTTCGCTGTCGCGTACCAGCCGTCGACGTTCTCGGCCGTGGCGATGCCGCCGAAAGCGGCCACGGCGAAGGAGATGGCGATAAAGGCACCAAGCACGAGAGCAGATCGGATCTTCATACTGCCAGCCTAGATCGCGGTTTGTGAGTGAGTGCTCACTCCGCTAGGGTCGGGCGCGTGGCACAGACTCCGACCAGGGCGAGACCGCTCGCCCCCGAAGACCGCAAGGCCTCGATTATCGACGCCTGCATCCCGCTGCTCTTCCAGCACGGTGCCGCCGTCACGAGCAGGCAGATCGCGGATGCCGCCGGCGTCGCCGAGGGAACCATCTTCCGCGCGTTCGGCGACAAGGACTCGCTCATCCAAGCGGCCGTCGAGCGTTTTCTCGACCCGGAGCCGATACGGCGATCGCTGTCGTACATCGACCCCGACCTGACCCTCGAGCAGAAGGTCAACGACATCCTCTTCCACCTGCGCACCCGGTTCACCGGCATCATCGGCATCATGTCGGCGATCGGCACGAAGCCGTCCCACCACGGGCGGGACGTGCGGCGGGAACTCGTCGACATCATCACCGAGGTGCTCGAGGGGGAGTCGGTGCGGCTACGGGTTCCACCGGCCCAGGCTGCGTACATCATCCGCATCATCGCCTTCGCGGCCTCCATCGAGAGCTTCAACGACGACGTGCAGATGGAGACCAGCGAAATCGCCAACATCATCGTCTTCGGCATAGGGAATGGACTGCAGTAATGCTCCTCACACTCATCGCGCGCTTCGTCAAACCGCACTGGCCGCTGCTGGCGGCCGTCGTCGTCTTCCAGTTCGCCCAGTCGATGGCCTCGCTCTACCTGCCGAGCCTGACCGCCGACATCATCGACAACGGGGTTGCCACGGGCGATACCGACCACGTGCTGCGGGTCGGTGTCATCATGCTCGGCGCCACGCTCGTACAGATCGTCTTCGCCATCGTCGCCGTGTACTTCGGCGCCAAGGCCGCCATGGCGGTCGGCCGCGACCTGCGGTCGGCAGTCTTCTACCGGGTGAGCGAGTTCAGCGAGCGCGAGGTCAGCCGCTTCGGAGCCCCCTCGCTGATCACCCGCACCACCAACGACGTGCAGCAGGTGCAGATGCTCGTGCTCGTCACCTGCACCCTGCTGGTGAGCGCGCCGATCCTTGCCGTCGGCGGCATCATCGCCGCCCTCCGGCTCGACGTCGGCCTCTCATGGATCATCGCAGTGAG
>JAAFHU010000100.1 GCA_013297645.1 Actinomycetota bacterium
GCCCTCGAAGGATGCACCGGAGAAGCGGATGACGACGAAGGCGCTCGCCCACGCGAGAACGGTGACGCAGATGGCGACGAGCACGGAGGGCTTCATGCGCCCACCGTATTAGCAGCGGCCGACCGAGAGCGAAAGCTGGCAGTTATCGCCGCCGAATAGGCCAGAATCGCTGGATCGCCCTAGGGCCGGCGCCTGACGAAGTAGACCGCGCCGCCGGCGAGCACGAACAGCACGAGTACTCCGGCGACCCAGAAGGCCCAGGTGAGGTCGGGCGCGGAGGTTGCACCGGGCTCGTCAGCAGCGCTCTCGTCGTCCGGGGTGTCGCTGGGCTCGGCGGTCGGGGTCGGGGTCGGGGTGGAGGTCGGCGCGGTCTGCACGTCCGTCACCGCGGCAGCGGCCCCGGGCTTGGGCTTCTTGACGGGGAAACTCGACGGCGGCAGCACGGGCGCTGGCTCTCCGCACTCTGACCCCACGGGAGCGGGGACCAGCGACACCTCGCCGTAGTAGTAGTTGCCGTGCGTGAGATTGCCCACGTCGAGGAAGCACGCGGCCGGACTGTAGGCCGCCTCGCCCTCGACATAGTCGGTGTAGGGGTAGTAGACCTCGGAATAGACGTCATGCACGGCTAGTGCGACGCCGTCCTTCGAGAACTCGAGGCGGAATTCTCCGCCGACGAGAAGCTCGGTGTAGGCGAGGGCGTCCTCATCAGAAGTGAAGGTCTCGACCTGCTGCCACTCGCCGGCGACCTTCGCGAACAGGTGCACATCCACATCGGTGTAGTCCGTGTAGTGCGGGGTGGCAGAGGACCACTGCGAGACCTCGAGGTCGAAGATCACCTCATCGATCGCCTCGAGGGCGAAATTGATCTCGTCGACGTCGCCCGCGCCGACCTCGACCAGGTCGGAGTCGATGTCGTTGAGGTCATCGATGTCGGCAAGGTAGTCGCGCGGGTAGTTGTATCCGCCGTATCCCTGAAGCTTGACGTCAGAGTACAGCGCAAGCACGATGACCCGGTAGTCGGTGGTGGGAACGACCTGAGCCTCGTAGTAGCCGTCGTTGTCGGTGGAGGCGGGGAAGGCATTCGTGCCGTCGTCGCCGTCGGGGATGACGAGGATCAGACCGTCGTCCACCGGACGACCCTCGAAGGTGACGCGGCCCGAGAGCGAGACGTACTCGATCAGGTCCACGTCATAGGCGGGCAGCGCGTAATCCTGCTCCGCTGTTCCGGTGAAGGGATCTGTCGGCTCGGGGAAGCCGCCGCCGAGGAACACGGGAGCGTAGTCCGAGTCGAAGTCGACGCGCACGCCGTACTCGCCGTCGACGTCGACTCCGGGGACCTCGAAGCTGCCGTCGGCCGCGATCGCGACAGAGAGCGGTCCCGGTGTCCAGCAGCCGCAGGCCTCTTTGGTATAGACCGTCACGGTGCCGGTGGTGCCGGCGGCGGCCCAGTTCGTGATCGTGCCTGTGACGTTGCCATAGCGGGTGGCCACCAGCGGGCCGAGATCGATATCACCGTTTCCGAGTGCGAGACCTGTCGCGAGGTAGCCGTACTCGTGGGAGCCGGCGACGTGGGACGTCGGCTCCACCTGGACCGTGTAGGTGGCGTTCGGCACGGAGGTGAAGGAGAAGCTGCCGTCGGTGCCGGTGGTATTCGACCTGCTCGTGCCCGAGTCCTCGTCTACGACGGTCACCACGTGGCCAGCGACGGGGACAGACAGGAACGACGGCGACGCCACGACCGTGCCGTCGACGGCGCCGTACTCGTACTGTTGCGCCGCGCAGCTCGTGGTCTGCGCCGCCGAGTCGAAGGTCGCATGGACGAAGTGCGGAGCTCCATCGGCGACCGGAGTAACGTCGACGAAGCAGGCAGGGCCGGCGGTGGTACTGCCCGTTGGCTCGATGCCGGACTCGTAGGTCGTCGCCGCGAGCCACGTTCCGTTCACGTCCTGGAAGCGCAGGCGGTACTCGCCATCGGTCAATCCGGTTTGCGCACCGCTGTAGAAGTCCTGGAGGAATGAGAGTGCGGTGCTTCCGTTGACCGGGTCGGTGACCGCGGAGGTCAGCGGGGACCAGTTGGAGCTTCCCAGCGACCGGTAGTAGACGTAGACCGTGATGGGGTCGGTCGCTGCCACGTCGGCTGCGTCGACATTGATGGTCGCGGGGGCGAGGCCGATGTAGAAGGAGTACGAGCCGTAGACGCCTCGCGTGGTGGGGCCGACGGCTAGGGCCTGGGCCGCATCCTGCGTGTTCCACCACCATTGCGACGAGTAACGGTTGCTGCTCGGGATCGCGTGCAGGGTGTAGCTCTGACCTGTCGGCACCCGGGCGCTGTACGCGCCCTGGGAATTGGTCGGCGCGCACACAGTCATAGCGGGGTCGTTCACGTCGGTCACCTGCACGCAGCCCTGCACAGGGGCGTCACTGCCGGGGGCGAGGAAATTGCCCGAGAGGAAGGTCGCATCGACGTCGGTGAGGTAGAGGTCGTGGCCGGCGGCACTCGACGGCACGGTGGCGCTCACGCTGAAGCCGTGACTGGCGGAGAATGCCGTGTCGGCGCTCGCATCGCGGGACCACTCGGTGTATCCGGAGTCTCCGAGCAGCGTGTCGAAGAACGGGTCGACTTCAGCGGGCACGACCTTGACGAAGTAGTCGCCAGCCGGAACCGCGGGGAAGCTGTACGGGGTCGCGATGCCCGACGGCACGATCGTCGCCTGGGCGACGAGTGTCGGTGTGGGGCCAGCGGAGTAGAGCGAGACCTGTGGCATCTCACTGAGGAGGTGGTAGTAGAAGATCGTGCCGCTGATCGTGACCGGCAGTCCGACCAGCGAGAAGTCGACACCGGAGCGCCAATACCCGGCGGTCGCGTTCACGGCAACCGTGTCGGCGCCGACGGTGTTCACGTTCCAGGTCTGCGATGCGAAGCCGACGGCCTCTGCTCTCACGGTGTACGCGGCGTCCCCGACGGGGAGGGCGATGCGGTACGCACCTGACCCGTCGGTTGTGGCGGAGGCGACATCCGCCCCGGCGAGCGACGCATAGACGGTTGCGCCTGCGAGGGGCGCCCCGCCCGACTGGGTGAGGACAGTGCCACGGATGACGGGTGCCTGCACGAGGCTCAGCGCCCCGAGGCCGATGACGCCGACCGACGCGCTGAAGGTGAACGGGGCGCTTACCGTCTCGAGATAGTCAGTGCTCGAGCTCGGGGTGAAGCGCAGTCGGTACTCCGCCGCGCCGTTCGGCATGGTGATCGAGAAGGCGCCCGTCGCCGAGGTGACGGTCGCGGTGCCAACGGCGGACCATCCACCCGAGTTCTGCTCGATGGTCACCGAGGTGAGCCCGCTTCCCGCGGCGGCGGGGATAGAACCGGTCACCGCGAATCGCACGAGGCTGATGGTGGCGTGCGTGATGCTGCCGTCGAGAATGAGCGGCGCGGGGTTGACGTAGAGACCCGGGTTGGGGTTGATGAGGCTGTAGCTGCCATCGGACCAGCCGGGCCCTCCCCAGCCGAACCCGCCGCTGACGTCGGTCGTGACGCCGTAGGCGTTGCCGGTCGGCCCGAACTGCAGCGACTGGTTGGCGAGGGCCGCGCCGGTGTCGCCGTCTTGAACGATGATGTAGATGTTGACGTCGGCGCTCGCGGGGGCCGCGGTCACACCCCCGAGCGCGACGAGCGCGAAGACGGTGGCGGCGGTGGCGATGAATCGCGCGCGGGCAGAGGTGAGCCAGGTGGTACGCATAAATAGTCGCATTCTCGGGGTGCGGCACAGGTGGGTTGGCTCAGCTTAGCGTCGTGACAATCTGTCGCGTAAGCCCTGTTTACTCCCCGAACGGGGGTCAACTATTGGCGTCGCGCCAGGCGATCCACTTCTTGACGGGCGTCAGGTCTTTCTGCGCGTCCGAGATTCCGATCGTGAAGAGCGAGGCGCCGAGTGCGCGCAGCTCGTCTGCCTCCGCGGGCGTGCGCTCGCGCAGCTCGATCGACACCTCGATCTCGCTCGTGTCGCGACCGACGTCGCGGCCGTGGTCGGCGAGGATCGCGAGCTTGCGCTCCAAGGTCTCGGTGTCGCTGAAGCTGTGCCAGATGTTCGCGTGCTGCGCCACGATGCGCAGGGTCTTCTTCTCGCCTCCGCCGCCGATGAGGATCGGGATCGACCGGGTCGGGGGCGGGTTGAGCTTGCCCCAGCGCTCCTCGATGATCGGCAGGTCGCGGGCGAGGGCGTCGAGCCGGCCACCCACGGTGCCGAACTCGTAGCCGTACTCCGTGTAGTCGCGCTCGAACCAGCCCGACCCGGTGCCGAAGATAAAGCGGCCGCCGCTGATGTGGTCGATCGTGCGGGCCATGTCGGCCTGCAGGTTCGCATTACGGTAGCTGTTGCAGTTGACGAGCGCGCCGAGCTCGATGCGCGAGGTCTGCTCGGCGATCGCGGCCAGCATGGTCCACGACTCGAAGTGCAGGCCGTCGCGTTCGCCGCTCAGCGGGAAGAAGTGGTCCCAGTTGAAGACGACGTCGGCACCGAGGTCTTCGACCTCGCGCACGCGGTCCCGCAAGATCGCATAGGTCGAGTGCTGGGGGGCGAGCTGAACTCCGATGCGGATGGGACGGGTCGTCATGCCACAAGCCTAAGCGTGAAGCAGCGTCAGGGCCGTGGCGCGACCCGCATCCACGGGTTCGCCGCCTCCAGTTGCGCCGCGACGCTGAGCAGCATCGCCTCGCCAGCGCCATCGGGGGCAGGATGCGCAACGAGCTGAACCGCGAGCGGCACTCGGGCTTCGCTGTGCCACCCTGCCGGCACGACCGCGGCGGGCCATCCGAGCAGGTTCCACAGTGCCGCATAGGGCGCGTAGCCGATGTTGCCCCGCATATTCGCCACCCAACTGCGGTGACGCCAGCCCTCGGCCAGCAGTCCCGGCTGGGCGAGCGCCGGGGTGAGCAGCACGTCACAGTCAGCTGTCGCAGCCTCGACCCGCGCGCGCAGGCGATCAACTGGGCCGGGACGCAGGCCGCCGAGCCGCCGCAGCACTCGGCCCGCGCGCACGTGAGCCCGCACGCGCGGCTCGAGCAGTCGGTCGGCGAGTCCCTCGTGCTCGGCGTCGTCGGCGGCCCCGGCGAACCATCGCGCGAGCACGGGCAGGGGGTCAGCGGGGTAGGGAATGCGCAGGTCGACGACCTCGTGGCCCGCCTTCCTCAGCGTGGCAGCGGCGGCCTCGGCGCAGGCTTTCCACTGCGGGTCGAGTGTCGCCAGCGGCGTCGGTATGCCGGTCGCGAGCCCAATGCGCAGCCGGCGGCTCGGCGGGCTGACGGTCGCAAGCCCTGGCCGGCCAGCCATCACGGACAGCACCAGGGCGGCATCGGCCACGGTGGTGGCAAGGGGACCGTTCTCGCTCATGCCGAACCAGCTATGCGCGCCCATGTCGGAGGGCACGAGCCCCGGGCCAGGCTTGATGCCGACGAGGCCGCAGTTCGCGGCGGGGATGCGGATCGACCCCATCCCGTCAGCGGCATGCGCAACAGCGACCATGCCGCTAGCGACCGCAGCCGCCGAGCCGCCCGAGGACCCACCGGAGGTGCGCTCAGTGTTCCAGGGATTTCTGGTCGTTCCGTAGACGGAGTCTGTGGTGCCGAAGACGCAGAGCTCGGGCACCCGGGTAATGCCGACGATCACCGCACCCGCCGCGCGCAGTCGATGCACCACCTCATGGTCGGACTCGCGGGGCTCGGGGCTCGTCGCCGCGCTGCCCTCGCGCATCGGCTCACCCGCAACCGGGATGTTGTCTTTGATGGCGATGGGCACGCCCGCGAGCGGCAGCCGCTCGCCCGCGGCGACACGGGCGTCGACCGCTGCGGCCTCGGCGAGCGCCATCTCGGCGCGCACGATCTGGAACGCGCCGAGCGCCGGGTCACTCGCCTCGATGCGTGCGAGCGCGGCCTGTGTCTCGGCAAGCGCAGTGGTCGCGCCCGCGAGCACCGCAGCGGCGGTCTCGGTAGCGGTTGGGATGGTGGAGTGCACGGCGTCGGGCGAGCTCATAGCTAGAACTTACGCCCCGGCTCCCTAGCGGCCGAGCATCTTCTGCAGGCTCGCGAGCTCGTCGGGGGTGGGCGGGGCACCCTTCTTGGCGCCGCCCAGCCCGAAGCTCGACCCGCTCGCGGCCGACGCGGCTGGCGCGCCCGCGGCCAGCGCAGCGTTCTCGGCAGCCCGTTTGGCGGGGTTGCCCGACTTCGAGCCCTTCTTCTTCGCCTGCTGCGGCTTCGCGCCGCCGAACTTCTGGCCGGGAATCGGCCCCATGCCCGGAATCTGCGGCGTGCCGCCCTTGGCCACCGTGCGCATCATCTTGGCCGCCTGCTCGAAGCGGTTGACGAGCGCGTTGACCTCGGTGACGGTCGTGCCGGATCCTTTCGCGATGCGCAGGCGGCGTGAGCCGTTGAGCAGCTTCGGCTGGCGGCGCTCGGCCTTCGTCATCGACAGGATGATGGCCTCGGTGCGCGTGATCTCGGACTCGTCGAAGTTGTCGAGCTGCTGGCGCATGCCCTTCGCACCGGGCAGCATGCCGAGCATGTTCTTCAGCGAGCCCATGTTCTTGAGCTGCTGCATCTGGCTGAGGAAGTCCTCGAGGGTGAAGGTGTCGGTCGCGAACTTCTCTGCGACCTTCTTCGCCTCGTCTTCGTCGAAGTTCTTCTGCGCCTGCTCGATGAGCGTGAGGATGTCACCGAGATCGAGGATGCGGCTGGCCATGCGGTCGGGATAGAACGGCTCGAAGTCGTCGAGCCCCTCCCCCGTCGACGCGAAGATGATCGGGCGCCCGGTGACACTCGCCACCGAGAGCGCGGCACCACCGCGGGCGTCGCCGTCGAGCTTCGAGAGCACGACCGCGGTGAAGTCCACGCCCTCTTGGAAGGCCTTCGCCGTCTGCACGGCGTCCTGGCCGATCATCGCGTCGATGACGAACAACACCTCGTCGGGACTGATCGCCTTGCGGATGTCACTGGCCTGCTTCATCAGCTCGGCGTCGACGCCGAGGCGGCCGGCCGTGTCGACGATGACGACCGAGTACTGCTTGCGGTTCGCCTCCTTGATCGCATCCTTGGCGACGCGCACCGGGTCGCCCTTGCCGTTGCCCGGCTCGGGGGCGAAGACCGCGACGCCCGCCTGCTCGGCGACCACCTGCAGCTGGGTGACGGCATTGGGTCGCTGCAGGTCGGCGGCGACGAGTAGTGGGGTCTGGCCCTCGCCCTTGAGCCACTTCGCGAGCTTGCCGGCGAGCGTCGTCTTACCGGCTCCCTGCAGACCGGCGAGCATGATGACGGTCGGGCCGGTCTTGGCGAACTGGATGCGCCGCGCCTCGCCGCCGAGGATCGTGACGAGCTCGTCGTTGACGATCTGCACCACTTGCTGGGCCGGGTTGAGGGCCTTCGAGACCTCGTCGCCGAGGGCGCGCTCCCGCACCCGCCCCGTGAAGTCCTTGACGACCTCGAGGGCGACGTCGGCCTCGAGTAGCGCGCGACGGATCTCGCGAACGGTGCCGTCGACATCCGCGGGGCTGAGTTTTCCCTTGCCGCGCAGGTTCTTGAAGGTGTCTGCGAGCCGGTCAGAGAGATTTCCAAAAGTCGCCATGGTGAAATCAGTTTAAGTCACCGGGGCTGTGGGGTGGTGCGGTGTCATAACCTAGGACAATGCCCGTAATCCTGCCCTTCGGCTCTGCCACGCCGAGAATCGACGCGACCGCGTGGGCGGCCCCGAACTCCACCCTCATCGGCGCCGTCACGATGGGACCCCACTCGAGCGTCTTCTACGGCGCCGTGCTGCGCGCCGACGAGGGCGCGATCCGCATCGGCGCGGGTACGAACGTGCAGGACAACGTGACGATGCACACCGATCCCGGCCTCGAGCTCACCGTCGGGTCGCGCGTCAGCGTCGGCCACGGCGCCATCCTGCACGGCTGCGTCGTCGAAGACGACTGCCTCATCGGCATGGGCGCGACGGTGCTCAACGGCGCTGTCGTCGGCGCTGGTTCCCTTGTCGCCGCCGGGGCCGTCGTGCTCGAGAACACCCTCATTCCGGCGGGCTCGCTCGTTACCGGCGTTCCGGCCAAGGCGGTGCGCACGCTCACCGCCGACGAGCGCACCTCGCTCGTCGAGAACGCCCGGCACTACGCCGAGCTCAGCCAGCGCCACCGCCAGGCTGCGCCCTAGACCCGCGCGCTCCACGCCAGCAGGGCGATGACGAGGGCCGGCACCAGGGCGACGGCGATCGCCACGACCGGCAGCCGCCGGCGTCCGTTGCGCACGAGCGTGACGATCGCGAGAACGATCGCGGCAAGGTCGAGGGCGAGGCCAACGAAGAAGAGCACGAGGGTGATGCCCGCACCCGATCCGCTGTCGACCAGCGCGGCGATGATGCTGCCGTAGAAGCCGCCGACGGCGAGCAGGGTTCCCACGATGGCCGCGCCGAGCGCCACCCACGAGCGCTGCCGCGGTCCCTTGGTGATCGTCTCGATGGGGCCGGTGACGGTGCTCTCAGGTGGCTTGGTCATGGTGGTCATGGTAGCCGCTCCCCGCCAGTGAGCCAGCGGGGTCAACCGACGAGTTTCGCCGCGAATCCGTGCGGGGTGAAGCCGGTGAGGTCGTTGATGCCCTCGCCCTCGCCGATGAGCTTGATCGGTAGGCCCGTGCGCTCCTGCACGGCGAGCACGAAGCCGCCCTTCGCGCTGCCGTCGA
>JAAFHU010000101.1 GCA_013297645.1 Actinomycetota bacterium
AGCTTGAGAACGAGGATGTCGCGGAAGCCGTAGAGGCGCTGCGATCCCGAGCCCGCGGCGCCGCGCACCGTCGGCTCGACGAGCTGCGTGCGGGCCCAGTAGTCCAACTGGCGGTAGCTAATGCCGGCGGCGCGGGCGGCGATGGCGCCGCGGTAGCCGGAGGTGTCGTCCAGGTCGACCATGCCGTCAGTGAAGAGCAGCCCGAGGTCGTAGCGGGAATCCTCGCTACGGTTCGTCTCAATCATGGCTCTGTCCTCCACAGGCTTGTCGCCTAACCTTCAAGTTGAAGTTGACACTTAGTGTTTGTCTCCCCCAACGGTACCCATGTGACGCGTCGCTGTCGGTGACATTCGCGAAAGCGCGTCGGCGTGTCGGGCCTTCTCGACCGTACTACGAATCGAGGCGGGACAGGGCGGATCGGATGAGACTGCTGCGCACAATCTCCAACTGCCCCGCGATCTCGCGCGCCATCTCTGCCGCCCGAGCCCGGCTCGATGCGTCCTTCTTGCGGGCCACGGGCATGAGCGCGCTCTCGATGAGGCCGAGCTCGCGCTCCGCGGCGGCGCGGAATCCGCGCAGGTGCCGCGGCTCGATGCCGCTGCGCTGCAGCTCGACGAGCGACCGCAGCACGGCGAGCACGTCTTCGCCGAAATGGTCGGCGGGAAGGATCAGGGACGCCGCGATGGCGTCGTCGAGCAGCATCGCGTTCGCGCCTGCCTCGCGCACCAGCTCGGTGCGGCTGAGTTTGCGCTCGCTCGAGAGCATCGACGGCTGCTGGGCGACCGCCCCGGGGAGGTTGGGCTGGCGCCCGGCGTCGAGGTCGTCGAGGTAGCCCTTGATGACCTTGAGCGGAAGGTAGTGGTCACGCTGCATGGTGAGCACGAAACGCAGGCGCTCGAGGTCGCTCCCCGAGAACTTGCGGTAGCCCGACTCGGTGCGCGCCGGGGTGATGAGGCGGCTCTCTTCGAGAAAGCGCAGCTTTGACGGGCTGAGGTCGGGAAACTCGGGGTTGAGCTTCGCGAGAACCTGCCCGATCGACAGCAGCGGTGCCGCGGCGCTCTGTCGGGTCTGAAGTGCCTGCCGCGCCACTATGTGCTGGCCGCCGGCACGTCGGCGCGTGACGCGTAGAAGGTCAGGCGGAACTTGCCAACCTGCACCTCGGATCCCTCGGTCAGGGCGGCGATGTCGATGCGGTTGCCGTCCAGGTAGGTGCCGTTGAGGCTGCCGAGGTCTTTGATCTGGAAGTTCTGGCCGTCGCGGAGAAACTCGGAGTGGCGGCGCGAGACCGTCACGTCGTCGAGGAAGATATCGGCATCCGGGTGGCGGCCCACGGTCGTCACGTTGGCATCGAGCAGGAATCGCGCTCCGGCGTTGGGGCCCCGCCTGACCATGAGCAATGCGGACCCAGATGGCAGCGCCGCGATCGCGTCGCGCTCTTCTGACGAGACGGCGCCCTCAAGGGCGGCCAGCTGCGCGCTGAAGTCATCCCCGAAGCTCAGGGTCGGCTTGTCATGCGGGTCATTCACGTCGGCCATGCCTCCCCTTCTCCGCATCCAGAGTAACGGACGCAGCCGCGCGCGTCTTCATGCTTTTGCGACTCAGCGCTATCGTGGGCGCATGGCCCCACTCATCGTCGTCGCCCTCACCGCAGCGGGCGTCTGCCTCTTCACCTGGATCACCTCGCTCATCACCCACGAGCACTCGTGGGTCGACCGCCTGTGGTCGATTGTGCCCGTCGTCTACGTCTGGATCTTCGCCGGATTCACCGGACTCTCCGATGTGCGACTGGTCGTCATGGCCGTGCTGGTCACCCTCTGGGGCGCACGCCTGACCTTCAACTTCGCCCGCAAGGGCGGATACACCGGAACCGAGGACTACCGCTGGCCGATCCTGCGAGCCCGCATGAAGCCCTGGCAGTTCGAGGTCTTCAACCTCTTGTTCATCGTGATCTACCAGAACGCGATCCTCGTGCTCATCACCCTCGCGGCGCTGACGGCCTATCTCAACCAGACACCATTCGGGGTGCTCGACGTGCTCGTCACGGTGCTCTTCCTCGCACTGCTTGCCGGCGAGACAGTCGCGGACCAGCAGCAGTGGGACTTCCACAAGGCGAAGGCCGCGGGCGAGGCCGAGACGCGCTTCGTGACCAGCGGGCTGTGGAAGTTCTCGCGGCATCCCAACTTCTTCTTCGAACAGGCGCAGTGGTGGACGCTGTTCCTCTTCGGCGCGGTAGCCGCCGGCTCCCTCCTGCAGTGGACGGTTCTCGGGCCCCTGCTGCTCACGCTGCTCTTCGTCGGCTCCACTGTCTTCACCGAGAGCATCACCAAGTCGAAGTACCCGGAGTACGCGGACTACCAGGCCGTCACGTCGCCGATCGTGCCGTGGTTTCCCCGGGCGCGGAAAGCGGCCCGCGCCGTCGCCTGAGTGGGGGTGGTGACAGCCACCCCGGTGGCTGTCATCCTGATCGCATGAGAAGGTCCCGGGTCGTTGCCGCCGTCGTCAGCGCAACAGCCGTCGCGCTGGGCATCGCGGCCTGCGGCACTGCCGTTGTCGTGCAGCCGACCGAGTCCGCACCGACCCCCTCGGCGCAGACCGACGGACTGCTGCGGCTCGACCCGGCTAGGGACTATGGCGACACGTACGCCGATGGAATCCTCCCGGTGGGCGACGAGCAGTGGAGCACCAGCGCGCCCGCCATCGGCACGGTCTTCCTCTGCCAGGACAGCTTTGTGCCCGACGAGCAGGCGGGAGCGCAGAATCGCGGCCCCTGGTTTCTCGCGGGCAACACCGAGTGGGACATGAACGCCAAGTCCTGGATTCAGGGCACGATCGACTGGGACCCCCAGCTGACGATCGGTATCGACGGCGACAAGCGCCTCATCGCCACCAACGACCTCCCCACGCATCACACCGGCCAGTTTCCCGTCTCGAACAGCGATCCGGCGCGAGTCTTCGACGCCAACCCGAACACGATCAGCGCGCAGGACCTCGACTATGTGCTCGACGCCGCCCCGGTTCCCGGCGATCCGAGCTGCATGGGCGGCGAGGCGGGGGTCATGCTCACCGGGGTCTCGCTGTTCAACGCCTTCGACGCAGGCGGGCGGGATGCCGGCGCCTGGGAGGTGCAGGATTCCTGTGACGGCCATCCACAGGGTTCCGGGCAGTACCACTACCACTCGCTCTCGCGCTGCATCGATGACATCGGGGTCCGCACAGTGATCGGCTGGGCGCTCGACGGCTTCCCGATCACCGGCCCGGTCGTCGGCGAGGGCAACGTGCTGACGACCTCCGACCTCGACGAGTGCCACGGAATCGTCAGCGAGATCGACCTGGACGGGCAGCTCGTCGAGAGCTACCACTACGTGATGACCCAGGACTTCCCCTATTCGGTGAGCTGTTTTCGCGGCACAGCGTCGGCGGCCCCGGGCCAACCGGGAGGGGGCCAACAGGGCGGGGGGCCACCTGCCGGAGGTCCGCCGCCGGGCAACGCGCCCTAGCGGCTGACCGGGCTCTGCGTCCGGCCGGGCTACCGTAGTCACATGTCGTGCATCCGCTTCAACACCCCCGCCCAGCGTCGTCAGTTGGCGGCGATGGCCCCGTCAATGATCACCGCGGAAGAGGCAGCGGCACTGCACCCCGCGCCCCCGGTGACGGAGACCAAGATCGCGCGCCTTCGCCTTCTCGCGACGAATCCGAACCCGAAGATCCGCGAGAGTGTGGCGAGCAGCTACCACGCGCCGGAGGACGTGTTCGAGACGCTGGCGAAGGACCCGGATGCGGGGGTGCGCAGCTGGATCGCCCGCAACGAGACCGTGTCGTGCGACATCCTGCGCAGCCTGGCCGACGACGAGTCGGAGGCCGTGCGCGGCTTTCTCGCCCTCAACTTCTATGTGCCGGCAGACGTCATGGAGAAGCTCGCCGACGACGAAAGCGACACGGTGCGCGGCCTCGTGCAGTGGAAGAGCGAGCTCGCGCTCAGCTCATGAGGCGCGGTGCTCATGAGTGACACCGGTCGCGTCGACTCCTGGCTCTGGGCTGTTCGCATCCTCAAGACCCGCTCGGCGGCGACGGCCGCGAGCAAGGCCGGCCACGTCACCGTCAACGACGAGCGGGCCAAACCTGCCCAGACGGTGCGCGTCGGGGACGTCGTTCGAGTGCGCCTGGACGGCGAGGAGCGCATTGTGCAAGTCTCGCGTCTCATCGCGAAACGGGTCGGCGCGCCCGTTGCCGCGGAGTGCTATGTCGACCTCACTCCCCCGAAGCCGCCCAAGGAAGAGCGCGTGCTCACCGTCGTGCGAGATCGGGGCGCCGGCCGCCCCACCAAGCGCGATCGGCGCGTCATCGAGCGGCTGATGGGCGAGAACCGGGACTGAGATATTGCAGAATCCTGCAAAAAGTCAACCCCGCGAGGCGGTCGTTCCGAATGATTACCATCGACGGAACAGCACCAGAAGGGCAGCCGTGGCCGCCGCAGCAGAAGGCCTCCTCAAGAACCGCTACGCCGTGCTCGAAACTCTCGGGCAGGGAGGCATGGCGGTGGTTTACCGTGCCTTCGACACGGCACTGGGCCGCGATGTCGCCATCAAGATCTTCAATGCGAGCAACGACGACATCGAGGGCGCGCGGCAGGAGGACGAAGTCAACGTGCTCGCGAGCCTCAGCCACCACAGTCTCGTGACCCTGCTCGACGCGGGAGTGGACCGCAGCGACCGCGGCAATCCGCGGGTTTTCCTCGTCATGGAGCTGGTGCACGGCCCCGACCTGCAGCGCGCCCTGCTGCGCGGCCCGATGACCGGACGCGAGGTCAGCGAGATCGGCTACGACCTCGCCGAGGGGCTCGCGTACATCCACCGCCGCGGTGTCGTTCACCGCGACATCAAGCCCTCGAACGTGCTGCTCGCGGACTACCAGGACGGCAATTCCCGCATCCGCGCGATGCTCACAGACTTCGGCATCGCGCACCGCGGCGTGCAGCAGGAGCCCGCGGGTTCCACGACAACGACGGGCACCGCCGCCTACCTCAGCCCAGAGCAGGTGCGGCGCGAGCCCGTCGGCGCTCCGAGCGACGTC
Source organism: Actinomycetota bacterium (assembly GCA_013297645.1). GTDB lineage: Bacteria > Actinomycetota > Actinomycetes > Actinomycetales > Microbacteriaceae > Conyzicola. The sequence goes on from JAAFHU010000101.1 coordinate 5,071, forward strand.
TACTCGCTCGGACTGGTCCTGCTCGAGTGCTTCACCGGCACGCTGGCCTACCCCGGCGAGCCGGTCGATTCCGCGATGTCGCGTCTCGTCAACGATCCAGCGTTGCCGGAGGGACTCGGCACCGAATGGCGCCAGCTGATCTCGGCGATGACCGCGCGCAACCCGCGCGAGCGTCCGCTGTCCAACGAGCTTGTACTCGCGCTGCGCGACCTGGTGATTCTCGAGACGGGACGGCACCGGGAGCCGGAGCTGCCCACGACCCCCGTGACCGACACGGAGCGTCGCTTCGGGGTGCTCGGCGCCCCCAGCGAGGGCGCATTTGACCGGATTACCGCCCTTGCAGCCCGGGTGCTCACCACTCCGATCGCCGTCGTGAGCATCACCGACGCCGACGGCGTCTGGTTCCGCTCCCACTACGGGGCCGACCTGGAGCAGATCGAGCGGGAGGGCGGGCTATACGCTTCCGCGGTGCTCAACGGCAAGCCGTGGATCGTCGACGGCGGTCGGGTCGACGCCCGCGCCCTGTCGGACTCTCACGTCGCCAAGGAGTTCGGGCTGCAGTTCTACGCCGGGGTTCCCCTGACGAGCCACGACGGCTACACCCTTGGAACGCTGTGCGTGCTCGACTTCGAGCCGCGCACGATCGGCGAGCACGAGATCATGACGCTCATCGACCTGGGGGCCATGGTGATGGGAGAGCTCGAGCTGCGGCTCGCCAATCTTCGGCTGGGATCGACGACGCGGTCGCCTGCGTAAGCTGAGCGGATGGCAATGCCGCTATCCCCCGCCCGGCCGGGCAGCGACGAGCGTCTCGCCCGGATGGTGCGAGTGCCCACGGTCGCCACCAAAGGCGACAAGCCATTCGATCGGTTCGTCGCCCTCCTCGCCGCCGAGTACCCGCTCGTGCACTCCCGCCTGACGCTGGAGACGGTGACGGACCGCGGCCTGCTGTACCACTGGAAGGGCGAATCAGACGAGCGCCCCGTCGTTCTCATGGCCCACTACGACGTCGTGCCGGCGGTGCCCGACGGCTGGATCGACGACCCATTCAGCGGTGCCATCCGCGACGGCGCTGTCTGGGGTCGCGGAACCCTCGACGACAAGGGGCCTCTGCTGGTCGTCATCGAGGCCGTGGAGAACCTTCTGGCGGACGGTTTCGTGCCGGCCCAGGACGTCTACCTCTCGTTCGGTGGCAACGAGGAGACCTACGGCGACGCGGCTGTCGCCATCGCCGGGCTGTTCCGCGAGCGCGGGATCGCCCCGTGGCTCGTCCTCGACGAGGGCGGCGCGGTCGTCGACGCGCCGCTGTCGTTCGTACCGGTGGCCTCGGCGATGGTCGGTGTCGGCGAGAAGGGCATCGTGACGGCGCGACTCACCGTCGCGGGAACGGGCGGCCACGCTTCAGCCCCGCCCGCGTCGTCGACGGCTGGGCGTCTCGCGCGCGCGCTGCGCCGCCTGGAGAAGAACCCCTTCCCCGCTCGCATGCCCCGGCCGTTCCGGCAGATGATCCGAGCCTTCGAGCCCCACGTGAGTGCGCGCTACCGTGTGCCGCTGATCGTGCTGCGTACGCTCCGGGGCCCGGCAGCGCGAATCCTCGCCGCGCGGGGTGGAGAGCCAGCCGCCCTCATGCACACGACCATCGCGGTCACCATGCTCGCGGGGGGCAGCGCGGCCAATGTGCTGCCGTCGTCGCTGTCGGCGGTGCTCAATATCCGTGTCGCCCAGGGCGAGTCGACCGAGTCGGTCGTGGCGACGCTGCGGAGGGCGATACGAGACGAGTCGGTGCAGATCGAGGTGCTGGAAGACAGTGCGCCCTCGCCGCTGTCGGCCACCGACAACGAGCAGTTCGGCCTCATCCGCGCGGCCGTCGATGCCACCTACCCCGGTGCGATCACCGCGCCCTACGTGATGATGGCGGCGACCGACTCGCGGCACTTCCACCGCTTCGCGCCGGCCGTCTACCGGTTCAGCCCGCTGGCGATGTCGGCCGAGCAGCGCGCCAGCATCCACGGGGCCAACGAGTTCGTCACGATCGACTCGCTCGAGCGCGGCGAGCGCTTCTTCCAGACGCTGCTGCGTTCGCTGTAGCGTGTGCTCAAGTACCCGAACACAGGAGTTCCCATGGCTAGCAAAGTCCCCCTCGGCGCACTGGCCGGGGTCGTCGGATTCCTCGTCGTCGTCGAGATCACCAGCGGCATCCTGCAGGGCTACTACACCCCGCTGCTGACCGACTTCGCGCGATTCCTGCAGATCCGCGACGGCGACGTCAACTTCTTCGAGGGCGCGCAGCTGATGGTCAGCGCGCTCGTCGTGCCCTTCCTCGCCAAGCTCGGCGACATGGTCGGTCACAAGCGCATGCTGCTCGTCTCGACTGCCATCACGGCCCTCGCGAGCATCGCCCTCGCCTTCTCCCCCGTCTTCTGGGTCTTCCTCGTTGCCTGGGCGCTGCAGGGCTTCTACGTCGTGTGGCTGCCCCTCGAGGTCGCCCTCATCTTCAGCCGCAGCCGCGACGGCGTGAACCCGGCAGCCCTCACCCGCAAGGCGGCGGGCTTCCTCGTCGCCGGACTCGAGTTCGGCGTCATCGTCGGAGCGCTCGGCGGCGGGGCGATCGCCGACAGCCTGTTCCCCACCCCCGAGGAGCGCGAGCTTCTCTCCGCCAGCCAATTGCAGGCGGCCCTCGCGCAGGACATGTGGATCGTGCTGCTGGTTCCGGCCATCGCCGTCGTCATCTGCTTCTTCGTCATCCTGTTCGGTGTCAAGGAGTCACCCGACACGACCGGCGGCCGCCTCGACTACACCGGCCTCGCCCTCATCTCGGCGGCCCTGCTCGTGCTCACGGCAGGCCTGAGCTTCATGCGGGTCACCGGTCCGCAGAGCTGGCTGCCGTGGACGGCGATCGCGCTCGGCATCCTGCTGGTCGTCCCCTTCGTTCGATACGAACTGCGCCAGGATGACCCACTCATCGACATCCGCATGTTCCGCCAGCGCGCCATGTGGCCCATCCTCGTCACCGCGGGCCTATTCGGCGTCAGCGTGCTCGGCGCGCAGGCGCCCCTCTCGACCTTCGCCCGCACCAACCGCGACGACCACGGTTTCGGCCTCAGCGCCACGGGCGGCACCGTGTCGATCCTCATCGGCCTCTACGTGATCTCGCTGCTCGTCGGCGCCCTGCTCTACCCGCAGGTCACCAAGCGCGCCGAGCCGCGCCGTGTGCTCATGGGCGCCGCCATTCTCATCGCCCTCGGCTACGGCCTCTTTGTGCCGCTGCACGACACCCTCGTTCAGCTGCTCATCAACATCGGCATCGCCGGCATCGGATCGGGCGCCCTCGTCGCCGCACTGCCGTCCGCCGCCGCCGCGGTTGCCCCACGCACCCAGACCGGCGTCGCCACCGGCCTCACCAACACGACCAAGACCATCGGCGGCGCCTTCGCCTCGTGCATCTTCGGCATCGCGCTCATCAGCCGGGTCAGCGCCTCCGGTGTCGAGGAGACGGCCGGCACGATCGGCGGGTACTACGTCGTGTGGATCGTGTGCAGCGCCACCGCACTCGTC
>JAAFHU010000102.1 GCA_013297645.1 Actinomycetota bacterium
CGGCGCTGTTGGCCTTCGTGCCCAAGGGAGCGTTCGAGGACACGCGAGACACCGTTACTGTCGCTGAGGTTCGGTAGGCGTCAGCCGGAAGATGCGCAGCACCCGCCCGCTCGCGACCTCGTAGCCACGGTAGCCGGGCCACTGCTTCTCGATCCAGGCCCAGACCGCCTCGCGCTCCTCGTCGGGAATGAGGGTGGCTGTCACGGCGAAGCGACGTCCTTTGATGCTCACTGCGGCATCCGGGTTCTTCAGTAAGTTCGCGGTCCAGGCCGGGTGCTGGTCGCGCGCGAAGTTGCTGCCGGTCACGAGGATGCGCCCCTGGGGCTCCGGGCAGTACATGAGCGTCGAGTCGCGCTCGACGCCCGACTTCGCGCCGATGGTGTGCAGCACGAGCGAGGGCACGAGCAGCCCGCTGAGCGGTACGCGGCCGCGGGTGAGGACGGTCATCATGCGCTCCAGGGGAGGCATGATCGTCGGCCCAACACGGCGAAAGAACAGGGTGCGCGAGAAGCGGGCCACGCCGACCCGCACACCGCGCTTCAGGCTCGGGATGCCGCCTCCAGCGCCGCGATGTCGATCTTCGTCATCTGCATGAAGGCCGCATTGACGGCCCCGGCATTGGGCCCGCTCATGAGCGCGGCGAATCGGCTCGGGATGATCTGCCACGACAGGCCGAATCGGTCCACGAGCCAGCCGCACCGGCTCTCCTGCCCGCCGTCGGCGGTCAGGGCCGCCCACAGCTCGTCGACGCGCTCCTGCTCCCCTGCGTCGACCTGCAGCGAGAATGCCGGCGTGTGAGCGTAGTGCGGCCCGCCGTTGAGGGCGAGATACTCGACCCCGCCCATGCGCCAGCGCACGACGAAGGCGCGGCCGTCCGGTGCGCGGTTGACGTCGAGCACCTCGCCGTGGAAGAGCGTCAGGTAGAACTCGACGGCTTCTTCGGCGTTGTCGTTGTACCAGAGGAAGGGCGTGATCGTCTGCATGCGCTTATTCTCCTGTCTTCCGGGCCCGCGAGGGCTGCACGCGCGGTGGCTCGCCCGGCATCTTGGGAAAGTCGGGCGGGAAGGGCAGCTCGCCCAGCCCCGACTCGAGGTCGCGGGCCCACCACGCGAGGGCGGTGTCGATTGTTCCGGGGTGCGCGTGCATGTCCGCCCACGGGTCGCCGACCGATTGCAGCCTGGCCGGCACGGTGTGGATGGTGAACTTCTTGGGATCCACCGTTTCTACTTCTTCCCAGGTGATCGGGGTGCTCACCGGCGCGTGGGCGAGAGCGCGCGGGCTGTACGCGCCCGCCATGGTGCGGTCGCGGTTGGCCTGGTTGAAGTCGACGAAGACCCGCTCGCCGCGCTCCTCCTTCCACCAGTTGGTCGTGACCTTGTCGGGCATGCGGCGCTCGAGCTCCCGCGCGATGGCGATGACCGCGTGGCGCACGTCGAGAAACTCGTGGGTCGGCTCAATGGGGGCGAAGATGTGCAGGCCGCGGTTGCCGGAGGTCTTGATGAAGCCGGTCAGGCCCGCCTCATCCAGCACTTTTCGCAGCTCGATCGCGACCGGCACGGCATCGTCGAAGTCGGTGCCGGTGAAGGGGTCGAGGTCGATGCGCAGCTGGTCGGGAAAGTCGCTGGCCTCGGCCCGCGACGCCCACGGGTGGAAGACGACGGTATTCATCTGCACCGCCCAGACTGCGGCCGCCGGCTCGCGGATGACAACCTGCGGATGCGACCGCCCGCTCGGGTAGGTCACGGTCACCGCGTCGACGTAGTCGGGCGCGCCCTTCGGCGGGTTCTTCGAGAAGAACGACTCGCCGTCGATCCCGTCGCCGTAGCGCTCGAGCGAGACCGGGCGGTCGCCGTTCGCCGCGACGAAGGCCTCCCCGACGGCGACGATGTACTGCGCGAGGTCGAGCTTGGTGATTCCCGGCTCTTTCCAGAGCACGCGGCTCGGGCTCGAGATGCGCACCTCGTGGTCGCCCACCGTGATCGTCGTCGCTTCGCTCGCCATGGGCCAACGCTAGCGCCGCAGTCGTGCGAGGCGTAGCCCTTGCGCTCGTCAGCGGATGACGGCAACCGGGCTGCGCAGCCCCCAGACGACGTTCTCGCTCACGGACCCGAGCAGGGCCTTGGTGATGCCGTGGCGCCCGCGGTTGCCGACGACGAGAAGGCGCGCGTGACTGCTGGCGTTGAGCAGCGCGTTCGCCGGGTCGTCGAGCACGACGTCGGATTCAATCTCGAGGTCGGGATAGTCCTCGGCCAGGCCCGCGATGGCCTCGGCGACGATGAGGCGGTCCTCGTCGCGCGGCTCGCCGGGCCAGAGGAAGGCGACGCTCGAACCCGCCCAGGGCTCGGGCGCATACCAGGAGTAGATCACGCTGAGGGGCTCCCGTACGCGGTCTGCCTCCTTCGCCGCGAAGGCGACAGCGGCATCAGAGGCCTCGGAGCCGTCGACCCCGACCACGATGCCCCGCCCGACGGGCGCCCCGTCGGAGGGGATGACGACGACGGAGCACGCGGCGGCGGCCGCGATGCGCGCCGGGCGCCGACTGCCCGCGTGCTCGGCCTGCGGACGGGCACGGTGCGAACCGATCACGAGCAGGTCGGATTTGTCGCTGGCTGCGACGAGTTCGGTAACCGGAGCGCCCACCCGCAGCGCGGAGCTGGCGCGCAGGCCCGGGTGCCGCTCGGTCATGCGCGTCTCGAGGGCGTGAAGGTTCTGCTCAGCCTCGAGCATCGCTGCCTCGATGAACTCGGGCGACGCCGCTCCCCAGCTGACGTCGATGACGTGGACGATATCGAGCGTCGCCCCGGTGGCGAGCGCCCGCTCGGCTGCCCAGTCCAACGCGGGATGCGCCGATGCGGTGCCGCTGATTCCTACGGTGATGATGGTCATGGTGGTCTCCTTCGATGGGCCAATTCCATGGTGCTCGCAGCGCCGCGAGCCCCACAGAGTCTTTGGTCCCGGCGGGACGGCTACCGTTGACTCATGAGCACCACAGACACAGACACCGCCCCCACCCTCACCTTTGCCGACCTGGGGCTCGGTGACGCGGTGCTCAAAGCCCTGAAAGACGTCGGATACGAGACCCCGTCGGCGATCCAGGCCGCGACGATCCCGCCCCTCCTCGGCGGCCGCGACGTGCTGGGAGTCGCCCAGACCGGCACAGGAAAGACGGCAGCCTTCGCGCTGCCGATCCTCGACCGCCTCGACCTGTCGCAGAAGACGCCGCAGGCGCTCGTGCTCGCCCCCACCCGTGAGCTCGCGCTGCAGGTCTGCGAGGCCTTCGAGCGCTACAGCGCCCACCTGCGCGGCGTGCACGTGCTGCCGGTCTACGGCGGCCAGGGCTACGGCACCCAGCTGAGCGCACTGCGCCGCGGCGTGCACGTGATCGTCGGCACGCCTGGCCGCATCATGGACCACCTCGAGAAGGGCACCCTCGACCTCTCGGCGCTCAAGTACCTCGTTCTCGACGAGGCCGACGAAATGCTCAAGATGGGCTTCGCCGAGGACGTCGAGACGATCCTCGCCGACACCCCCGATGACAAGCAGATCGCCCTGTTCTCGGCCACCATGCCCGCGCAGATCCGCCGCATCTCGCAGAAGTACCTGCGCGACCCCGAGGAGATCACGGTCACGAACAAGACCACGACCTCGGTCAACACCACCCAGCGCTACCTCATCGTCTCGTACCCGCAGAAGATCGACGCGCTCACCCGCATTCTCGAGGTCGAGAACTTCGAGGGAATGATCGTCTTCGTGCGCACCAAGAACGAGACGGAGCAGCTCGCCGAGAAGCTACGCGCGCGCGGCTACAGCGCCTCCGCGATCAGCGGCGACGTGCCACAGGCGCAACGCGAGCGCACCGTTGAGCAGTTGAAGAACGGCAAGCTCGACATCCTCGTGGCCACCGATGTCGCGGCCCGCGGCCTCGATGTCGAGCGCATCTCGCACGTCGTCAATTACGACATCCCGATCGATACCGAGTCGTATGTGCACCGCATCGGCCGCACGGGCCGCGCCGGCCGCAGCGGGGCCGCGATCAGCTTCGTCACCCCCCGCGAGCGCCGCCTGCTCGACCAGATCGAGCGCGCCACCCGGCAGCCGATGGACGAGATGCGCATGCCCAGCGTCGAAGACGTCAACGTCACCCGCCTCACCCGCTTCGACGACGCCATCACCGCGGCTCTCGCCGACGATGCCCAGTTGAGCGAGTTCCGCGACATCGTGCGCCACTACGTTGAGCACCACGACGTCGTCGAGTCGGATGTCGCAGCCGCACTCGCCATCGTCGCGCAGGGCGGCACCCCGCTGCTGCTCTCCCCCGACGACCCGCGCTTCGCCCGGCAGGCCCGCGAGGAGCGCTCGAACCCGCGCGAGGGCCGCGCCTTCCGCGACGACCGCCCGGACCGCCCGGAGAAGCGGCCCCGCGACTCCAGCAAGAAGCTCACGCCCTACCGCATCGAGGTCGGGCGCCGCCACCGGGTCGAGCCTCGTCAGATTGTCGGCGCACTCGCCAATGAGGGCGGCCTCAGCCGCGAGGACTTCGGCCACATCGACATCCGGCCCGACTTCTCGATTGTCGAGCTGCCCGCCGACCTGCCCCGCGAGACGCTCGACCGCCTCTCGGCGACCCGCATCAGCGGAAAGCTCATCGAGATCAAGCCGGACCGCGCCCCGCGGCGCGAGGACCGCAAGCCGCGGTACTAGCCGCCTGCGCCCTGCGGTGCGGGTTCTGCCGGCCCCTGGTCGAGGCGGAACGGCGGGTATGCGTCGGTGAGCAGCATCGAGTAGGCGGTCACGCGCCAGGACCAGCGGTTGAGGCCCATGACGAGGGCGAACAACTGCTGCGGGTAGCGGGCGGTGAAGAGCAGGATCAGCGCGGCGATGAGCACCAGCAGTCCGAGCAGGCCGAGCGACGAGCCGTCAGCGACTATCGCCTGGTAGCCGTTGCTGCTGGTCTCCCCGTTCTGCCGCCAGTAGCCGCTCCCGTAGGCGGAGCCGACGATGACGCCGACAACGAGGTAGTGCGGAATGGCAAGCAGCCACCACTTGACGAGTACGAGACCACGCGAAAGCTTCTCGGGGTAGACGACGTCGAAGTCGGCGGGGTAGGTGGTGCGCGCCAGGGTGAAGGGCGGGTACTCGTCCGTGCCCAGTGCGGAGTAGGTGTAGAAGCACACCCGCCAGTTCCAGCGCAGCACGCCGACGGCGAAGTCGAACAGGCCGCGCGGGTACCGACCGGTGAACAGGATCGCGAAGCCGGCGATGATCGTAGTGAATAGCGCGGCGATGCCGAGAACGATCAGCACGAGGTAGTGCGGTATGGCGAGCAGCCATTTCACCAGCCACAACCCGCGCGAGAGCCGCGGGGCAAGCACGCCGGTGAGTTGTGACGGATACGGGACAGGAAGGGTGGTTGTTTCAGACATGACTACAGCCTGACCACGCCCCGCCCGCGCCACCTCGGCCGAATGGCCTATTCTGCGGGCGGCGCGACCTTCGGCTTCGCCGCCGCGCGCTTCGGCGCCGGAGCGCTGATCGCCTCGCCGGCTGCCTGACCGGTCGCCCGACCGGTGACAATCTCGCTGATGTCGATGCCGACGAGGTCCTTGATGATCTGCGTCGAGGTCGCCAGCTGGCTGGCCACGCCGCGGCCGAGCGCGTCGGTGCCGCTCGTGCCGTCGCTCGAGAGGATCGTCAGGTTGGCGATGCCGGCCATCGGCTCGGATGCCGCGCGCACGATCTCGGGCAGCTGCGCGATGATCTGCTGCCGCAGTAGGTCGATCGCCCGCTCGTTGAGCGCCTCGGCCTGGCTGCGCGCAGACTCCGCCTCGGCGTTACCGCGCACGCGGATGGACTCGGCCTCGGCCTCACCCTCGGCGCGCAGTGCCTCCGCGGCGGCGATACGGCGGTTCTTCTCTGCAACACCTTCCACCTCGATGGCCTCGGCAGAGGCGCGGCGTGCATCGCGGTCGGCGTTGGCCTCGGCGACGGCGGCCGTGGCGGCGGCCTCGGCCTTCTTGGCGATGGCGTAGGCCTCGGCATCCGCCACCGCCTTGACCTCGGCGTCGAGCTCCTGCTTGCGCAGGCCGACGCGCTTGCCGGCGGTAATCTCCTGCTGGGCCACGACCTCCTGCTGGGCGATGGCCTCGGCGAGCGGGCGGGCGGAGTCAGCCTCGGCGCGCGCCTTGTCGGTCTCCTTGAGGATCTCGGCGTTGCGCAGGTCGAGCTGGCGCTGCGACTCGGCGACGGCCTGCTCCGCCTTGATGCGGGCCTCCTCCGAGGCCTGGCGGGCGACGGACTCGGCGATCTCGGCGACCTGCTTCACGCGGGCTGCCTCGGCGCGGCCGAGGTCGCGGATGTAGCCGTTGTCGTCGTCGATCTCCTTGATCTGGAGGGTGTCGATCTGCAGGCCCTGCACGTCGAGCGAGTCGCGGACCGCCTCGAGCACCTGGCCCTGCAGCGCGGAGCGGTTGGTGATGATCTCGGTGACCGTCAGCTGGCCGACGATCGAGCGCACCGATCCGCTCAGCACTTCCTCGGTGGAGCTCTCGATCTGGTCCTGCTGGTTGAGGAAGCGCTGTGCGGCCGCCCGCACCATCGACTCGGAGCCACCGACCTTGACGACGGCGACGGCATTGACCTTGATGGTGATCGCGTCACGCGTCTGCGCGGTGGCCTGCACGTTGAGCTGGCGGCTGCGCAGGCTGAGCTTGAAGTGTGCCTCGACGATCGGCTTGACGAAGACGCGCGAGCCGAAGACGACGCGCTGGCCGGCGTTGCCCTCGCCATCCGGGTCCTGCGTGGCGCGCTTCTGCCGCGACGTGACGATGATCGCCTCATCGGGCTTGGCCACCTTGATTCCCGACAGGAAGACGATGATCAGAATGATGAGCACGATCACGATGGCGGCGGCGATGCCGAAAGTGGTCCAACTCTGCTGAATCTGGTCGAGGTCCATGGTGGCCTTTCACTGCTGAAAACGAGGGCGGCTTAAGTATGGCCTACGCCGACAGGTCGGTCCGCTCTGTGATGCCGAACTCGTGCTTCAATGCGCTGCCGGCCGCGTGCCACCCCACGAGCCCGTGCACACCCGGGCCGGGAGACGCGGATGACGATGCAAGGTAGACGCCCCGCTTCGGAGTACGCCACGGGTCGGCCCGCAGCACCGGGCGCGCGAGCAGCTGGTCGAAACCGGCCGCGCCTGCCGCGATGTCTCCCCCCACGTAGTTGGGGTTGTAGGCCTGCATCTCGGTGGCCGAGCGGCTCGACGACGCGAGGATGAGGTCGCGGAAGCCGGGCGCGAAGCGCTCGATCTGTGCGGAGATCGCCTCCGTCGGATCCACGGTGGATCCCGCGGGAACGTGCGTGTACGCCCACAGCACGTGCCGACCGGCCGGCGCCCGCGTGGCGTCGAAGGTGGACGGCTGCGACACCAGCACATAGGGGCTCTCGGGATGCCGCCCAGCGGCTACCGCGCGCTCCCCCGCGGCGATCTCGGCGCGCGTGCCGCCCAAGTGCAGCGTGCCCGCCTTCGCGAGGTCGGCGTTGGCCCACGGCACGGGACCCGACAGCGCGAAGTCGACCTTGGCCGCCGCATTGCCGTAGCGGAATCCGCGCGCATAGCCCGCCGGCAGCCCCGCGATGCGCTTCATGGCGGACGGTGTCGTGTCGAAAATGGCGGCGCGGTGCGAGGGCAGCTCCTCGGTCGAGGCGACGGAGACGCCGGTGTGGATGACTCCCCCGTGGGCGATCAGATCCGCCGCCATCGCGTCGACGATCGCCTGGCTGCCGCCCACCGGGATCGGCCAGCCCCGGGCGTGCGCGTACGTGCCGAGCGACAGCGCGACCCCCGCAGTCGAGAGGCTCGGCATCGGCAGGATCGCGTGCGCCGCAACGCCGCTGATCATCGCGGGTGCCTCGTCGCCGTGAAAGCGGAGATTCCACAGGGGGCTGCCCTGCTCGAGGGCGCGCAGCCCGAAGCGGGCGGCCGTGATCGGATGCCGGGGAATGCGCAGCAGGGAGGTGCCGGTGAACTGGCCGACCTCATCCGCGTGCTCTACGAGGGGGCCGAAGAGGCGGCTCCACGCGCGACCGTCGCGCCCGAGCCCGTCGGCCGTGCGGGCGAGGTCGTGCCAGGCGAGCCCGGCGCGGCCGCCGTCGAGCGGATGGCCGTACGAGAGCTCGGGCAGGACGAGCTCGATGCGGTCGCTCAGCCCGAAGCGCTGGAAGAACTCGGAGGCGAGGGCCATCGGGTGCACCGCTGAGCACACGTCGTGGCGGAAGCCGGGCAGGGTCAGCTCGGCGGTGCGGGCTCCCCCGCCGATGGTCGCTGCCTGCTCGTAGACGGCAACGCTGAGCCCGGCACGCGCGAGCGTGACCGCGGCGGCGAGCCCGTTGGGGCCGGCGCCGACGACGACGGCATCGAGCTCGGTCATCGCTTCCTGAACA
>JAAFHU010000103.1 GCA_013297645.1 Actinomycetota bacterium
AGCGCATCTATGGCGACCGCGACCTGCTCGTCGCGGAGTCCCTGCGCCATGGGCTGTGGGATGACCTCGACGCACCGGCCCTCGCCGCGATGGCCGCCTCGCTCGTCTACGAGCCGCGACGCGACGAAGGCCAGGCCAACGAGCGCAACCTGCCGCACGGGCGCTTCCGAGAGGCCTTCGACGCGACCGGAGACCTGTGGTCGCGGCTCGACGACCTCGAGCACGACAACCGCCTGCCAGGAACCCAGCCGCTGTCGACGGGGCTCTGCCTCGCTATGTACCAGTGGGCGAGGGGAGGCCGCCTCGACCGCGTGCTTACCGAGGCCGACCTCGCCGCCGGCGACTTCGTGCGCTGGACCAAGCAGACCATCGACCTTCTCGATCAGCTCTCGGTCGTCGCCGATGCACCCGTCGGGGTGACCGCGCGCGCGGCACTCGACGCCATCCGCCGCGGGATCGTCGCCTACAGCTCGGTCGCCTAGGATTCTGAAGTGACCCGACCCCTGCTGCCATTGTGGGCGGCCGTCCTCATTGCGGCGGCGAGCGGACCCGTGCTCGACGCGGCCTTCCCCGACCGCGACATCTGGCCGCTGGCCTTCGCAGGGGTCGCCCTCGTCCTCGTCACCCTCGTCGGCCGTCGGGCCGGCGCCGGCTTTCTCGTCGGACTCATCGCCGGCCTCGCGTTCTACCTCGTGCACATCAGCTGGGCCACGGAGTTCCTCGGCGACGTCGTGCCCATGCTCGCCCTCGTGACGCTGGAATCGCTGTTCTTCGCCGCCGGCTCGATGACCATCACGCTGGCCTACCGCTGGCTGCCACGGGTGTGGCCGGGCCGACTCGGCAGCCTCGCGCTGCTGCCCATCGTCGTCGCAGGCCTCTGGACGGCCCGTGAGGCGATCGCCAGCGTCTGGCCCTACGGCGGCTTCGCCTGGGGACGCGTGGCCCTCTCACAGTCGCAGAGCCCCGTCAGCGATCTCTTCTCGTGGATCGGCGTCAGCGGCGTCAGCTTCGTGATGGTGCTGGTCGTTGCCGTCGCGGTCGAGGCGGCGCGCTACGCCGGGGCGCGGGGATCCGCCCGCGCAGCCGTCGCTGTCGGCGTGGCATCGCTGGTTCTCGTCATCCCGGCCTTTCCGACGGCGGCGGACGGCAGCATCCGCGTTGCCGCCGTGCAGGGCGCCGGCAAGGCCGCCTACCTTGACCAGCGCGAGTACGGTGACCTGCTCAATGCGCAACTGAGTGCCACCCAGGCGATCGACGACAAGACGGCCGATGTCGTGCTCTGGCCCGAGGGCGGCACCGACGTCAACCCGATCGCCGACGCGACGGCGGCCCGCCTCTTCGACCTCGTCAGCGAGGAGTTCGGCGACGTGCCCTTCATCAGCGGGGCCATCACCGAGGACGGCGACGACATCTACAACTCGTCGATCCTCTGGCTGCCGGGGCAGGGCGCGGTCGACATCTACAACAAACGGCACCCGGTGCCCTTCGGCGAGTACATTCCCGACCGGGCGTTCTGGCGCCCCTTCGCCCCCGACCTCATCGACCTCGTACAGCGCGAGTACACGATCGGAACAACGGATGCGGTCTTCGACCTCGGCGCCTGGACAGTCGGCGTCAACATCTGCTTCGACATCGTCGACGACCAGCTCATGACCGAGAGCGTGCGCGATGGCGCCCAGGTCATCTTCGCCCAGTCGAACAACGCGGACTTCGGGCGCACCGACGAGAGCGTGCAGCAGCTGGCGATCGCCCGCATCCGCGCGATGGAACTCGGCCGTAGCGTCGTCAACATCTCCACGGTCGGCACGAGCGCGATCATCCTGCCCGACGGCAGCACGCTGACCCAGCTGCCCTGGTACACGCCGGGAGCGATGGTCGAGGATGTTCCGACCAGCTCGGTCACGACGCCCGCGGTGCTCGTCGGCCGCCAGGTGGAGTGGCTCGTGAGCTTCTTCGCCCTCTCCGTGCTGCTACTCGGCGCGATCATGGGGCGCCGGAAGCATGGCTGAGCTGCTCGTCGTCGTACCGACCTACAACGAGCGGCTGAGCCTAGCCGGCGTCGTGGCGCGCATCCGTGCGGCGGTTCCCGAGGCGCACGTGCTCATCGTCGACGACAACAGCCCCGACGGCACCGGCGAACTCGCCGACTCCCTCGCCGACAGTCACATCACTGTGCTGCACCGGCCGGGCAAAGAAGGGCTGGGCCGCGCCTACCTCGCCGGCTTCGCGCGCGCGATCGAGGGCGGGTACCGCTATGTCGCGGAGATCGACGCGGATGGATCCCACGATCCGGCCGACCTGCCGGCCATGCTCGCCCTCGCTGTCGACGGCGCCGACCTCGTCATCGGCTCGCGCTGGATCCCCGGGGGAGCAGTGCGCAACTGGCCGTGGCTGCGGCAGGCCATCTCCCGCGCTGGCAACGCCTACTCGCGGGTGCTGCTGCGCTCCCGCATTCGCGATATCACGGCAGGATTCCGGGTGTTCCGGATCAGCGCGCTACAGAGCGTGCAGCTCGAGAGTGTCTCGTCGCAGGGCTACTGCTTCCAGGTCGAGCTCGCCTGGCGCCTGGAGCGGTCCGGTGCGCGAATCGTCGAGCACCCGATCACCTTCGTCGAGCGTGCCGAAGGGCGCTCGAAAATGCACCTCGGCATCGTGACAGAAGCCCTGCTGAGAGTCACCGGATGGGGACTCACCGCAGGGCTTCGAAAGCGTCAGTAAGGGCTACGCGCCGATCTTCTGCTGTCCGCGACGGGCTCGCAGAAACTCGAGGCGCTCCTGAAGAAGCTCCTCCAGCTCTGCGCGCGTGCGGCGCTCGAGCAGCATGTCCCAGTGGCTGCGGGGCACCTTGGCCTCCACCTGCTCCGAGACGACGGGCTTACCCTCGAAATCGAGAAGGACGCCCTCCTGGCCGCTCTTTGGCGGCTCCCAGGTGCCGGGAACTTCTGCATCTGCCGCGAAGACGACCTCGAAGGTCGTTCCATCGGCCGTACGGTACGTGCTCTTCTTTCGCGGCGAGAACTCGACACCCTCTTCGCTCTGTAAGCTCTGGGTGCCCAACCTCATGCCGCGCAAACTGCGGTCTGCCATTGTGTGGCCTCCTTAGGTGCGATTCATTCAAAGTTATAAACCCACAGACTGGGCAAAACCTTTCAATCCCCGCCGAACTGCCCGTCATTCACAGTCAACGGTCAGCTTCTTATTCGTCACGGTGACGCGAAACGGTTGGTCAGCGGCGTTCGCCGAGCACCTTCATCGCCAAGTCGGCGCGGTCGGTAACCAGACCGTCGACACCGAGGTCAAGCAGGGCGTGCATGGTCGGCTCGTCGTTGATCGTCCAGACATGAACCTCGACCCCCGCGCCGTGCAGGCGTCGGATCATGGGGGGAGTGGCGATCGACAGGGGCCCGTACTTCATCGGCACCTGCACGCAGTCCACCGCACGCAGCGTGCGCCGCAGAACCGGGGCGAGGGCGAGCTTGCCTGCTCCGAGGGCGGCCGCGAAGCGGGTCGCGCCCGCAGACGTCGCGACGCCGGGCAACTGGCGCACCGCCGCCAGGCGGCGCGCCTCGCTGAAGGAGGTGACGAGCACGCGGTCGGCGGCGTTGGCCGAGCGGATGGCGTCGACAGCGGGCTGCACCGCATCCGCTGATTTCAGGTCGATATTAAAGCGCGTCTCCGGGAACGCGTCGAGCGCCTCGGCGAGGGAACAGAAGCCCTGGTCGAACCCGAGGTCGATTCCGCGCAACTCGGCCATCGTGTAGTCGCTCACGGCACTCTGGATGCCCGCGAGGCGGGTGAGGTCGGGGTCGTGGCTGACCACGGCCACCCCATCGCGGCTGCCGTGCACGTCGGTCTCGATGTAGCTCACGCCGACCCCGAGGGCCGCCGCGAAGGAGAGGAGGGTGTTCTCCGGGGCTCCCGCGCTCGCCTCGGTCGCGGCGGCGAGGCCGCGGTGCGCGAAGACGCGGGGGAGTCCTGGTTCGAAGTATGCGGTGACCACTATTTTGCGGGCGGCGTCGCCTTGCCCCGCAACGCAGCCTCGCCGATCGTGCCGGCGAAACCGGCCGTGATCCCCTTGAGGGCCTCGGTCAGCTCGGTCGGGATGATCCACAGCTTGTTCGACTCGCCCTCGGCGATCTTCGGCAGCATCTGGAGGTATTGGTAGGCGAGGAGCTTCGAGTCCGGGTCGCCGGCGTGGATGGCGCTGAACACAGTCTGGATCGCCTCCGCCTCACCCTGGGCACGCAGCACCTGGGCCTTGGCGTCACCCTCGGCGTTGAGGATCGCGGCCTGCCGGGCACCCTCCGCCTCGAGGATCGAGGCCTGCTTGGTTCCCTCAGCGGTGAGGATCTGCGCACGCTTGTCGCGCTCGGCGCGCATCTGCTTCTCCATCGAGTCCTGGATGGAGAGGGGCGGCTCGATTGCCTTGAGCTCCACGCGGCCGACGCGGATGCCCCACTTGCCCGTCGCCTCATCGAGCACGATGCGCAGCTGGCTGTTGATGTTGTCGCGGCTGGTCAGTGCCTCTTCGAGGTTGAGCCCACCGACGACGTTGCGCAGCGTGGTGGTGGTCAGCTGCTCGACGGCTCCGAGGTAGTTGCCGATCTCGTAGGTCGCGGCGCGGGCATCGGTGACTTGGAAGAACACGACGGTGTCGATGGAGACAACCAGGTTGTCCTCGGTGATCACCGGCTGCGGCGGGAAGGAGACGACCTGCTCGCGCATGTCGAGCAGGGGCCGCACGCGGTCGATGAAGGGCACGAGGATGTTGAGGCCCGGCGTGAGCGTCTTGTGGTAGCGGCCGAGGCGCTCGACGACCCCCGCCGTGGCCTGGGGGATGATGCGGATCGAGCGGATGAGGATCGACAGCACGAAGATGCCGACGACCACCGCCAGCAGGACAAGAAGGATGGTGCCGAAGCCGTCGTTCACTTAGTTCGTCCTTTCCAGCGGGGCGACCACTGCGGTAGCCCCTTCGATGGCCACGACGACCACCTTGTCGCCGAGGGGAAGATCCTCGGCAGAGCCGGCGGCACGTGAGGTCCACGTGTCGCCGTTCGAGAGTTTGACGTGGCCCGAGCCATCGGAGAAAGCGGTCGAGACCGTGCCGCGCAAACCGATGAGCGCCTCGACATTGCTGGGCGTCTCGTCGGCGCCCTTGCGCAGCGCC
The DNA here is from genome assembly GCA_013297645.1 of Actinomycetota bacterium. Lineage (GTDB taxonomy): Bacteria > Actinomycetota > Actinomycetes > Actinomycetales > Microbacteriaceae > Conyzicola. The sequence goes on from JAAFHU010000103.1 coordinate 5,171, forward strand.
CGCAGCAGGGGTGGCCGCACGGCGAAGAGCAGCAGAACAGCGAGCACACCCGCGATGAGCAGTTGGAAGAACCAGGGCACCCCGACCAGTGCGGCGACAACGCCGCCGATGCTCGCGACGCCGAGCATGAGGAAGGTGAAGTCGAGCGTGAAGATCTCGACAACGAGGAAGATGAGGATGAGTGCTGCCCAGACGACCCACGCGATAGTGCTGATCTCCTCGACGGTCATCGGTGACATCCTCTCGTTTGTGCTTCGAAACTAGCATCATCCGGTGAACGGGAGGTGGACCAGTTAGTAGGGTTGGGAGCTGTGAACAACCCTCTTCAGCCTGGCCAGCTCGCCGGCAAGCGCATTCTCGTGACCGGCTCCTCGCGTGGCATCGGCGCCGACACCGTCAGCTACTTCGCCGAGGCGGGAGCCAAGGTCGTCGTCAACTTCCGCAATAAGGAGGCTCGGGCGCTCAAGCTCGTCGCCGCGATCGAGGAGAAGGGCGGAACGGCGATCGCCGTCGGCGCCGACCTCACGGTCGCCAACGAGGTCGAGGCGCTCTTCGCCGAGATCCAAAAGCAGTACGGCGGACTCGACGTGCTCGTGATGAATGCCTCGGGCGGCATGGAGAGCGGCATGGCCGAGGACTACGCCATGCAGCTCAACCGCGACGCGCAGACCAACCTGCTCACGGCTGCAAAGAAGGTGCTGGACCCCGGAGCACGAGTCGTCTTCGTCACCAGCCACCAAGCCCACTTCATCAAGACCGTCGAGACCATGCCGGAGTACCTGCCCGTCGCCCTGAGCAAGCGCGCCGGCGAGGACGCCCTGCGCGACCGCATCCCCGAGCTCGCGGCAGAGGGCATCGACTTCGTCGTCGTCTCGGGGGACATGATCGAGGGCACGATCACGGCAACCCTGCTCGAGCGCGCCAACCCGGGCGCGATCGGCGCCCGCAAAGAGGCGGCCGGCCGCCTCTACAACGTCGGCGAGTTCGCGGCCGAGGTCGCCCTGGCCGCGGTCGAGCCGATCCCGGAGAACAACACGCGGTACGTCGGCGACGTCAGCGACTTCGTTGGCTAACCTCCACCACCACCGCCTCACCTCGCGCGTCCTGCTGTTCGACCGCGAGAGCCGCGTGCTGCTCTTTCTCACCACCGCGCCCGACTCCAGCGGATCCGCCCGGTGGCTGACGCCCGGCGGGGGAGTGGACGAGGGCGAGACCCACGCCGAGGCCGCCGTGCGCGAGCTCTTCGAGGAGACCGGCCTCGAGGGCATCGACCTCGGCGAGCCGGTGTGGGCCCACGACTTCGACGTGCAGTGGGACAGCGCCGACCACGACACCGGCCACGCCGAGTTCTACGCCGCGACGGTGAACAACTTCGTGCCAAGTCAGGACGGCTGGACCGACGACGAGCGCGTCGACGTTCTCGCACACAAGTGGTGGAGTCTGAGCGAACTGCTCGCAACTACTGAGCCCTACGAGCCGGCCGAGCTCGTCAACCTGGTGCGACGGCAGCTGCCGTCCTGCTGATTCGGGAGAGAAATGACTGATCCAATCGCCGAGCTCGAGGCTCTCGAGAAGTCCCTCGAGTTCGAGTCTTTCGACCTCAACGACGCCTGGCGGCTCGGCAGTGCGGCTGCCGAGATCATCCTCGAGGCCGGCTACTCGCTGTCGGTGCAGGTCGTGCTCGGCGGACGCGTCGTCTTCAAAGCGGCCTTCAACGGAGTCAGCCAGGACACGGAGCCCTGGCTCACCGGCAAAGCTGCCGCTGCGCTCCTCTTCGAGTCGAGCACCTTCCGGGTGCGGCTTCGCAAAGACCTCGACCCGAGCGTCATCGCCGGCCTCGACGAGGACCTCTACCGCACGCACGGCGGCTCGGTGCCGATCCGCGTCGTCGGCCGGGGGATCGTCGGCACGATCACGGTCTCGGGGGAGCCCGACACTATCGACCACGAAGTCGCGATTGGCGCGCTCTCGCGCACGCTCGGGCGATAGGGTGTGCGGGTGAGGATTTATCGCCGCTCCATTGCCGTGGCCGCTATTGCGGCGACCGTCGGGCTATCGCAGGCAGCCGCAGCGCCCGCCATCGCCGCCGACTACCCGGTCGTTGTCAACTTTCCGACCACGTCACTGACCGTGGAGTATGGGCAGTCCTGGAGCATCCCCGTCTACACAGACTTCAACTTCTTCGGCAAAATCGTGGTCAACGACGCCGCCGTGGTCACGTCGACATCGACACCCGCCGGCTACGCGCCCTCGGTCTACTTCTCCCCGCCATACAACGGCGCCACGGGGCAGCTCTATGCGCCCTACGAGTTCGACCCGCTGGCAGCCGGCACCTACACCTTCTCGATCACCGGGACCTACGACGACTTCGGCGACGTCTACAGCGGGTCGACGCCCACGGCGGCGACCCTCAAGATCGAGAAGGCCAAGCTCGGCATCGACCTCCGGGTCCTGGCGGACAAGTCGAATGGTGATGAGGCGATCGTCACCGCGAAGTTCACGGGGCGTTTCATCGACGAGTACTCGTCCTCCTACTTCGACGGTGTCGCCCTCTCTCCCGCGGGCACCTGGCACATCACGATCAAAGACGAAGATGGCGAGATCGCCGCCGAGAGCACCGTCGAGCGCGCAGCGGGAGACGACGTTCTCGCCACGAGCTTCTACTGGCCCGATGCCGAACCCGGCAAGCAGTACACCGCGTCTGCCGACTTCACCCCGAGCGGTGCCTCGGCGAACAACTTCAGCGTCAGCCCCGCGCAGAAGTTCGCCTACACCGCCCCCGACCCCCAGCGGCCGGAGCTCAGCTCGACGGCGACCACGAAGCCCGACAGCAACCTGCCCGAGTCCACCGGGCTGGGCCTGCCGCTCTGGCTGCTCGTCGTCGTCATCATCATCATCATCGGGCTCGGCGCCGTGGTCACACTGCTCAGCGTGCGCCTCAGCCGACGTCCGTCTGCTTCGACGGGGGAGGTGGCACCGTGACGCGGCGCTCAGTGACTAGGACCGTGGCGGCCATTGCCGCAGCCGTGGTGGCAGGTGCGGTGCTGTTGGTGCCGGCCGCGGCATCCGCTGCGGTGACGACCACCATCGCCTTCGAGACGGCCGGACCGGTGTCGGTGAGCTTCGGCTCGGAGTGGTACCTGCGGCTCAGCGTGACGTCGACCTACGACGAAGGGCCCACGCTGCGGCTGCAGCCCACCGACGGCACGGTCGATGTGTACGTCTCGGGCAT
>JAAFHU010000104.1 GCA_013297645.1 Actinomycetota bacterium
GAGCGGGGCGCCGTTGGGGCGCACGACGACGAAGTCGGTGAACGACCCCTGCGGGAAGGTGATCTCACCGCGCACCAGGTCGTCGAAGCTGAGGTCCTGTCGGGCACCTTGAGGCGCAGCGCGGGCAGGCGGCCCTCTGCCGTGAAGGCGGCGATCTGGTCAGCGGTCAGGTCGCGCTCGAAATTGTCGTAGCCCTGCTTGGGGTCGCGGCCGGCGGCGACGTTGCGCGCCTCCATCTCGTCCGGGGTGACGAAGGACTCATACAGATGACCGGATGCCAGCAGCTGCTCGATCACGCCCCGATAGATCTCGGTGCGCTGCGACTGCCGGTACGGCGCGTGCGGCCCGCCGGTCTCGACGCCCTCGTCCCAGTCGAGCTTCAGCCAGCGCAGGCCGTCGAGCAGCTGCAGGTAGCTCTCCTCGCTGTCGCGGGCGGCATCCGTGTCCTCGATGCGAAAGACGAGCTTGCCGCCCGTGTGGCGCGCGTAGGCCCAGTTGAACAGGGCGGTGCGGATCAGGCCGACGTGCGGCGTGCCGGTCGGCGAGGGGCAGAAGCGAACGCGTACGTCGCTACCGGTGGCGGTGCTAAATGGGGCAGACATCGCCTGCAAGCCTACCTAGCGGTTGCGCCCCGTATTGCTCAGCGTGCCGATGCCCTCGATGGTGATGTCGACCGTCTGGCCGTCGACGAAGCCGCCGAGGCCGGCCGGGGTGCCCATGAGGATGAGGTCGCCGGGCAGCAGCGTCCACACGTCCGACGCGAAGGCGATGATCTCCTCGACGCTGTAGACCATGTCGCGGGTGTTGCCGTGACGGCGGGGCTCGCCGTCGACATAGGTCTGGATCTCGAGGCTGCGGTGGTCGAGCTCGGTCTCGATCCACGGACCGGTCGGGCAGAAGGTGTCGTAGCCCTTGGCCCTGGCCCACTGGCCGTCGCGGAACATCTCGTCGCGCGCCGACACGTCGTTGGCGATGGTGAAGCCGAAGACGTAGTCGAGCGCCCGCTCGGCGGGCACGCGGCTGGCGATCTTGCCGATGACGACGGCGAGCTCGCCCTCGTGCACGATGCGGCCGGCAACGGGCGGGATGCGGATGTCGTCGCCCGGCCCCACGACCGACGTGTTCGGCTTGAGGAAGATCAGCGGGGTATCGGGCGCCGGCGTCGCCATGTCGTTGCGGTGGTCGATGTAGTTGAGTCCGACGCAGACCACCTTCGACCGCGGGATCACCGGGGCGAGCAGCTTGGCGTCGGCGAGCGGCACGCGCTCGTCGAGGGTCTCGAAGCCGCTGAACATCGGGTCGCCGGCGAGCACGACGAGGTCGTCGCCGTCGACGATGCCGTAGCGGGGGTCGTGGCCCTCGGTTGTGAATCTTGCGATGCGCATTACGCGTCGAGCCGCATCATCCAGCCGTGCGTGTCGTCGACCTTTCCGTACTGGATGCCGGTGAGCTGCTCGCGCAGCGACAGCGCGACGCTGTCTTCGCGGGCCTCGTGCACGATCTCGAAGTCGGCCCCCTTGAGAGTGCCGATCGGGGCGACCACGGCGGCGGTACCGCAGGCGAAGGCCTCGACGATGTCGCCCGACGCGGCGCCGTCCTTCCACTCCTGGAGGCTGATCGGTCGGCGCTCGACGGTGTGCCCCCGGTCGGCGGCCAGCTGCAGGATCGAATCGCGGGTGATGCCCTCGAGGATGCTGTCCGACGCCGGCGTGAGCAGCGTGCCGTCTTTCTTCACCAGCACGATGTTCATGCCGCCGAGCTCTTCGAGCCACGTCTCTTCGACGGAGTCGAGGAACAGCACCTGGTCGCAGCCGTTCTCGTAGGCCTCCTCCTGCGCCACGAGGGACGCGGCGTAGTTGCCGCCGGTCTTGGCCGCGCCCGTTCCGCCCTTGCCGGCGCGCGAGTAGTTCGTCGACAGCCAGATCGACACGGGGGCCAGGCCGCCCTTGAAGTAGGCGCTAGCCGGACTCGCGATGATGTAGAAGTTGACCTTCTCTGCGGCGCGAACACCGAGAAAGGCCTCTTTCGCGAACATGAAGGGCCGGAGGTAGAGGCTGGTGTCGGGCGCGGACGGCACCCAGGCGCCATCGGCGGCGATGAGCTCCTTGAGGGCGTCGAGGAAGTACTCGGTCGGCAGCTCGGGCAGCGCGAGCCGCACCGCGGAGCGCTGCAGCCGCGCCGCGTTGGCCTCGGGGCGGAAGCTCCAGATCGAGCCGTCGGCGTGGCGGTAGGCCTTGAGGCCCTCGAAGATCTCCTGGCCGTAGTGCAGCACCGACGCCGCCGGGTCAAGCGAGATCGGGCCGTAGGGCTGCACGCGCGGACGGTGCCAGCCCCCCATCTTCGACCAGCAGATGTCGACCATGTGGTCGGTGAAGTGCTTGCCGAAGCCGGGGTTGGCAAGGATCGCGTCGCGATCAGCCTCGGTCGCCGCGTTCTCGTTTGCGGTGCGCGTGAACTGCAGGGTCTGTGGTGCGAGAAGGTTCTTCAACGGGGTTCCTTTGTCGAAAGATATGGTCAACGCTACGCGAGCGCCGCCACGATCGCGTCGCCGATCTCGGAGGTGCTGCGTGCGCCGGTGCGAGTGGCCAGGTCGGCCGAGACTGCCGCGGTCACCCGTGCCGACTCCGCTGCCAGACCCAGGTGGTCGAGCAGCAGGGCGACGGAGAGGATGGCCGCGGTGGGGTCGGCCTTCTGCTGTCCAGCAATGTCGGGCGCAGAACCGTGCACGGGCTCGAACATGCTGGGGAAGGCGCCGTCGGGGTTGATGTTGCCCGAAGCAGCCAGTCCGATGCCGCCGCTGATAGCGGCAGCGAGATCGGTGAGGATGTCGCCAAAGAGGTTGTCCGTGACGATGACGTCAAATCTACTCGGATTCGTCACGAGGAAGATAGTCGCCGCGTCGACGTGCAGGTAGTCGACGGCGATCGCGGGGTACTCGGCCGCGACCCGGTCGACCGTGCGCTGCCACAGGCTGCCGGCGAAGGTGAGCACGTTGGTCTTGTGCACGAGCGTGACCTTCTTGCGCTCCCGCTTGGCCGCGGTCTCGAAGCCGAATCGCACGAGGCGCTCGACGCCGAAGGCGGTGTTGATCGATACCTCGTTGGCGATCTCGGCCGGAGTGCCCACGCGAATCGCGCCGCCGTTGCCGACGTAGGGCCCCTCGGTGCCCTCGCGCACGACGACGAAGTCGACGTCGCCGGGGGCGCTCAGCGGCGACTCCACGCGGGGGAAGAGCACGGTCGGGCGCACGTTCGCGTAGTGGTCGAGCGCGAATCGCAGCTTGAGCAGCAGGCCGCGCTCGATGATGCCGCCGGCCAGGCGGGCATCCCGCGGGTCTCCGCCGACGGCACCGAGCAGGATCGCCTCGTGCTTCGTGAGCGAGTCGAGGTCACTGTCAGAGAGGATCTCGCCCGTAGCGAGGAAGTGGCCGGCGCCGAAAGGGTAGGTGGTCGCCGTCACGTCGGCGACGGCGCCGAGAACCTTGAGGGCCTCGGCGATCACCTCCGGTCCAATGCCGTCACCGGGGATCACTGCGAGGTCGATAGTGCGTGCCATGTAATGAGGGTATCGTCCCCGATTCGCACAGATAGCACTCAGCAGCCTCTCACGCAAGAGGTCACCCAAAAGGGGGACATTCGCGTAGCGTCGGCCCCATGAGTATTGGAACTGGAATCGTATTGTTCGTCATCGGCGCGATCCTCACCTTCGCGATCAACGTCGACCTCGGGGCTGGAGTCAACCTCGATCTGATCGGCTACATCCTCATGGGTGCCGGCCTCGTTATCTTCGTCATCGGCCTGGTGCTGATGTTCCGCAAGCGCCAGTCGATCACGACCGTGCACTCGGGAACGGACGCCAATGGTGCCGCTGTCACGCAGCGCCGTACCGCCGACACCGACGGACCCGTACTGTAACTACCACAATCACGTCAGACGCCCCGGGCTTCGGCTTGTCCGGGGCGTCTCGACGTTAACGCTCGAGCCCGACCCGCCTCAGGTCGACATACCCGGCCGTCGGGCACTGTGCCGCGAGCTCGCGGGCGGCCCGCTCGCTGCCGATGCGGATCTTGTAGTACCCGAGCAGAACCTCCTTCGTCTCGGCGAAGGGGCCGTCGGTCACGAGCACACCGTCGTCGGTGGGCGTGAAGCGCGACTGCGGCTGGGGCACGCGCAGCGGGTCGGAGAACAGGACCTCTCCCCCGGCATCCGCGATCTTCTGGGCGAACACCCGGTGGCGCTCGTCGAGAACCTCCCACTGCTCGGCGGTGAAGTTCTCGAAGTGGGCTACGGGCTCGGTGATGAGCAGCATGTACTCGTGTGGCACAGTCTCCATGGAGCGATCCTTTCGTCTTTGAGGAGCGACGAACAGGACTGGATGCTTTCGACAGCTAGACGGTGATGTCGATCTCGCGCAGCAGGTCGGCGTCGATCGCGACCCGCACCTTCTCGAGCAGGGCGTCGTCGACGGGCGAGTCGACCGTCAGCACGCTGAGCGCCTGGCCGCCGGCGTTGCGCCGGGCGATCTGCATGCCGGCGATGTTGATCGACGCGTCGCCGAACTCCTTGCCGTAGATCGCGACGATGCCGGGGCGGTCGGTGTAGACCATGACGATGAGGTGCTTGGCGATCGGCACCTCGACGTCGTAGCCGTTGATCTCGACGATCTTCTCGATCTGCTTGGTGCCGGTCAACGTGCCGCTGACGCTGAGCTGCGTGCCCTCGCTCGTCGTGCCGCGCACGGTGAGCAGGTTGCGGTACTCGTCGCTCTCGGCCTCGGTCGTCAGGCGCACGGCGATGCCGCGCTGCTCGGCGAACAACGGGGCGTTCACGTAGCTGACGGACTCGCTGACGGTGTTCGAGAAGATGCCCTTGAGGGCGCTGAGCTTGAGCACCGAGACGTCGAGCTCGGCGATCTCGCCGCGCACCTCGACGTCGACCGACGTGATCGGGCCGTCGGCGATGCCGGCGAAGACCTGGCCGAGTTTCTCCATGAGCGGGATGCCGGGGCGCACCGTCGGGTCGATGACTCCGCCGGCGACGTTGACGGCGTCGGGCACGAGCTCGCCGCCGAGGGCGAGGCGCACCGACTTGGCGACGCTGACGCCGGCCTTCTCCTGTGCCTCATCCGTCGAGGCGCCGAGGTGCGGCGTGACGATGACGTTCTCGAGGGCGAGCAGCGGGGAGTCGGTCGGCGGCTCGCTGACGAACACGTCGAGGCCGGCGCCGGCGATGCGGCCCGACTTGAGGGCGGCGTAGAGCGCGTCCTCGTCGATCAGCCCGCCGCGGGCGACGTTGACGATGTACGCGGTCGGCTTCATGAGGCCGAGCTGTTCGGTCGAGATCATGCCGGTCGTCTCTGCGGTCTTCGGCATGTGGATGGTGATGAAGTCGGACTGCGCGAGCAGCTCGTCGAGCGAGAGCAGGGTCACGCCCAGCTGCTGCGCCCGCGCCGCGGTCACGTAGGGGTCATAGGCGACGACATTGGTGCCGAAGGCCTGCATGCGCGCCGTGATGAGCGCGCCGATGCGGCCGAGGCCGATGATGCCGATGGTCTTCTCATAGAGCTCGGTGCCGGTGTACTTCGAGCGCTTCCACTGTCCCTGCGCGAGGGCACTGCTCGCCGCCGGGATGTGGCGGGCCAGCGAGAGGATGTGCCCGACCGTCAGCTCGGCGGCCGAGATGATGTTGCTGGTGGGGGCGTTGACGACCATGACGCCCGCGGTAGTGGCGGACTTCACATCCACGTTGTCGAGGCCGACACCCGCGCGGGCGATGACCTTGAGCTGCGTGCCCGCGGCGATGGCCTCCGCGTCCATCTGCGTCGCCGAGCGGATGAGCACCGCGCTGGCGTCGGCGAGCGCGGTCAGCAGCGCGGCGCGGTCGGTGCCGTCGACGGTGCGGACCTCGAAGTCGGGGCCGAGGGCCTCGACGGTCGCTGGGGAGAGTTCTTCGGCAATGAGCACGATCGGCTTGGCCACGAATCGAGTCCTTCAGGTGCGGGTTGGCGGGGGCGCAACCCTGCGAGTTTAGTGCACCCCCTTGCCGCGTTACGCCCCGCTCTGCTCGCCCGGCGCGCTCGGGGTCCAGCCGAACCAGCCGTCGTCGGTCGCGATGAAGACCCATTCGCCGCACGACGTGACGGTGTCGGCGGCCACGATGGCGTCATCGTCAGGGCCCCATTCCACGGCGTAGGAGGGCAGTGACAGGCGCTCGGTCGTCCCGCAGCCCACGAGGTCGCTGTCGCTCGCGAAGCCAATGACCGCGGTCGGGGTCACGTCGGTCTTGGTCGACTCCCGGAGGGTGATGTCGGTCGCATCGGTCGGCAGCCAGGGGGCGTCGTTCGCGTCGATCGCGCCGGAGTCGAAGAGGGCAGCGCCATCGTCGAAGTGCGACTCGCTCTCGCTGTGCACGACATCCATGATCGCGGAGCAGCCGGTGAGCGGAAGGATGAGCAGGGGAAGCAGGAGGAGTGATCTCATGCTTCCAGCGTGGTCGCCCCGGTCTCGCGCGGCATCCGGCGCGGGTCGCGCCCCTCTCAGCCCCAAGGATGACAATGGGGCATGGACACCGCCCGTCTCGTCGTCACCATCGCTCTCGCCGCCGCCTTCATCGTCATGGGGGTCGCGCACTTCGTGCCGGCGAGCGCGCGCACCATGGCGGCGATGATCCCGCAGCGCATGCGGTTCGTCAGCGCCCGGCGGCTGGTGCAGTTCACCGGGCTCTGCGAGATCGCGGGCGGCATCGGCCTGCTCATCCCCGTGCTGCACCTGGCGGCCGCGATCGCGCTGATCGTCTTCCTCGTCGCGGTCTTCCCGGCGAATGCCTATGCCGCGCAGCACCCGGAGACGTTCGGCCGCGCGGCCATTCCCTTCTGGCCCCGGCTGCTCGCCCAGCTCGCGCTGATCGGGCTGCTGCTCTGGGTTGCCTAGAAGCGCAGTCGCCGTCTAGCCGGCCAGCGTGGCGGCCAGCGCCTGGAAGGTGAGGCGGTGAATCGCCACGACCGTGAACGCGAGTCCCGCGGTGACGGCGACGCCCATGACGAAGATGACGGCCTTGTCGAGCACCCGGCGCCGCAGCCCGAGAATGAACGCCAGCACGTAGACCAGCACCGGGACGAGCAGGCCGATCACCAGCAGCACCCACGGCACCGAGGCAGAGAGGCCGATCGCGTCGTACGACTTGGGCAGCTCGATGAGGTTGGCGATCGCCTGGTAGACGAAATAGGCGTAGACGAGGCCGAAGACTCCGGCAATGACAAGGCTGAGGGGCGTGAGCGCGGGCTTGGCCGTCGGCGTCTCGACCGGCTCGACCTCGGGCTCTACGGGCTCGACGGCGTCGCTCACGAGGAGGCTCCCAACAGGATGAAAGGCAGCGGGATGGTGGCCACCAGGCCCGCGACGAGCAGCAGCAGCCGGTACACCGGCTTCGCCGCGCGCGTGAGCACGAAGGCCCCGCCGAACCAGATCGCGGGGGACGCGACGGCGAGCGCCTGGGCCACCGTGCTGAGGATGCGCGAGAGCGTGTCGACCTCGACGAAGACGACGGTGCGCAGACCGAGCACCCAGCCGACCGTGTACAGCAGGAAGGCGCCGGCGAGGATGCCATAGCTGACCAGCAGGAAGGAGCTGGTGGCGGGCTTGGCCGGCTCCCCGGCCGGGGCGGGGGCTGCGACGACCGGGGCCTCGACGGGCTCGACCCGCGGAGACGCGGTCTCGGCGGGCTCGACCCGCGCAGCGGGGGTGGCAACGTGCGTGGGGTCGCTCACCTCGTCCCAGGTGAGGGCATCGTCGTCGTCCGCTCTCATGGCCAAACCCTACCAGCGGTGCCTAGGCGTGCACCGTGAAGACCTCGACCCAGTCGCGGCTCGACCCGGCGCTCGTTGTTCTGTCGGGGGCGGCTGCCACGGGCGGCGCGGTGGCCACCGAGGATGTGGCCACCTGCTTCGGGTACTGGAAGCCCGCCGAGGCGGTGAACTCGTCGTCGTCCTCGGTGTACCGGTCCTGGGTTCCGATCGCGACGATGTTCCAGGGCCGCATGTTCGACGGCGACGACGAGAGTCCCGTGTCGGGCACGAACTGCGGATAGTCGTGCTCGAAGCTCGAGCTCTCCCTCAGGGTCGCCGAGAAGGTGTCGACGGCGACCGTCTGGCTGGCGAGGTCGATCTGCAGCAGGCGCTGGAATCCGGTCGCCCGCTCTCCGTCGTGGGTGCGGAACTCCTGGTAGTCGGCGAGCAGCTCGACCACGTCGTGCCCCTCGATGCCGCCGGCGTTCTCCGTCGTGATCTTGCCGAGACCGTGGAAGTGCCCGCTGAGCACGACGACCACGTTGCGGTTGGGGGCGATGACGCGGTCCCAGAGGTCCTGTCCGCGCGAGATCCAGCGGGAGTTGACCGATCGGTGC
>JAAFHU010000105.1 GCA_013297645.1 Actinomycetota bacterium
CGATGGCACCCTGCTGGACGTCACGGCGGTCGTGCTCCACGACCAGGACCTGACGGCCTACAACCTGCAAATCGACGGCATCCACACCTACTACGCCGGCGACACACCGGTGCTCGTGCACAACAGCTGCGTGTTGCCAACACCGACTGTCTCAAGCGGTGGAAAGCTCCCGGGACTCGTTGCTCAGTTCTACAAGGGCACTACGAATCCAATGAGGGTGGGAACTGGCACCACTGCCGACGCGATTAGGAACGAGATCGCGACAGGTTTGCCGACCAACGGTGTTTTCCATACTCAGAAAGGTCAAGAACTGGTGAGTGGATTTACTAATTGGCTTGCGCGAAATCCGCAGGCTCCGCATCCTGACCGAAGAGTCGCGCAGAGTATCTTGGATGACTTGAGCAACGCGTTGGGGGGCTAGCTGGCATGGGAGCCGAACTACTGTTTGCTCGACTCTCGGGCGCGGTGCCAGAGATCGCGACCATGTTTCGAGATCATCTTGACTCGTTCGACCGCCTATTGCCATACGTTCTGTTTAGTGAAGTGATCGCATGGGCGGAAGATCGCACATTGGCCAGCGATAGCGCAGCGCATGAAATACTGAAAGTCACCGAGGATGTGTATCCGGAAGCGACGGCCGAACTACGTGCCATGATCGACATCGAGCTGTTAGAAAATCTCTCTCGGCAGTCGCGTCTGGCCCCATTGCTCGGCCCAAACCTGAGTCGCACCTTCGAAGAGTTTCGCGCAATCGCGGAGATGTAGGAGGAGCTACACCGTATTCTGCACCGGGAAAGAGGCCCTAAGAGCCCGATTGTCAGGCTGAGAATCGATGTCGACGTTGTAGCTCCTGCGCATATGGTCGTTGACCAGCTCTCAGCGCGCAGTTGTAGTTCGCGGCGATGCAACGGGCGCGCGACTACGACCCGGCGACGGCGCAGTTCCTCACGGTCGACCCGGCGCTGGATGTGACGCACCAGCCGTACGCGTACGTGGCCAACAACCCGCTGCTGCTGACGGATCCGCTGGGCCTGTACTCGTGCGACGACTACGGCAAGAACGCGCTGGCGTTCACTTTCGGCCTCATCGACGGGCTCAGCTTCGGCGCCTCCTCGCTGATCCTGGGCATGGTGATGCCCGGCTACAACGAGTTCACCGACAACAACGCGTGGTTCATCGGCGGGATCGTGGTGGGCTCGCTCGCGCCGGCGATCGCGACCATGGGCGGGAGCCTGGCGGTCTCCGCGGTATCGATCGGGGCGCGGGTCCTCATCCGCGGCGCCACGCGCGCCGCGCTGTCGGGCGGCGAGCACCTGGCCGCCTCGGCCACGCGCACCGCGCTCGTGCAGACGCTGGAGCATGCCGCCGGGGCCGGGGCGCGCGAGGGCCTGGAGACGGGGGCGCGGACGACAGCGCGGGAGAGCGCGGAGACGGCGGCGCAGTCCTGCTTCGTCAACAGCTTCACCGCCGACACCCCTGTCGCCATGGCCGACGGCTCGACCAAGCGCATCGCCGACGTGGAGCTCGGCGACCTGGTGGTCGCGACCGACCCGGAGACGGGCGAGACTGCGGCTAGGCCGGTGACAAAGTTGATCCGCCACTCGGGCGGCCATGAGATGGCGGACGTGGAGCTCTCCGACGGCGCGATCATCCGTGCAACCGCCGAGCATCCGTTCTGGGACGCCACCACCAGCACCTTCGCCTATGCCCGCGACCTCGCCGTCGGCGACGAGGTGATGGCACTCGATGGCACCCTGCTGGACGTCACGGCGGTCGTGCTCCACGACCAGGACCTGACGGCCTACAACCTGCAAATCGACGGCATCCACACCTACTACGCCGGCGACACACCGGTGCTCGTGCACAACAGTTGCGGACCAGACGTCCAGGCGCTCAGTGACGCAGGGGCTGCCATGAATCGAAATGGCTTCACAGACGCGGGACGGGCATTACAAAAGCACTCAAACCGTGCCGGAAGCTCATTCCCGCTACCTAGCGGGGTACGAAACCCGAGCGCGTACAACAAGTTGGGGCAGGATGTGCTGAACGACTTGCTCACAAACCCCAAAACGGCGATTCAAACTTGGCACAATCCAAAGCAAGGTCTTGTAACAGACTTCTGGCTCCCATTCGGTGGAGTTCAGTTCAACGCAAAAGGAGTTCTAATTGGTTTCTTGGAACTCTGAGAGGTGACTCGTGCCCATTTTTGAGTTTAGGGACATGTTGGTCGAAGTCTTGTTTGTCTATCCGGCGAGCGAGGACCCCGTCACGCTTGAATGCACCGACCTACGGAGCGAAATGCTCTTCACTATTACTCGGCTCAGCGGCGAAGGCCTCGTTTTGAGTCCCATAAGCAAACAGATACCTCTTGACCTAATTGCCAAAGTGGCAGCTATGGCGGAAGAAGGTCTGCCGCTAGAACATAAACCGTAAGCCGCTGCAAGGAGCAGCCCCGCAATTCTGCGGCGGGTCGCCCGGTTCTAGACCGCCTTCGCCAGCGCGACGAGCACCTGGTTCACGGTCGGCACGCCCTCGGCGCGGAACACCTCGGTGTCGGTGGAGTCCAGCACGACGATAGTGGGGGTCGAGCGGATTCCGGCGCGTTCCGCCTCGGTGCTGTCGCGGGCGACATCCACCTCGGTTATCGAGGCCGCGGGCACGAGTTTCTCGACCTGCTCGAGCACGAAACGCGTCTGGATGCAGGGGTCGCAGAAGGAGGACGAAAACAAGAGGAGCTTCACCCCGGCTACAACCGCGCGCGGGGGTCTACTGTTCCGAGACCCGCTCGTCGGGGTCTTCGAGCGCCTCGCCCGCAGTCGGGTCGAAGGTGTACGTGACCTGCACTTGGTCGCCGACGCTGTGCGACTCGGGGTTGTTGTAGACGACCTGGGTCTCTTTGCCGTCAAGCGCGACGAGCACGGTCAGCTCGGTGTCCCAGCTGCCGTCGGTGCTGATGCGGCGGTCGTTGCGTCCGTCGTAGGGGCCACCGGTGTAGAAGACGATGTACTCATCGCCGTGCTTGAGGTTGGTCATGTGCCAGTTCTACCAGATTGCGCCTGTGCGTTCTCCACAGCGGGCACGAGTTATCCCAAGATTGCTTGTCCGGTATTCAAATGTATGTTCTATTTTGCGACAATATACGTATGGCAATTCTCGAAGATTCGTTCACCGTGGCACTCACCGCGGTGCGGTCTGCTGCCATGACTTTGCCCTCGTCGGTTTCGGCGGTGCGACCGCTGACCGACGGTCGGCTGCTCGCCCTGCAGACGGAGCTCGCCGAAGCCCGACGCGTGCTCGACGCGGCGTCGTCGCTCGTGGCCGGCGAGATCCAGCACCGGTCCCGGCCCGAGCTGGGCTACAAAGGGCTCGCCCAGCGTTCCGGCTTTCGCACGGCCGAGAAGCTCGTTCAGCACACGACACAGTCCACCGCCCGGGATGCCGCTGGCCTCGTCTCCGTCGGCACCCTCGTTCACGAGGCGGTCGCGCCTGCCCCCTCGCTCGCGTGGCTCGTCGCGGCCGGCGCCGCGGTCTCCGCAGGCGCGCTCTCCGTTGCCGCGGCACAGGCCATCCGTGACGGGGTGGGCCTGCCGAGCGAGGCGGTCACCGCCCTCCAGCTGACGGCCATTGTCGAGCTGCTGATCATCGAGTCCACCGAGCTGCACGCGGGCGACCTCCTCGCCCGTGCCCGCCAGCTGCGCGACGACCTCGATGTCGCGGGCGTCGCCGACCGCGAACGGCAGATCCACCTCGAGCGCTCCTTTCGCCGGGTCGCCCGGCCCAACGGGCTCCCGCGCTACATCATCGACCCCGACCTCGAGTCGGCCGCCTACTGGGACGACCTCTATGGCGCGCTGAGCTCGCCGCGTCGAGGCGGGCCGCGGTTCGTCTCCGACGACGAGCGCGCCTGGGCCGAGGCCGTGGCGAGCGATGAGCGCAGCACCGAGCAATACCTCCACGACGCTGTGACGGAGCTCGTGCGCGCCGGCGCCGGCGCCTCACCCGAGGTGGTCGGCTCGCGGCAGCCCGCGGTGCGCGTGCTGGTGACCGAGCGTTCCCTGCGCGAGCGTGCGGGCGTGGGCTTCATCGAGGGCACACCGCTGCCGATCTCGATCGCGACGGTCGAGCGCATCGCCTGCGCCGCCGGAACTGTGCCGCTCGTCTTCGACGACACCGGCCAGGCACTCAACGTGGGCCGCGAGCAGCGGCTGTTCACCACTCGCCAGCGCATCGCACTGGCCGCCCGCGATGGTGGATGCCGCTGGATCGGCTGCGACCGCCCGCCCAGCTGGTGCGAAGCCCACCATGTCGAGCACTGGCACCGGGATCGCGGGCGAACGGATGTGGCCGACGGCATCCTGCTCTGTCGACACCATCACCTGCTGCTGCACAACAACGACTGGAGTATCGAGCGCGACGGCGGCGGGTTCTGGCTGACCGCTCCCCCGGGATCGCCGGTCGGGGCCGAGCGGCGGATGATGCCGTCGAAGAGCGCAGCCGTGAGAGAGCTGCTGGCCCACCCCGCGTAGGAGCGTGGGGTCGGGCGTGCGAACTAGACTTCGACAATGCCCAGTTCCACCGACCGCCTTGTCTGGATCGATTGCGAGATGACCGGCCTCGACCTCACGAGTGACGAGCTCGTCGAGGTCGCCGTCGTCATCACCGACTATGAGCTTCAGCCGGTCGACCCCGGATTCGCCGTCGTCATCAAAGCCGACCAGTCGGCGATAGAAGGCATGAACGACTTCGTGCGCGAGATGCACACCAAGAGCGGGCTCATCGACGAGATTCCGAATGGGGTCAGCCTCGCCGACGCCGAGTACGCGGTTCTCGAGTACATCCTGCGCTTCGTGCCGGGCAGCCAGACGGCGCCGTTGGCTGGCAACACGATCGGCACCGACCGCGCCTTCATCAACAAGTTCATGCCGCGGGTCGACGCCCACCTGCACTACCGCAGCGTCGACGTCTCGTCGATCAAGGAGCTGGCCAAGCGCTGGTACCCGCGGGTGTACTTCAACGCCCCGTCGAAAGACGGCGGGCACCGGGCGCTGGCCGACATCCTCGAGTCGATCCGCGAACTGGACTACTACCGCAAGGCGGCCTTCGTGGCGGCACCCGGGCCCTCGACCGACGAAGTTCAGGCGATCTCTGCGGCCGTAGTGGAACAGTTCGCCCCTCACCTGTAATACACTTTTTCAGTTGCCCGTTCCACGTGAGGACGGAGCAGCACCATGGTGGTCGTAGCTCAGTTGGCAGAGCGCTGGCTTGTGGAGCCGGATGTCGCGGGTTCGAGCCCCGTCGATCACCCCATGTGAAGAACGCCCGGGCATAACGCCCGGGCGTTTTTCTGTGCAAGGGTATGCGTGTGCCACAGGTTCTTGAAGACATCGCCGTCGACGAGCATGCGCTGCTCGACACGCCGTGGACGACGGTCGTCTGGAACGACCCGGTCAATCTCATGAATTACGTCGCCTATGTCTTCCGCAGCTACTTCGGATTCGAGCGCGAGAAGGCCGAAGAACTCATGCTGCAGGTGCACAACAACGGCCGCGCGGTCGTGGCCACCGGCGGCCGCGAAGAGATGGAGCGGCACGTTGAGGCGATGCACGACTTCGGGCTCTGGGCGACCGTGCAGAAGGACGGCGCGTGAAGGACTTCGTGCTGCTGCCCGAGGGGCGCGTGCTCGGCAGCTTCACCCCGCTCGAGACTGAGCTGCTCAATGACCTCGCCACCCAGGTGATCGAGCTGCTCTCGTTCCAGCTGCCCGAGGACCGACTGCTCGCCTCGGTCGGCATCGGCGGCAGCGCCGGGCCGTCGAGCGACCCCGCCATCGCGCGGCTTCTGCCCAACGCCTACCCCGACGACGACTATGCGTCGCACGAGTTTCGCTACCTCACCGAGAACAGCCTCATCAGCCGCAAGATCGACAACGCGCGGTCCTTCCGGCTGACGCTGGACGGGGGTGGCGAGGTGGAGCTCGGGCCGGAGGCGCAGCAGGCGTGGTTGCGGACCCTCGCCGACATCCGCCTCATTATCGCCAGCCGCCTCGGCATCGAGCACGACGGCGACGAGGGCCGCGCCGACTCCGACGACGACATCATGATGCACGACGTCTATGCCTGGCTGGCAATGGTGCAGGGCTCGCTCGTGGATGCGCTCGATGCTTGACGTAGACGCCGACCAGTTCGAGCAACTGGTCATCGACGAGCTCGACGCGCTTCCCGACGACATGATCGACGGACTGGACAACGTCGTCTTCGTCACCGAGGACCGCCCGGAAGACGGCAGCCTCGACCTTCTCGGCCTGTACGACGGCATCGCGCTCACCGAGCGCGGCCAATACGGCTTCGGCGAGCTGCCCGACCGCATCATCCTGTACCGCGAGCCCCTGCTCGCCATCTGCGAGACGCTCGATGCGCTCAAGGACGAGATCCACGTGACCCTCGTGCATGAGATCGCCCACTTCTACGGCATCAACGACGAGCAACTGCACGAACTGGGTTGGGACTAAGTGTCAACCTCCATGGTGCCGTGGCGCGTCGTAGGGGCATGACCAAGAACGCGCTGCTCGTGCCCCTCATGCTGCTGGCCCTGTCCGGCTGCACCCTCATCGGTGGTGGGTCCGCCGGGTCGGCCGGCGGCGACGGTACGAGCGGCGGTGAGGCGACGGAACTCGCGGGCGGCTCGACCGCCTGCATCATGGACCGCAACTGGTCGCTCGACATCGATGACGCGGCGCAGCAACTCGGCGCCTACATGCGCGAGGCGGGTCTCGTCGTGGTCGACACGGTGGGCACTGGTGAGCAGCTGATCTGGTTCGACGAGATCGGAACCGCCGGCTCAGCGACCGACGTGACCTACACCGCCACCGTGGACATGGGAGACGGCCTGACGATGGTCGTGGTGCAGAACCACGCCGGAAGTCCCTATGGCACGTGGGCATGGGACGGCGGCAGCGAGTCGACGATCATCTTCGACGACTGGAGCGACGACTACGTCGTCACCAACACCACCACCATCAACGGCATCGCGACGCCGACGAGTACGACGCCGATGAGTGCGGGACTCAACGGGGCATCGATGACGGTCAGCTGCGATGGCGACAGCATGACCACGCAGGCAGAGGGCAGCCCCTTCACGCAGCTCTGGCACGCGGCGGACTAGTCGACCGCCAGGGGCAGGTCGGGGTCGGCAGACCACTCCTCGAGCGATCCGTCGTAGATGCGCACGGCCGTGACACCGATCTCGGCGAGGGCGAGGGCTCCGGCCGCGGCGCTGATGCCGCCGCCGCAGTAGAGCAGCACCTCTTCTTTCGGATCGGTCACATCCACCCCGGCGGCGTCGTAGGCGAGGATCAGCTCGACGCGGCTCTTGACCTTGCCCTCGCTGCTGAAGTGGTCGCGGCTCGACACATTGAGGCTTCCCGGGATGCGCCCGCGGCGCGAGTAGCGGGTCGGGGCGGCGCCGCTGAACTGACCAGCGGGCAGGCTGCAGACGAGGGGGCGGTCGTCGCTCTCTGCGCGCTCGGCCAACTCCTGCTTGCTGATCCAGGCGCGGCGGGCCCTCTCGGCGGTCCACGACTCGACAGGCTTCGGCGACGCCTCCTTGCCCGTGACGATCGGCAGGCCCGCTGCCTGCCAGGCCCCGAGGCCGCCGTCGAGCACGGTCACGTCGACGCCGATCCAGCGCAGCAGGTACCACAGGCGAGCAGCGAACATGGCGCCGGTGCTGTCATAGACGACGACCGCACGGCCTTGTGCAATGCCCAGACGGGCGAGCTCGTCGGCGATCGCCTGCGGCTCGGCGTGGGCGTAATGGTAGGGCGCGTCGGCATCCGCGAACTGGGTCGAGAGGTCGACGTGCTGCGACCCCGGGATGTGCCCGGCCAGCCACAGCGGCCGCCCGCTGTCTTTGCGGTAGTCGCCGTCGAAGGCGGCGGTGTGCAGCTGCAGGCTCGCGTCGAGCACAGCGGGCGGGTTCTCGCCGTCGAGAAGTTCGGCGAGGGCGGGGGCAGAGACGAACTCGGTCATGCTCCTAGCTTCGCACGCAACAGTTCTGCGGCCGCCGAGACATCGGCGCCGTCGACGACGAGGTCGGCGAGGGTGCGGGGGTTCTCGCGGGCGATGTGGGCGTCTTCCTGGCGGGCCCAGTCGTCCCAGTGGGCCGCGAAGTCGGGCTCCCGGGTCAGCGCGCGCGATTTTCTCGACGCAGCCGGATGCTCGACCCAGACACCGAAATCGGCGACAGCGCGCGCGGCCCGCGACAGCGCCCCGCAGCCCTCGACCACGAGGTCCCCGTCGCCGAGCTCGTTCCACTCCGCCAACCGGGAACTCGCCCAGTCGTAGCGCTGCCACCGCCGCGTACGAA
>JAAFHU010000106.1 GCA_013297645.1 Actinomycetota bacterium
GTCGAGTCGGCCACGGTGCTGAGCACCGAGGACTCCGCCGGCTTCATCAACGGACTCCTCGGCACGATCGCCCAGACCCGCGCTTAGATTTCGTCACATTACGCCGCGGTGCGTCATGGCTTGGGACTCCCCGTAAGTTTCAGGTGTGTCAATCACCACCTCCGCCGCGACGACCTCGCCCGCGCTCAGCGTCTCGCTAGACGGCGTCGGTCGCAGCTTCGACGGCAGCCGGAAAGTGCTGCGCGACATCGACCTCGAGATCGCCGCCGGCGAGATCGTCGCCCTGCTCGGGCCGTCCGGCTGTGGCAAGTCGACGCTATTGCGCCAGGTCAGCGGGCTGGATGCCCCGACCGCGGGCACCGTGCGGATCGACGGCGCCGAGGTCACCGGCATCGACCAGCGTGCGGCCGTCGCCTTCCAGGAGCCGCGCCTGCTGCCGTGGCGCTCGATCCGCCGCAACGTGGAGGTCGGGCTCGCCCGGCACACCGACAGGGCCGAGGGTGCTGCCCGCGTCGAGCAGCTGCTCGAGCTGGTGCAGCTCAGCCACGCATCCCAGCTTCGCCCCCGACAGGTATCGGGCGGCATGGCGCAGCGCGCGTCGCTCGCCCGAGCCCTCGCCCGCAACCCCGGCGTGCTGCTGCTCGACGAGCCCTTTGGTGCTCTCGATGCGCTGACGCGCCTGACCATGCAGGATCTGCTGCTCGACATCCACGCTGTCGAGCCGGCGACGATCCTCTTCGTGACTCACGACGTGGAAGAGGCTCTCTACCTCGCCGACCGCGTCGTGCTGCTGGGCGTCGAGTCCGGCTACAAGGCAGATTCCGGGGCGGTCATCCGCTCCGTGATCACAGTTCCCGGCAAGCGCCCCCGCGACCGCGGGAATGCGGCGCTCGCCCACCTCCGCGCCGAGCTCCTCGATGGACTCGGTGTCTCTACCCACCACCCTGCACACACACTCTGAGGATCACATGACCCGCAAACGCATTGCATCGCTTGGTGCCGTCGCCGTCGCCGCAGCTCTCGTCTTGACCGGCTGCGTCGCCGGCGAGGGCTCCAACATCGCCGCGCCCGAGCCCGTGGAGACGCTGCCCGGCAGCTTCAGCAGCGACACGCTCAACATCGACTTCGCCACCTACAACCCGCTGAGCCTGATCATCAAGGACCAGGGCTGGCTGGAGGACACCTTCGGCGACAAGGTCACCGTCAACTGGATCCAGTCGGCCGGTTCGGCCGCAGCCAACGACGCGCTGCGCGCCGGCTCGATCGACGTCGGCTCGACGGCCGGGTCTGCGGCACTGCTGGCGCGCTCGAACGGCTCGCCCATCCAGGCCATCGACATCTACTCGCAGCCCAACTGGGCGGCGATCCTCGTCGGTGCCGACTCCGACATCACGTCGGTGAAAGACCTCAAGGGAAAGAACATCGCGGCCAACGCGGGAACCGACCCCTACTTCTTCCTGCTGCAGGCGCTCGAAGAGGCCGGCATCGGGCTCGATGAGGTGACCATCACCCAGCTCGCGCACGCGGACGGCAAGACCGCCCTCGAGGCGGGCACCGTCGACGCCTGGGCCGGACTCGACCCGCTGCTCTCGGCGAGCGTGGTGAATGCCGGATCGAAGATCATCTACGACAACCCGGACTTCAACAGCTACGGCTTCCTCAACGCCACCGAGACCTTCCTGACGGCATCGCCCGACATCGCACAGGTCGTCGTCAGCGCCTACGAGAAGGCCCGTGCCTGGGCTGCCGAGAACCCGGATGAGGCTGCGCAGATCCTTGCCGACGTCGCCGGCATCGACATCGAGATCGCGAAGTCCGTGCTGCTGGACCGCACCAACCTCGCGGTCGACCCGGAGCCGGGAGCAGACCAGCTCGCGGTGCTCACAATCATCGGCCCGATCTTCGTCACCTCCGGTGCCGTTGCCTCGCAGGACCAGATCGACGACGCGCTCGACACGCTGTTCAACACCGACTACGTGAAGAACGCCAATCCTGACCTGATCGGCTAATTGGCTTGACCCTGCAAGAACCACTAAGGACGGACGACCTCGCTCTCGTGAGGTCGTCCGTTCCGGGGCGCCGCAGCACCATTCGCGAACTTCCCCTCGGTGCCCGGATAGCCCTCGGCGCCGCACTACCACTCGCTCTCCTCGCGCTGTGGCAGTTCATCATCGTCCTCGACGTCGTGCCGTCGTACCGCCTGCCGTCGCCGACCGCCGTCTTCCTCGCCGGAGTCGACCTGCAGAACCGGGGCCTTCTCGGCATTCACGTCCTCATCTCCACGCAGCGGGTGCTCATCGGCTTCGCCGTCGGCTCCATCGTCGGTCTGGTAGTCGCCTCCTTCGTCGGCCTGTCACGCCTCGGGCGCTACCTCGTCAGCCCCTTCCTCAGCGGAGTGCGTTCCATTCCGTCATTGGCCTGGGTGCCGCTCCTCGGTCTGTACCTCGGCATCAACGAGGACTCCAAGGTGACACTCATCGCCATCGGCGCCTTCTTCCCGGTCTACACGGTCGTGTCGCACGCCCTACGCAATACCGACCCGCAGCTGCTCGAAGCCGGGCGCGCATTCGGGTACAGCGGGGTGCGCCTCCTCGGACTCGTGCAGTTGCCGTCCGCGATTCCTTCCGTGGTCTCCGGCTTGCGACTGGCTCTTGCGCAGTCGTGGTTGTTCCTCGTCGCGGGCGAGCTGCTCGGCGCCTCCATGGGCCTCGGATTCCTGCTCACGGACTCGAACAACAACGGCCGCATTGACCGGTTGTTCCTCACGATCCTGCTTCTCGGTCTACTGGGCATCATCACCGACGCAATCGTCGGGGTTCTCGAGCGCTTCCTGCTCAAACGCTGGGGCGCGTAAGTTATAGTCGAACCACCAGACACCCTTTAATTCCGTCCAGAGAGGCGGGGAAGGAGGTCAGAATGACTGCACGCTCCGTGCTGCAGCAGGACGACATCACCCGCGCGTTGACTCGCATCTCCCACGAGATCCTTGAGTCCAGCCGGGGCGCATCCGATCTGGTTCTCCTCGGCATTCCCACGCGTGGCGTTATCCTCGCCGAGCGGATCGCCGCGACGCTCAATGGCATTGAGGCCGGATCGGCGGTCGCGGGCTCACTCGACGTGACGATGTACCGCGACGACCTCGCCAAGAACCCGACCCGGGTGTCGGCGCCGACGCAGATTCCCGACGGTGGAATCGACGGCAAGACCGTCGTCCTGGTCGACGATGTGCTGTACAGCGGCAGGACGATCCGGGCCGCCCTCGACGCGATCAACGACATCGGGCGCCCCAAGGCCGTGCGCCTCGCCGTACTGGTCGACCGCGGCCACCGCGAGTTGCCGATCCGAGCGGACTTCGTCGGCAAGAACCTGCCGAGCTCGGCCGACGAGCGCATCAACGTGCGCCTCACCGAGATCGACGGCGCGGATGAGGTGACGATCGAATGAAGCACCTGCTGAGCACCAAAGACCTCTCGCGCGACGAGGCCGTACAGATTCTCGACCTCGCAGAGGACATGGCCCAGGCCGGCACCCGCGAGGTGAAGAAGCTGCCCGCCCTGCGCGGCCGCACCGTCGTCAACCTCTTCTTCGAGGACTCCACGCGCACGAAGATCAGCTTCGAGGCGGCTGCCAAGCGGCTTAGCGCGGATGTCATCAACTTCACCGCCAAAGGCTCGAGCGTCTCGAAGGGCGAGAGCCTCAAGGACACCGCCCAGACCCTCGCCGCGATCGGCGCCGACGGCGTCGTCATCCGCCACCACTCCAGCGGGGCCCCGCGCGTGCTCGCCCAGAGCGGCTGGATCGACGCGGGCGTCGTCAACGCGGGGGATGGCACGCACGAGCATCCGACCCAGGGGCTGCTCGACGCCTTCACGATGCGCAAGCGGCTGCACGGCGATGCGAGCCGCGGCAGGGCGCTCGACGGGGTGACGGTGACAATCGTCGGCGACATCCTGCACTCCCGCGTTGCGCGGTCGAACGTCTGGCTGCTCGAGACCCTCGGAGCGGAGGTGACCCTGGTCGCGCCTGCCACCCTGCTGCCGGTCGGTGTCGACACCTGGCCCGTCGCGGTCGGCTACGACCTCGACGCCGCCGTCGCCGCCAAGCCGGACGTGCTGATGATGCTGCGCATCCAGAGCGAGCGAATGAACGCGGCGTTCTTTCCCACCGCCCGCGAGTACTCGCGCCAGTGGGGCTTCGACGACGAACGGCTGGCCCGGCTGCCCGCGGCTAGTCTGGTCATGCACCCGGGACCGATGAACCGCGGACTCGAGATCTCTTCTGGCGCCGCCGATTCCGCGCGGTCGACCATCATCGAACAGGTTGCCAATGGGGTGTCGATAAGGATGGCTGTGCTCTACCTACTTCTCGCTGGAGGTGCTGCATGACCACGTTCCATGTGAAGGGCGCCACACTGCCCGACGGCACTCGCCGGGACTTCTTCGTCGAGAACGGCGTCTTCGTCGATTCGGCCAGCAATGCGACCGTGCTGGATGCCGACGGCCTCCAGGCCCTGCCCGGCCTCGTCGACCTGCACACCCACCTGCGCGAACCCGGCTTCGAGCAGAGCGAGACGGTGCTCACCGGCAGTCGCGCGGCCGCGAGCGGAGGCTTCACCGCCGTCTTCGCAATGGCCAACACCAGCCCGGTGTCCGACACCGCCGGCGTCGTCGAGCAGGTCAAGGCGCTCGGTGACGCCCACGGGTACGTCACCGTGCGTCCGATCGGTGCCGTCACCGTTGGTCTGGAGGGCCAGCGTCTCAGCGAGATCGGCGCCATGGCGCAGTCCCGCGCCCAGGTGCGCGTCTTCAGCGACGACGGCAAGTGCGTCAGCGACGCCCTGCTCATGCGCCGCGCTCTCGAGTACGTGAAGACCTTCGGGGGAGTGATCGCGCAGCACTCGCAGGAGCCGCGGCTCACCGAGGGCGCCCAGATGAACGAGGGCGCGCTGAGCGGCGAGCTCGGACTCGCGGGCTGGCCCGCGGTCGCCGAGGAGGCGATCATCGCCCGCGACGTGCTGCTCGCCCAGCACGTCGGCGCCCGCCTGCATGTCTGCCACGTGTCGACGGCCGGCTCGGTCGACGTGATCCGCTGGGCCAAGGCCCGCGGCATCGACGTCACCGCGGAGGTCACCCCGCACCACCTGCTGCTCACCGAGCAGCTGGCGAGCGGCTACGACTCCCGCTTCAAGGTGAACCCGCCGCTGCGCCGCGACGACGATGTGCAGGCACTCCGCGAGGCACTGGCTGACGGCACCATCGACATCGTGGCCACCGACCACGCGCCGCACCCGCTCGAGGCAAAGGAGTGCGCCTGGGACGAGGCGGCCTTCGGCATGGTCGGGCTGGAGTCCGCGTTGAGCGTCGTGCAGGCAGCAGTGGTCGACACCGGGCTGCTGAGTTTTGCCGATGTCGCCCGGGTGCTCTCCGGCGCTCCCGCCCGCATCGGCCTGCTCGATGGCTACGGCGCGCCGTTCACTGTGGGCGCCCCCGCCAACTTCACGCTGTACGACCCGGCGGCGAGAAGCGTCTTCGGCGTCGAGCACTTGCACGGCAAGAGCGTCAACTCGCCCTACCTGGGCAGAGAGCTGCCGGGCCGCGTGGTGGCCACCGTGCACGGCGGAGTCGCGACCGTGCTCGAGGGACTGCTCGTCGAGGAGCTTGCCCGTGGCTAACAACACCATCTCTGCGATCCTCGTCATCACCCTCATCGTGCTCGCCCTCGGGGCCATGGCGCTCGGCTGGTGGGCCCGTAGGAAGCGCCAGTCCGGCTACGCCCACCTCCTTGAGGCGCCTGCTGATCTCGGCGAGACTTTCGGCAGCTTCGAAGGGCTCTACCTCGCCACCACCCCGGCCGACGCCCCGCTCGACCGCATTGTCGTCAACGGCCTGGGCTTTCGGGAGCGCACCACCCTGCAGTTCACCGAGGCGGGCATCGTCTTCATGGGAGACCGCTATCTGCCGCCGACGAGTATCACCGGTATCGGCCGGGCCAGCTGGACGATCGACCGGGGCGTCGAGCCCAACGGCCTCAGCGTCGTCAACTGGATGCTCGGTGACGACGCTGTCGACAGCTATTTCCGTCTGGATGACCCCGAGGGATTCATCGCCGTCGGCACCGAATTCATGAAGAGAGTAGAGAAGTGACCGCTGTACTAGTCCTCGAGGACGGCACCCGCTTTGAAGGCCGTGCCTATGGAGCCTCCGGCCAGACCCTGGGCGAGGTCGTCTTCGCGACCGGAATGACCGGCTACCAGGAGACCCTCACCGACCCCAGCTACGCTGGACAGATCGTCGTCATGACCGCGCCGCACATCGGCAACACCGGGATGAACGACGAGGACACCGAGTCGAGCCGTATCTGGGTGAGCGGCTACGTCGTGCGCGACCCCAGTCGTGTGGTGTCGAACTACCGCTCGCAGCGCTCCCTTGACGACGACCTCGTCGCGCAGGGCATCGTCGGCATCAGCGGCATCGACACGCGGGCGGTCACGCGGCGCCTGCGCGACGCGGGGGCCATGCGCGGCGGCGTGTTCAGCGGCTCCGACCTGAGTGCCGACGAGCAGCTCGCGCTGGTGCGGGGCGGGGCGCAGATGGCGGGACAGAACCTCAGCAGTGAGGTATCGACATCCGAGCCGTATCTGATCCCTGCCGGGGGAGAGAAGCTCGGCACCCTCGCGGTGCTCGACCTCGGAGTCAAGACCTCGACGCTCAACTACCTCGCCGCCCGCGGATTCGACGTTCATGTGCTGCCACAGTCGACCACCCTGGACGCGGTGCTCGCGCTGGAACCGGTCGGCGCGTTCTACTCCAACGGCCCGGGAGACCCCGGCGCCAGCGACCAGCACGTCGAGCTGCTGCAGGGGATCCTTCGCGAGGGCATTCCCTTCTTCGGCATCTGCTTCGGCAACCAGCTTCTCGGGCGCGCACTCGGCCTCGGCACCTACAAGCTGCCCTTCGGCCACCGCGGCATCAACCAGCCGGTCGTCGACAAGAGCACCGGGCGGGTCGAGGTCACCAGCCACAACCACGGATTCGCGGTCGACGCACCGCTCGACGGTCCCTTCGACTCACCAGCGGGCTTCGGCCGCGTCGAGGTCAGCCACGTCAATCTCAACGACAACGTGGTCGAGGGGCTCAACGCGCTCGACATCCCCGCCTTCTCCGTGCAGTACCACCCGGAGGCGGCCGCAGGGCCGCACGACGCCAACTACCTTTTCGACCGCTTCAGGGACCTCGTGGTCGCCAGCAAGGACAAAAAGTAATGCCCAAGCGCGAAGACATCAAGTCCGTACTCGTCATCGGCTCCGGCCCGATCGTCATCGGCCAGGCGGCCGAGTTCGACTACTCGGGCACGCAGGCCTGCCGCGTGCTGCGCGAGGAGGGCGTGCGCGTAATACTTGTCAATTCGAATCCCGCGACCATCATGACGGACCCGGACTTCGCCGACGCGACCTATATCGAGCCGATCACCTGGCAGGTCATCGAGACGATCATCGCCAAGGAGAAGCCCGACGCGATCCTCCCGACCCTCGGCGGGCAGACTGCCCTCAACGCCGCGATCGACCTGCACAAGAACGGAATCCTCGAGAAGTACGACGTCGAGCTGATCGGTGCCAACTTCGAGGCGATCAACAAGGGCGAGGACCGCCAGATCTTCAAGCAGCTGGTGCTCGACGCCGGTGCCGATGTCGCTCGCAGCCACATCGCCCACACGGTGGACGAGGCCGTCGACTTCGCCGAGGACCTCGGCTACCCGCTCGTCATCCGCCCCAGCTTCACCATGGGAGGCCTCGGCTCGGGCTTCGCCTATGACCGCGACGAGCTCGTGCGCATGGTCACCGACGGGCTGCACCAGAGCCCGACGACCGAGGTGCTGCTCGAGGAGTCCATCCTCGGCTGGAAGGAGTACGAGCTCGAGCTCATGCGCGACACCTCCGACAACACGGTCGTCGTCTGCTCGATCGAGAACGTCGACCCGGTCGGCGTGCACACCGGCGACTCGATCACCGTCGCGCCCGCGTTGACCCTGACCGACCGCGAGTACCAGAACCTGCGCGACATCGGCATCGACATCATCCGGGCGGTTGGTGTCGACACCGGTGGATGCAACATCCAGTTCGCGATCGACCCGGCCACCGGCCGCGTCATCGTCATCGAGATGAACCCGCGTGTCTCGCGCTCGAGCGCCCTCGCGTCCAAGGCGACAGGCTTTCCGATCGCGAAGATCGCCGCCAAGCTCGCCATCGGATACCGGCTCGACGAGATCCCCAACGACATCACCCGAGTCACGCCGGCAAGCTTCGAGCCAACGCTCGACTACGTCGTGGTCAAGGTGCCGCGCTTCGCCTTCGAGAA
>JAAFHU010000107.1 GCA_013297645.1 Actinomycetota bacterium
CGCGAGAAGTACCGCGTCGCGGGATTCGACGTGGGAACCAAGGTGGCGCTGCGCAAGCGGGCCATCGAAGACGGCATCCTCATCGAGAGTGACCTGCGGGGTCCTGCTTAACGTCTGAGAGGCCGCGAGCGCTCCAGTAGTGCGCTCGCGACCGCGATGAGCACGCCGAGCAGTGCGAGTCCGAGCCCGACCCACGCCGACGAGAGATAGCCGAGTCCCGCGGCGATGACCACGCCGCCGAGGAAGGCGCCGAGGCTGTTGCCGAGGTTGAGGCTCGAGTGGTTGACGGCGGCGGCCATCGTCTGGGAGTCGCCGGCGACATCCATCAGCCTGGTCTGGATGGCGGGCGAGAGGGCCGACGCTGCCGCAGCCACGAGGAACGCGAACACCATCAGCCCGACGACGGACTGGGCGGTCAGCGCGAACCCGATCAGCGAGACGATGAGGGCGCCGAAGCAGGCGAAGAGCGTGCGCATGACGTGCGTGTCGGCGAGGCGGCCGCCCAGGAGGTTGCCCAGCGTCATGCCGAGGCCGAAGACGACGAGGGCGATCGGCACGAAGGACTCCTGCTGACCCGCGACCTCGGTGACGACGGGCGCGATGTAGGTGTAGACGGCGAAGAAGCCGCCGAAACCGATCGCGCCGATCGCCAGCGCGAACCATACCTGCGAGCGCGTGAAGGCCTGGAGCTCGCGCCGCATGGTCGCGGCCGGGTCGCCGCCCTGGTTTGGTACGAAGACAGCGACGGCCACGAAGGTGAGCGCGAAGATCACGGCGACGGCGAGGTAGGCCACACGCCAGCTGGTCGCCTGCCCGAGAAAGGTGATGCTCGGAACGCCGATGACGTTCGAGATGGTCAGCCCGCTGAGCACGAAGGCGATGCCGCGGCCGCGCTGCCCCGGCCCCATGAGCGATGCGGCGACGAGCGAGGCGATGCCGAAGTAGGCGCCGTGCGGCAGGCCGCTGACGAAGCGGGCAGCGAGCACGAACCCGAAGCCGGGAAGAAGCGAGGATGCGACGGTCGCGACCACGATGACGGCCAGCAACACGAGCAGCAGCTTCTTGCGCGGAAAGCGGGCGGCCACCGCGGCGATCGTCGGAGCACCGACCACGACCCCGAGCGCATACGCCGAGATGAGCAGGCCGGCCTGGCCGAGGGCGTCCTCCTGGTTGCTGCGGTAGAGGGCGGGCAGCAGGTCGGCCGCGAGGTTGGGCAGCAGGCCCATCGCGACGAACTCCGTGGCGCCGATGCCGAAGCCGCCGAGGGCGAGGGCGAGCAGGGCGAGGCGCACCCGCGCCGGGCTCAGGGTGGTGGTGGTCACGAGGGCCGGGTCTCCTGGTAGTCGTTCAGCGGCCAGCTGGTCGGCTCGGCCTCGTCATCGTGCACCGCGTCAGGCGCTCGCGCAGCGCGGTACAGCCGGATCACCGCGACGAGTGCCCAGACGAAGAGCGCGATGAGCAGAAGGTTGCGGCTGGTGAGCACGATCAACATCACGTAGTTGACCGACAGCACATAGTTGTAGAGGTAGGGGTAGACCGCCTGCGTCAGTGCGGCTATCACGAGCACGAGCACGGCGGGCAGGCGGAACGACCGGCCGCCCCGCAGGGCGGTGACGAGTCCGTAGGCCACCGGCACGGCGAGCCAGCTCTCGAACTGGGGGCTGCCGACCTTGTTGAAGACGATGAACGCGGTGACGAGCGCCAGCGCCAGCGGGGGCAGCAGCTGCAGCGCCGGCACACCACGGCGCACCGCGAGGATTCCGAGACCGCAGACGACGAGAACCGCCACCGCGAGCAGGGGCGTCATCGCCATCGCGGCGATCGTGGCGCCCGGGCCCTCGACCTGGAAGGTGAGAATGGCCTGGTCGTAGTAGACGAAGGTGTTGGGCACACCCGTGCGCGCCATCCACAGCCAGATCGAGCTGACCGGCGCCTCGATCTGCAGGCCGCGCCCGGTCTGCTGGGTGATGAAGCTGAGCACGTTGGAGCCGCTGCCCATGAGCAGGGCCACGACGATGATGACGAGGCTCGTAGTCACGGCGACCGCGATGATGCGGAAGCGCTCGTGCACACTGATGACGATGGCCGCGAGCAGGGCCGCCGGCCAGATCTTGATCCAGGTGGCAATGGCGAGGATCAGCGCGGCCACCCGCGGGCGGTCCGCGAGCAGCAGCATGCCCGCCATCGCCAGCGGCACGGTGATCGCGTCGATGCGGCCCAGCGCGATCGGGCCGAGCAGCAGCAGGAAGGCGACCCACCACCATCCGACGGCGTTGTGGTCGCGGCGCCGGCCCCAGCTGGTCAGCATGCCGAAGGCCGCGACGTTGAGCACCATGACGATGCTCAGCCAGGTGCTGCCGTAGAGGGTGCTGCCGAAGGCGAGGGAGGCGACCATCGGCACGAAGGCGAGGATCGGGTAGACCCACTGGCTGTCGATCCCGACCTGGAAGTCGTTGATGACGAGCTGGTCGACCCAGAACTTGTAGACGCTGGTGACGTCGCCCATCGGGTACCCGGGGCCATAGAGGTTGAGCAGGCCGAGCCAGAGGTGGGCGAGGATGAACGCGGCCCAGAGGGTGAAGCTGCTGCGCGCAACGAGGAGCACATCAGCCTTCACCGCACCAGCCTAACCGGGTAATAAAACGTAGCCGGCCGCCGGGTCGGCGATGATGGATGCACACAGCGCTCAATCTCTGGAGGCCACCATGCCCACGTCCACCTTCCGCCGCGCGCTCGCCGTGCTCGGCGCCGCATCCGTGCTCGCCGTCTCGCTGACCGCGTGCCAGGCCGACACGACGGCCGAGACCCCGACCTCGGATTTCGTCACCGAGGGCAAGCTCACGATCGCCACCGGCGACCCGGCCTACGCGCCGTGGGTCAACGGCGAGCCGGAGGACGGCGAGGGCTTCGAAGCCGCCGTCGCCTACGCCGTCGCCGAGAAGCTCGGCTTCGCCAAGGAGGACGTCGTCTGGGTGCGCACCGGCTTCGACGAGGTCATCGCCCCGGGGCCGAAGACCTTCGACTTCAACATCCAGCAGTTCTCGATCACCGACGAGCGTGCCCAGGTTGTCGACTTCAGCTCGCCGTACTACGAGACCGCGCAGGTCGTCGTCACGACCGAGGCCTCCGCGGCCGCGGGTGCCACGTCGATCGCCGACCTCGCCGGCCTGCGCGTCGGCGCCGCCACCGGCACGACGAGCTTCGACGCGGTCGAGCAGATCATCGCCCCGACCGGCGGCGCGCAGGCGTTCAACTCGAACGACGACGCGGTGCTCGCGCTGCAGAGCGGCACGGTCGACGCGATCGTCGTCGACCTGCCGACCGCGTTCTACCTCACCGGCGCCGTGCTCGACGGCGGTGTCATCGTCGGTCAGCTGCCGAAGCTCGACGGCAAGAACGGCGACGACCTCGGTCTGCTGCTCGCGAAGGACAGCCCGCTGACGGAGCGCGTCACCGCGGCGGTTGACGCGCTGCGCGAGGACGGCACGCTCGACGAGCTCGCCACCACCTGGCTCACCGACGCGGGCGACGTGCCCGTGCTGGGATAGTAACTTCGACCTATGACTAACGAGACGGCCCGGCAGCCGAGTTCCATCGAACTCGACCGCCGGGCCTTTCGCCGTCAGCAGGCCACGCGGTCGGTGCTGCTGAGCGTTGGCAGCACGCTGCTGTTCGCCGCGGTCGTCGTCGTCACCCTCTCGCTGCTGCCCGGCTGGCCCCGCGTGCGCGACACCTTCTTCGACCTCGGCACCGCCGCGCAGGCCTGGCCGCGCGTCGCGAACGGATTCCTGCTCAACCTGCGCGTACTGGCCTACTCGGTGATCACGGTGAGCATCTGCGGCATGGCGCTCGCGCTGCTGCGCACGCTGCGCTCCCCCGTGCTCTTTCCCGTGCGCGCTCTCGCCACCGGCTATACCGACCTGTTCCGCGGCACCCCGCTCATCGTCGTGCTCTACCTCGTGGGCTTCGGCATCCCGGGACTGCAAGGGCCGCGCGGCGTCATCATCCCGACCGAGGTGCTCGGCACCATCGCGATCACCCTCACCTACTCGGCCTACGTGAGCGAGGTGCTGCGGGCCGGCATCGAGTCGGTGCACCCGTCGCAACGGCTGGCCGCCCGCTCGCTCGGCCTCAGCCACGGGCAGTCGATGCGCATCGTCATCATCCCGCAGGCGATCCGCAAGGTCGGGCCGGCGCTCATGAACGACTTCGTATCGATGCAGAAGGACGTCGGCCTCATCTCGATCCTCGGGGCCGTCGACGCGATCCGCGCGGCCGGCATCGAAACGGCCAAGGCCTTCAACTTCACGCCCTACGTGCTCGCCGGGCTGCTCTTCGTGCTGCTGGCGATCCCGACGATCCGGCTCACCGACTGGTACACCGCCCGCCAGCGCCGGCGCGAGCAGATGGGGTCGATCGTATGAGCGTGCTGCGGCTGGAGGGCATCCACAAGAACTACGGCGACGCCGCGGTGCTGCGCGGCATCGACCTCGCCGTCGACGCGCACGAGGTCATTGCCGTCATCGGCGCGAGCGGGTCGGGCAAATCGACGCTGCTGCGCGCCATCAACCTGCTCGAACCGATCGACGACGGACAGATCTGGCTGGGCGAGCAGGACATCAGCGACCCGCGCACCAAGGCGGACGCCGTGCGGGCCCGCATCGGCTTCGTCTTCCAGCACCTCAACCTCTTTCCCCACCTCAGCGTCATCGACAACGTGACACTCGCCTCCCGCCATGTGCTGCGGGTGCCCATCGCCGAGGCGACGGCGACCGGCATGGCGCTGCTCGAGCGCATCGGGCTCGCCGACAAGGCCCAGGAGTATCCGGATCGGCTCAGCGGCGGCCAGCAGCAGCGCGCCGCCATCGTGCGCGCCGTCGCGACGAACCCCGAGCTGCTGCTGCTCGACGAGGTGACCAGCGCACTCGACCCGGAGCTCGTCGGCGAGGTGCTCGAACTGGTGCGCGAGCTCGGCGCTGAGGGCACCACGATCATCATGGCCACGCACGAGATGGCCTTCGCCCGCGACGTCGCCACCCGCGTCGTCTTTCTCGACCAAGGCGTCATCGCCGAGGAGGGCACGCCGGCGCAGGTCTTCGGGGCACCGCGTAACGCGCGAACGAAGGAGTTCCTGGCGCGCTTTACTGCGTGATCAGCTGCGCGATCGTCGGCGGGATGGCCTCGCACAGGTCGAGGATCGTCAACGGGCCGCCCTGGCTGGCGCGATCGGCGGCCAGGCCGTGGATGAGGCTGGCCGTTGCGGCCAGACGCGCCAAAATCCGTTCGTCCGCCTGAATCTCGTCACTGTGGGTGGCGACGAGCGCACCGAGGATGCCGGCAAGGGCGTCCCCGGCTCCCGCCGTGGCGAGCCAGGTCGGCGCGCTCTGCACCGACAGCTGGATGCCGGGACCCGCCACATAGGTCGTGTGCCCCTTGAGCAGCACGGTCACCCGCAACATCTCGGCCGCCTTCACCGCCCAGCTCGCCGGATTTCCGGCGATCTCGTCGGTGGAGACCGAGAGCACCCGTGCGAGCTCGCGGTAGTGCGGGGTGATGACGAGCGGCCCGGTGCGCTGGGTGTGCAGGGCGAGGGCTCCCCCGTCGAGCACGACGGGCACCCCCTGCGCCATGGCCTCGTCGGCGTCGGGGCTCGCGAAGGAGGCGTGGTCGGTGCCGGAGCCGATTACCCAGGCCTGCACGCGTCCGGGGCCCGCCACAGCCTCGGGGCGCCGGGCGAGCACGAGGTCGCTGGCCCGCGGCGGTCCGAGGTAGCGCACCATGCCGACGCCGGTGCGCAGCGCGGCCTCGGCCCCGAGAACCGCTGCCCCGGGGTACTGGTCGCTGCCGGTGATCAGGCCGAGCACGCCGCGCGAGTACTTGTCGTCGTGCTCGGTCGGCACGGCGATGACGGCGTCCGCGGCGGTAAAGGGCTGCATCCCCTCACGATAGTTTGAGTGGGTGAGCCTGAGCATCAGAGACCGTGTTGTCGTCTTCGACTATGGCGAGGTGATCTCGCTCTCGCCGAGCGAGGCCGACCGCGCCGTCGTGCTCGAGATCGCCGGTGTACCGGAGCAGCCCTTCTGGCAGTCCTACTGGGCGCACCGCGATGACCTCGACCAGGGGCGCGTCGACGTGCCGGGCTACTGGGCGCGCGTCGCGGCCGACCTGGGGGTCACCTGGTCGCCCAGCACCGTCTATGCGATCTGGGTCGCCGACTTCCGCGGCTGGTTCAGCGTCGAGCCGGCGGTCATCGACCTCATCGCCGCGCTGCACGAAGGCGGCACCCGCCTCGCGCTGCTGAGCAACGCCGGCTTCGACTTCGCCGGCCCCTTCCGCTTCTCGCCGATGGGCCAGTACTTCGAGCGCCTGTTCGTCAGTGCGGAAATGGACAGCATCAAGCCAGATCCCGCCATCTACCGGGAGGTCGCCGACGAGCTGGGAATCGATCTCGCGCAGATGGTGTTCATCGATAACAGGAAGGTCAACACCGACGCCGCGGCCCAGCTCGGCGTGACGGTGCACCACTTCGAGGGCGCCGCCGGCCTCTCCGACTTCCTGCACTCCCTCGCGTCTTAAGGACCCCATGCCCGACCTGTTCGACCCCCTCACCCTGCGCTCCGTCACCTTCCGCAACCGCATCTGGGTGCCCGCCCTCTGCCAGTACACCGTCGACAAGCGTGACGGCGTGCCCACCGACTGGCACCTCGTGCACCTCGGCGGCATGGCGGCCGGCGGCGCCGGGCTCGTCATCGCCGAGGCCACCGGCGTCTCGCCCGAGGGCCGCATCTCGCCCCACGACACCGGCATCTGGAACGACGAGCAGGTCGCGGGGTGGCGCCGCGTCGTCGACTTCGTGCACTCGCAGGGTGCGGCCGCCGGCATCCAGCTGGCGCATGCCGGGCGCAAGGCGTCGGTCTACCCCGAGTGGGGAGTAGACGGCCGCAAGGGCACGATGCCGGTCAGCGAGGGCGGCTGGCAGACGGTGTCGGCATCCGCCCTGCCCTTCACCGGCTACTCCGCGCCGATCGCGCTCTCACTCGAGGGCATCGACACGGTCGTCTCCGATTTCGAGGCGGCCGGCCGCCGTGCCCTCGACGCGGGATTCGACGTGCTCGAGGTGCACGCCGCGCACGGCTACCTGCTGCACCAGTTCCTGTCGCCACTCAGTAACCATCGCGAGGACGCGTACGGCGGCTCGCTCGAGAACCGCGCCCGCCTGCTGCTGCGCATCGTCGCCGCCCTGCGCGCCCTCAGCGACGACGTGCCCGTGCTCGTGCGCTTCAGCGCAACCGACTACGCCGAGGGCGGCTGGGACGAGGCGCAGACCGCCATCGTCGCCGGCTGGGCCGCCGAGGCCGGGGCCGACTTCTTCGACATCTCGAGCGGCGGCAACGTGACCGGTGTCACGATCCCGACCCTTCCCGGCTACCAGGTGCATCTCGCCAGCTACGTGCACGAGAACGCGGATGTCGACGTCGCCGCCGTCGGACTCATCACGACCGCGCAGCAGGCCAGCGACATCGTCACCTCCGGCCGCGCGTCTGCGGTGCTGCTCGGCCGCGAGATGATGCGCGACCCGCACTTTGCGCTCCGTGCCGCCCACGAGCTGGGCGTCGAGCTCGACTACTGGCCGAAGCAGTATTTGCGTGCGCGGTGGGCCTAAGCGAGTCGAGACTACAAATCCACAAGTAGGTTGAGTCCATGGCAGTCTGGGGTTCCGACGCGGCATCGACCCATCCCGTCGGTTTTGGAATCGCGTCAACAGGCTTCGTCAACAAGGTTCGGGGCGAGACACTTCTCGCTGAGACCGTTGCCGCGCTGTCGGATGCGGATTACCGAGTGGTTCATCTCGACGCCTCGACGTGGGCCACACTCGACGATTTCCACGACGCCATCGCGAGTGCCTTCCACTTTCCCGACTACTACGGCCGCAATCTCGATGCCCTCAGTGATTGCCTCGGGGATGTCGCCGAGCAGGCATACGGATGGGATAGCGCTGACACCGGGCTAGTGATTGTCATTCACGCCTTCGATGTCTTCCATCTGGTCGAGCCCCGGACCGCGGACACGCTCGCCGAACTCTGCCAGGGCGCCGGCAGGCACGGAGCGCTATTCGGGAACCGAATCCTGACTCTGCTCACGATCGAGGATGACACGTTCACTTTCGACAGCGTGCCGTGGATCGAGGCCGAGTTTCTCGATTCGACTAGAACTCGATCTTCACGTTGAGGAAGAAGTTGTAGTAGACGGCTGCGCCGAAGTCGATGACATCCACTCCGGGGTCTGCCGTGCTCTCCCCCGCGGGCGACCCAGCCAGCACTAT
>JAAFHU010000108.1 GCA_013297645.1 Actinomycetota bacterium
ACCTCAATGCCCTTGTCGACAAAGGCCGCGGCCACGGGTTCGGGCTGGGCGTCGAGCAGGCCGCGCGTGGCGACCTTGGCCGACTCCACGTCGGGCTGGTCGAAGGGGTTGATGCCGAGCAGGCGCCCGGCGACGGCGGTCGCGTACTCCCACACGAGAAGCTGCGCGCCGAGGGTTCCGGTGATCTCGATCTCGCCCTCGACGACCTCCTTCTCATCCTCATAGTCGCCGACGAGGCGCACGACCTGCACATCGTGCAGGTTCTCGGTGAGCTCGGGGGCATCGGTGTCGACGACGACCGGCAGCAGGCCGGTGCCGTTCTTGCCGGTGGACTCGGCGATGAGCTGCTCGACCCAGTCGCCGAAGCCGACGATGTGCGTGCCGTCGGGCACGATAACGAGCTTGTCGCGCAGGGGCAGGGTGCCGGCGATCGCGGCGCCGAGGATGAGGCCCGGGTTCTGCTCGGTGTCCTGAGCGAGCTCGTAGAGGGCGGACTCCGCCTCGCCGAGGAGGGCGGCCACGTCGACGCCGGCCAGGCCGGAGGGAACGAGGCCGAAGGCAGTCAAGGCGCTGTAGCGGCCGCCGACGTTGGGGTCGGCGTTGAAGACGCGGTAGCCGTCTTTGCGGGCAGCGACGTCGAGCGGCGAGCCCGGGTCGGTGACGACCACAATGCGCTCGAGCGGGTCAATGCCCGCGTCGCGGAAGGCCTTCTCGTAGATGCGCTTCTGGCTGTCGGTCTCGACGGTGCCGCCGGACTTCGAGCTGATGATCACGGCGGTGGTGGCGAGGCGGTGGCCGATGGCCGACAGCACCTGTCCGGGGTCGGTCGAATCGAGCACGGTGAGGTCGACGCCGTTGGTCTGGGTGATGACCTCGGGGGCGAGCGAGGAGCCGCCCATGCCGCCGAGAACGAAGTGGTCGACACCGAAGTCGCCGACCAGCTTCTCGCGCAGCTCGACGATGTCGCCGATGAGTCCCTGCGAGATGGCAACGGACTCGACCCAGCCGAGGCGCATGGCGGCCTCGGACTCGGACTCCGGTCCCCAGAGGGTGTTATCGCCGCCGGTGATGCGGCTGGCGACCAGGTCGCTCACCAGCTGGGGGACGATCCGGTCGACGGCCTCTGCTGCAAAGCCGCTGACGGCGATGCGAACACTCACTTGGCGGCCTCGAGAGCGGCGCTCACGGTGTCGAGCAGTTCGTTCCAGCTGACGATGAACTTCTCGACGCCCTCCTTCTCGAGCAGCGCGGTCACGTCGTCGTAGGAGATGCCCTGCGCGGCGACTGCGGCGAGCACGGCGCGGGCTTCCTCGTAGGAGCCGGTGACGGCATCCCCGTGGATCTGGCCGTGGTCGAAGGTGGCCTCGAGCGTCTTTTCCGGCATCGTGTTCACGACGTCGTCGACGGCGAGCTCGGTGACGTAGAGGGTGTCGGGCAGGCTCGGGTCTTTAACACCCGTGGATGCCCACAGCGGGCGCTGCTTGTGCGCGCCGGCCGCGAGCAGGGCCGCGGCGCGGTCGGTCGCGAAGGCCTGCTCGTAGACCTCGTAGGCGAGCTGGGCGTTGGCGACGCCGATCTTGCTCTTGAGGGCGAGCGCCTCATCGGTGCCGACGGCGGTCAGCTGGTTATCGACCTCGGTGTCGACGCGCGACACGAAGAAGGAGGCGACCGAGCGGATGGTCGAGAGGTCGATGCCAGCGGCCTTGGCCTGCTCGAGTCCGGTGAGGTAGGCCTCGATGACCTCGCGGTGGCGCTGGAGGCTGAAGATGAGGGTCACATTGACGCTGATGCCCTCGGCGGTAAGCGCCGTGATGGCCTCGAGGCCCTCAATGGTGGCGGGCACCTTGATCATGGCGTTCGGGCGGTTGACCTTGGCCCAGAGCTGCTTGCCCTGCTCGATGGTCTTGGCTGCGTCGTGGGCGAAGGCGGGCTCGACCTCGATCGAGACGCGGCCGTCTTTGCCGTTGGTGGAGTCGTAGACACCGCGGAAGATGTCGCAGCCGGCGGCCACGTCATCCGTGGTGATCTCGAAGACGGCATCGGTAACGCTGGTGCCGGCGGCGGCGAGGGTCTTCACCTGGTCGTCGTAGGTGGTGCCCTTGGCGAGGGCGCCCGCGAAGATGGTCGGGTTCGTGGTGACGCCGACGACGTTCTTCTCGGCGATCAGCTTTTCGAGGCCGCCCGACTGGATGCGATCGCGCGAGAGGTCGTCCAGCCAGATGCTGACGCCGACGGCGGAGAGTTCTGCGGTGGGGGTAGTCATTTCTTCTTCTTTCCTTGCCAGCGCTATGCGCTGATCGAATCCTTGGCGGCGGCCACGACGGCCTCGGTGGTAATTCCGAACTCGCGGAACAGGGTCTTGTAGTCGGCGGATGCGCCGAAGTGCTCGATCGAGACGGAGCGGCCGGCATCGCCGACGTACTTCTCCCAGCCGAGGCTGAGGCCGGCCTCGACAGACACGCGGGCCTTGACGGCTGCGGGCAGCACCGACTCGCGGTAGGCCGCGGTCTGCTCCTCGAACCACTCGAGGCTCGGGGCCGAGACGACGCGGGCGTTGATGCCGTCGGCCTTGAGCGCCTCGCGGGCGTCGACCGCGAGCTGCAGCTCGGAGCCTGTGGCGATGAGGATGACGTCCGGGGTGCCATTGGGTGCCTCGGCGAGCACGTACGCGCCCTTGGCCACGTTCTTCGCCGAAGCGAAGGTCTCACCGCTGGCGTCGCCGTCGCCGCGCGCGAAGACGGGGATGTTCTGGCGGGTCAGCGCGATGCCGGCCGGGCCCTGGCGGCGCTCGAGCATGGTCTTCCACGCCCAGGCGACCTCGTTCGCGTCGCCGGGGCGCACGATGTCCAGACCGGGGATGGCGCGCAGGGTCGCGAGCTGCTCGATCGGCTGGTGGGTCGGTCCGTCTTCGCCGAGCGCCACGGAGTCGTGCGTCCAGACGTAGATGGCCGGGGCCTTCATGAGCGCGGCGAGGCGCACGGCCGGGCGCATGTAGTCGCTGAAGATGAGGAAGGTGCCGCCGAAGGGGCGGGTGTTGCCGTGCAGCACGATGCCGTTGAGGATCGCGCCCATGGCGTGCTCGCGAATACCGAAGTGCAGCACGCGGCCGCTCGGGCTCGACGTCCACTCGTGTGTCGACCACTTCTGCGGCACGAAGGAGCCAGCGCCCTCGATCGTCGTCAGGTTGGACTCGGCCAGGTCGGCGGAGCCGCCCCAGAGCTCGGGGATGACACCGGCGAGGGCGTTGATGACCTTGCCGGAGGCGGCGCGGGTCGAGACCTCCTTGCCGGCCTCGAAGACGGGCAGGGCCGCGTCGACGCCGTCGGGCAGCTCGCCCGTGAGCACGCGGTCGAGGAGCGCCTTCTTGTCGGGGTTGGCGGCGGCCCACGCGTCGAGCTGGGTCGTCCACTCGGCGTGCTGGGCCTGTCCGCGCTCGACGGCCTTGCGGGTGTGCGCAATGACCTCGTCAGCGACCTCGAAAGTCTTCTCGGGGTCGAAGCCGAGCACGGCCTTGAGGCCGGCGAGCTCTTCGGCGCCGAGGGCGGAGCCGTGGATCTTGCCGGAGTTCTGCTTCTTCGGGCTCGGCCATCCGATGATCGTCTTGAGGATGATCAGCGAGGGCTTGTCGGTGACGCCCTTAGCGGCCTCGATGGCGGCGTGCAGCTCGGCGATGTCTTCTTTGTACTCGCCGGTCTTCTTCCAGTCGACGACCCGCACATCCCAGCCGTAGGCGAGGTAGCGCGCGTGCACGTCCTCGGTGAAGGCGATGTTGGTGTCGTCTTCAATCGAGATCTGGTTGGAGTCGTAGATCGCGATGAGGTTGCCGAGCTCCTGGTGGCCCGCGAGCGAGGACGCCTCGCTGGTCACACCCTCCTGCAGGTCGCCGTCGCCGGCGATGGTGTAGATGAAGTGGTCGAAGGGGCTCGTGCCGGGCTCCGCCGTGGGGTCGAAGAGGCTGCGCTCGAAGCGGGCGGCGTAGGCGAAGCCGACGGCCGAGGCGAGGCCCTGGCCGAGCGGGCCGGTCGTGATCTCGACGCCGTCGGTGTGGCCGTACTCCGGGTGTCCGGGGGTTAGCGATCCCCACGTGCGCAGGGCCTTGAGGTCATCGAGCTCGAGGCCATAGCCACCGAAGTAGAGCTGCACGTACTGGGTGAGCGAGGAGTGGCCGACCGAGAGGATGAAGCGGTCGCGACCGATCCACTCGTTGTCGCTCGGGTCGCGGCGCATGACCTTCTGGAACAGCAGGTAGGCGGCGGGGGCGAGGCTCATGGCCGTTCCCGGGTGCCCGTTTCCTACCTTCTCCACGGCGTCCGCCGCGAGGATTCGTGCCGTATCGACTGCCTTGCTGTCGATGGGTTCCCAGGAGAGTTCTGCCACGAGATTGATGACCCTTCTTCATGCTCTACAGCGGCCAGAACAGGCCGCTGGTGGGTAAAGCTGGTGCTGGCTCAAGAATCTGAACCCGGGCAGACCGAACCAACGAAGGACGGGGGCTGGATGGGGCGCCAGAGCGTGGCGAGCACTGACAAGTATAGAGAAAGTCTCCAACGGCCGCGTGGCCTTGACGGGTGACGCACAGTGGGCCACACAAACCGCCGCATAGGATTGAACGCATGAGCACGAGCGTCGAGACCCCGGTACTGCGCGGGCGCATCGGTCTCGCGCGATCGATCAAGGCCTACGTCGCGCTGACCAAGCCACGCGTGATCGAGCTGCTGCTCGTTACGACCGTGCCGGTCATGATCCTCGCCGAGCGCGGCATCCCCAATCTCTGGCTGGTTCTCGCCACGCTCGTGGGCGGTTCGCTCAGCGCCGGGTCGGCCAATGCCTTCAACTGCTACATCGACCGCGATATCGACCGCCTGATGAAGCGCACGTCGAAGCGCCCGCTGGTGACGGGGGAGCTGACTGACCGCCAGGCGCTCGTCTTCGCCTGGGTGATCGGCGTCGCCTCGGCGCTCTGGCTCGGCCTGCTCGTCAACTGGCTGGCTGCGGCGCTGTCAGTCGCGGCGATCCTCTTCTATGTGTTTGTGTACACGCTGCTGCTCAAGCGGCG
Organism: Actinomycetota bacterium; assembly: GCA_013297645.1. Classification (GTDB taxonomy): domain Bacteria; phylum Actinomycetota; class Actinomycetes; order Actinomycetales; family Microbacteriaceae; genus Conyzicola. Next base: position 5,057 of record JAAFHU010000108.1, read on the forward strand.
CACGCCGCAGAACATCGTCTGGGGCGGCATCGCCGGCTGCATGCCCGTGCTCATCGGCTGGGCAGCGGTTACCAACTCCCTCGCCTGGCCCGCGCTCGTGCTCTTCGGCATCGTCTTCCTGTGGACGCCCCCGCACTACTGGCCGCTCTCGATGCGCTACCGCGCCGACTACCAGTCGGCCAAGGTACCGATGCTCGCCGTCGTGCGCGGCCGCACAGTCGTCGGCCTGCAGGTCGTGCTCTACGCCTGGGCGACTGTCGTCTGCTCGCTGCTGCTCATCCCCATCGCCGACATGGGCCTTCTCTACACGGTCGTCGCGCTCGCATCGGGTGCCTGGTTCATCTACGAGTCGCACCGGCTCTACGGCACGGCGATCCGGCACGGCGAGGTCAAGCCGATGCGGGTGTTCCACTCGAGCATCAGCTACCTGACGCTCGTCTTCCTCGCGGTCGGAATCGACCCGCTACTGCACTTCGCGATCCTGTAGGGCGAGTCAGTCAACCCACTGCTGGCGCTCGGCGCGCAGGCTGAGTAGAACTACTGCCATCGCGGCGGCGAGGGCGCAGGCGAGCACCATGTGCGCGGCGACGAGCGGCTCCGGCAGGCCGAGGCGCGCCTGGGTGAGGCCGACGACGATCTGCACGAACTCAATGCCAACGAGCACGCGGGTGAATCGCACGAGGCGGCGATCACCGAGCCTGAAAGCGCCAACAACCAGCAGTGCACTGCCTGCGAAAGCGGCATAGGCGGGCCAGCTGTGGAAGTGCTGCAGCAGCTCCGAGTTGAGGCCGTTGCGCGAGGCTCCGCCGTCGCCGGCGTGCGGTCCGGATCCGGTCGTGATGATGCCCAGCAGCACCGTCACGCTGACGAGGGCCGCAGTCACCCAGGCGAGCGCGCGGTAGCGGGCGGGTGCGCCCCACGACGGCACGCGGAGTCCGAAGTAGACGCGGAACACGAACACCGCCGCGAGCACCACGAGCACGACGCTCGCCAAGAAGTGCAGTCCGACGACATAGGGGTTGAGGTTGGTGAGCACGGTGATGCCGCCGAGCACGGCCTGCAGCACGATGCTGAAGCAAGGGATCACTGCCAGCCAGAAGAGGTCGCGGCGCTGTTTGCGCATCCGCACAATAAGCAGGAAGGTGATGATCGCGACAATCTGGATGACGAAGAACAGCAGGCGGTTGCCGAACTCGATAACCCCGTGGATGCCCATCTCGGGCGTCGTGACGAACGATCCCTCGGTGCACTGCGGCCACGTCGGGCAGCCCAGGCCCGAGGCGGTGAGGCGCACCGCGCCGCCGGTCAGCACGATGAGCAGTTGGAGGCCGAGAGAGAGCCACGCGAACACGCGCACCCGTCGGTCGATAGTTGTCGGGAGAGCAGGCACAATCACAATCCTATTCTGCGCGCGTAGCCGCTCTGCCGGCGTCGGCGCAAGCCGAGCGTGCGAGGGTACATACGCAACACGTGACCCAGATAGTGGTGACATCGCGCTCCCTCCTCGATTCCGCGAGCCTGCGGGGTACACGGAATGCATCCCCGACGGACAGACTGCTCTGTCGACGCCTCTTCTGGGATACGCGCAGCTAAGGATTCCTCCACAACAATCGGCTCGATACACGTGAGCTTCGAAGTGCGTGCTATTTCCCCGAGAGCCGAATGAAGGAGCAAGTGCGTGCGCGCTTGGATTGCAACCCATCGCAGAGCATTTGTGGCTTCGGCGGTGGTAATCGCTTTGGTCGGCGGCGTCGGGGTGTGGGTGTTCCAACACAATCGGGTGGACTGCTCGACACTGCAGGCAGAGAGTTTCACCGACGCCAACACGCTCTCGCAGGCATGTGATGCAGATGTCGAGGTGCTTGCTGAGCGCACGCCATGGCAGACGTCGTACGCGACGGCTGGCAACGCGGCACGACTTGAGGTGACGACGCTTCCGTCCCGCGTTCTCGTGGACGGCGTCTGGACCGAGTTGGATGCGTCCCTCGTCGCCAACGATGACGAGGGCACGATTGATGTGGTTGCCCCGGTCTTCCCGATGGAGCTCAACGCTGGCGGCCTCGAGGGCCGCGGCAGGCCGCTGGGCACGATTACCAAAGACGGACACCGGCTCGAGGTCTGGTTTCCTATCGATCTGCCAGTGCCCGAGGTCTCTGATACTCAGGCGGTCTACACCTTGGGTGAGGGAATTCGCCTCTTGGTGTCGGTCAATGTGGACGCAACAGGGTTCTTGCCCGTCGTCGAGCTCGTTGACGCGGATGCGGCGACGCGGTTTACCGCCATGCTGGACGACACGCGCGCCAAATACGGCAGCAAATCGTCTGGACTTGAGCTTGATTTCAAAGTAGCGGTGTCTGACGGGCTGACGTTGAGCATCGACGGAGAGAGCGCAGTTCACGCAATTGATCAGGCGGGCGACACCCAGTTCTTAGCCACTCCGCCGATCATGTGGGACTCGACCGGCCATGAGCTGCCGGTGGAGGCCTCCGCCACAGAGGTGGGTCTCACTGACCGCACGCGTTCTCCTGCTGAGGGCGACCAGGTCGCCGCCATGAGCGTCTCGCTCGATGAAACTACGATCGTGGTTTCACCGGACTCTGCCCTGCTGCAGAACCCGAACACTGTGTGGCCGATCTATATAGACCCCGGATTTGGCACCCAGACCCCATCGAAGTGGGTGGCTGTTCGCAATGGGGGCTACACCGGAACCCTAATTAATTGGGGAGACATCAGCGGCTCAATGCTCGGCCAGGGCACTGGGTACTGCAGCTCCGCCTCATCGTGCAACACGATCTTCTATCAGCGGTTGGCCTGGCAATTCTCCGGCCTATCCGGCCTGGCAGGTCTGGTTGGATCCGACGTCACGGCAGCGACATTCAACGTGGATGGGCAACACTCGTACAACTGCACCGACCAGACGACGACGCTTTACCGCATGTCGGACATCGCAGGGTACGGAACCGGTGCGAACTGGAACAATTTGGGATTGCTTCAGTCGCTCGGGTCGCGCGCTGAGTTCCACAGCAATAGCTGCGGCAACAGGGGCTTTAGGGGCTTCGATGCTCTCGCGGGCGCGCAGTGGGCGGCGAACAACGACTCGAGCGTGCTTACTTTGGGTCTGGTTGTGGGCGAGGGCAGCATGACCCCGTGGAAGCGGTTCCGAGCAGATGCGAATCTGGTCGTGGACTATAACCGCGCACCGGACG
>JAAFHU010000109.1 GCA_013297645.1 Actinomycetota bacterium
GCCGCCCCCGCCGCCGCGGCGCGGCCTGCCGTTGCTGCCGGTGCGGCATCCAGTGCTGTCATGGCCAAGCCGCCGATTCGCAAGCTGGCCAAGGATCTCGGAGTGGACCTCTCCCAGGTCACGGCGACCGGGCTCGTCGGTGAAGTGACCCGCGACGACGTCATTCGCCACGCTGGCCAGGCGAGTGTGTTCAAGAACATCCAGACCCCGGAGTGGGGCGACCAGCGCGAAGAGATCATCCCGGTCAAGGGCGTGCGCAAGGCGATCGCCACCGCGATGGTCTCGAGCAAGTTCACCGCGCCGCACGTCAGCGTCTTCGTCGACGTCGACGCGACCCGCACCATGGAGTTCGTCAAGCGCCTGAAGAACTCCCCCGACTTCGCCGGGATTCGCGTCAGCCCCCTGCTCATCGCGGCGAAGGCGCTCATCTGGGCCGTGCGCCGCAACCCGATGGTCAACAGCACCTGGACCGACAAAGAGATCAGCGTGCACCACTACGTCAACCTCGGGATCGCCGCGGCAACCCCGCGTGGGCTCGTCGTGCCCAACATCAAGGACGCTCACGAGCTCTCGCTGCGCGACCTCGCCCAGGCGCTCGAGAACCTCACCCTGACTGCGCGCGACGGCAAGACGACTCCGGCCGAGATGGCGGGCGGAACGATCACGATCACCAACCTCGGATCCTTCGGCATGGACACCGGAACCCCGATTCTCAATCCCGGCGAGGTCGGCATTCTCGTGCTCGGCACGATCAAGCAGAAGCCGTGGGTCGTCGACGGCGTGGTGCAGCCGCGCTTCGTGACGACACTCGGCGGCAGCTTCGACCACCGGGTCGTCGACGGTGACGTGGTGAGCCGTTTCGTCGCGGATGTCGCGAGCGTGCTGGAGGAGCCCGCACTGCTGCTCGACTGAGTTGGCCGCGCCCTATCGGTTTTGACAATCATTATCATTAAGGGCTAGCCTCGGGGCATGCGCCGCATCGCCCTCCTCGTCATCCCCGCGCTGCTGCTCGCCGGGTGCGCCGCGGCCCCGGCCGCCGACGACGGGCGCGTGCGCGTCGTCGCCTCGACCAACGTCTACGGCAGCATCGTCGACGCGATCGGCGGCAACCTGGTCAGCGTCACGAACCTCATCGACTCTGCCGCGCAGGACCCGCACAGCTTCGAGGCCTCGGCGCAGAACCAGCTGGCCGTCTCGAAGGCCGACCTCGTGATCGAGAACGGCGGCGGATACGACGACTTCGTCGACACCCTGCTGGATGCCGCATCGAGCGACGCCGTCGTGCTGAATGTCTCTGAGCGGATCGACCTGGAAGACGGACGGAACGAACACCTCTGGTACGAAGTGAACGTGATGGCGGCTGTCGCCTACGAACTCGCGGCTGAGTTCGCGTTGCTCGATCCCGACAATGCTGCTCTCTACCAAGAGAACGCCACCGCTTTCTCTAACCAGCTGATCCCGCTCAATGATCGGCTGTACGCACTCTTCGAGCAGAACCAAGGCCGGACGGTCATGGTCACCGAACCGGTTCCGCTCTACCTGCTTGGGCTCGCCGGGTATACCAACGTGACGCCCGATGAATTTACCGAAGCAATCGAAGAGGGCACCGACGTGCCGCCGGCCGTGCTCAAGCGCACGCTCGCGCTGATCACGAGCGAGACGGACCTACTCGCCTACAACAGTCAGACGGCGAGCCGCGAGACCGAGCAATTACGCGAGGCCGCCGAGGAGGCCGGCGTGCCGGTTGTCGAGTTCACCGAGACTCTGCCCGACGGAGAGACCTACCTGAGCTGGATGAGTGGCAACATCGCAGCGTTGGAAGACGTATGAGCACGCTCGCCTTCGAACACGCAGCCCTGGGTTTCGGCAACCGGACTCTCTGGAGCAATCTCGACCTCTCCGTGCAGCCCGGCGAGTTTCTCGCGGTGCTCGGTCCCAACGGGTCGGGCAAGACCAGCCTGCTCAAGACGATCCTCGGCCAGCAGCGCCTCGACGCCGGGCGCGTCAGCCTCGAGGGGCACCCGATCCGCCGCGGCGATCGCCGAATTGGATACATCCCGCAGCAGAAGCTCGCCGCGCCCGGCACCCCGCTGCGCGGCCGCGATCTGGTGACCCTCGGCGTCAACGGCCACCGCTTCGGCCTGCCGATCACCAGCCGCGCCGAGAGGCAGCGCGTCGACGGCCTGCTCGCCGACGTGGGCGCCACGCGCTTCGCCGACCAGCCGATCGGCAGCCTGTCGGGCGGCGAGCAGCAGCGACTGCGGGTGGGCCAGGCGCTCGCCGCCGATCCCGTACTGCTTCTGTGCGACGAGCCGCTGCTCAGCCTCGACCTCCAGCACCAGCGCGGGGTGAGCGAGCTGATCGACCGCCGCCGGCGCGAGCACGACACCGCGGTGGTCTTCGTCACGCACGATGTGAACCCCGTGCTCGGCATGGTCGATCGCATCCTCTATCTCGCCGACGGGCAGTTTCTGCAGGGCACCCCCGACGAGGTGCTGCAGTCCGACGTGCTCAGCGACCTCTATGGCACGCCGGTCGACGTCATCCGCCACGACGGCCGCGTCATCGTCGCGGGAGTGCCGGAGCACCACCATGTTTGACTACAGCAACTACGGCGAGCTGCTCGCGCTCGTGCAGAACTCGATCATCGCTGCAGCGGTGCTCGGGGTGGTCGGCGGCCTCATCGGCGTGTTCGTCATGCAGCGCGACATGGCCTTCGCGGTGCACGGCATCAGCGAGCTGAGCTTCGCGGGGGCGGCGGGCGCACTGCTCATCGGCGCGAATGTCGTCGCGGGCTCCGTCGTGGGCTCGCTCATCGCGGCCGTGCTCATCGGGCTGCTCGGAGCTCGGGCGCGCGATCGCAATTCGATCATCGGGGTTCTGATGCCCTTCGGGCTCGGCCTCGGCATCCTGTTCCTCGCCCTGTACCCGGGGCGCAGCGGCAACAAGTTCGGGCTGCTCACCGGCCAGATCGTCTCGGTCGACTTCGCCCAGCTGGGCCTGCTGATCACGATCGCCGTGATCGTGCTCGTCGCGCTGCTCGCGGTGTGGCGGCCGCTCACCTTCGACAGCCTCGACCCCGAAGTGGCGGCGGCCCGCGGGGTGCCCAGCCGCTGGCTCTCGCTGGGCTTCATGGTGATGCTCGGCCTCACCGTCGCGGTCAGCGTGCAGATCATCGGCGCGCTGCTCGTGCTCGCCCTGCTGGTCACGCCGGCGGCGGCGGCGTTGCGCGTGTCGAGCTCGCCGGTGGCGGTGCCGCTGTTGAGCATGGCCTTCGGATTCGTCTCGGCGGTTGGCGGCATCCTGCTCGCTATTGGTGGCTCGCTGCCGATCAGCCCCTACATCACGACGATTTCGTTCGCGATCTACCTCGTCTGCCGCATCGTCGGAGCGCGCAGAACCCGCGAGATTAGAATGACCGCATGAAGCGCAACACGTGGCAGCGCGAGGCGGTGCGTGAGGCCCTCGAGACCTCGGAGGGCTTCGTCAGCGCCCAGGCGCTGCACTCCGGGCTGCACGCGACCGGGTCGCCGATCGGCCTCGCGACCGTGTACCGCGCGCTTGCCGACCTCGCGAGCGAGGGCGAGGCCGACTCGCTGCAGCAGGATGGCGAGAGCATCTACCGCGCGTGCACTCCGAACACGCACCACCACCACCTCATCTGCCGCAATTGCGGGCTCACCGTAGAGATCGAAGCGGACGAGGTTGAGACCTGGGCGCAGAAGGTCGCCGCCCAGAACGGCTTCACGCAGGCGAACCACATAGTCGATGTCTTCGGTTTGTGCACATCCTGCTCCCCCGGTTGACGCGCGCAATAACGTCGAACTAAAGTCACGAACAGCGACCCGAAACGCGCTGTAGTGACCCGAACACCCCACCCGAGCTTTCTGTCTACCCGAGACGACCCCCATGACCCGTACCCTTCCTGCGCGCGCGCTTGCCCTCAGCGCCGCGATTGCGACCCTCGCGGCCGCCCTTGTTTCCTTCCCGGCGACTCCGCTGGCCCCCGCCAGCTCGGCCGCGGCCGACACCCCGGCGTGCGTCGCGCCGGTCGCCGACTACCCCAACGTTCATGGCCAGATTTATGGCGTGCCGTGGGGCTTCTACGGCGTTGACCCCGAGGTCGGTGTCTACATCAACGGCAACTGGACCATCGTGGCCGGTGCGGCCGAGGCCGAGGGCACGATCGTCGTCGGTGGCAGCGCGGCCTTCAGCAGCGGGGACTACTTCAACCTCGGCACCGTGGGCCTCGGCTCGCAGGTCAGTGCCGGCGCCGGCACCGACATGCTCACGACCGGCGGCAACATCAGCGTCAGCTCGGGCGGCACGCTCGACGTCGGCAACCACCGCGGCGGCAACCTCGTCGCGGGCGGCACCATCACGCCCACGCCGCCTACCCGCTATGAGCTCAACGGCGGCACCTACACCGAGGGTGCCGTAGCGCCGCTCACCCCCTACGCCTCCGTCCCGGCCTACTACCAGGCGCTGTCGACCACCTTCGCGGGCCTCCCCATCGGCACCGAGACCGTCGACCTGCTGACCGATCCGAGCGAGGTGCGCTTCATCGGCGACGGCGTCTCGATGCGCCAGGTCTTCACCGTGTCCGGATCCGACCTCGGCACCGACGCGTCGCAGAAGGGCGTCGCCTTCAGCAACATCCCCGCGAACGCCGTGATCGTGGTCAACGTCACGGGCACCTCCGCGACGATGAGCAACTACGGCTACAGCATGAACGGCTCGCCGCTCGACTTCTCGGCGGCTGAGCCCGACCGCGTCTTCTCGACCTGGACGCAGACGATCACCTGGAACTTCCCCACGGCGACAAGCGTGAGCCTCGGACTCAACGCCCAGCTGCCCGGGTCGGTGCTGATTCCCACGGCCAGCAGCACCCTCGCCCTGCGCACGAGCATCAACGGCCGGCTCTACGTGAACGGCGACGTGACCTTCGGCGGCACCGGCACGAGCGGTCTCGAGATCCACAACTACCCGCTGCGCAACTGCGTGCTCAGCACCGGCGAGCTGGCGATCACCAAGGCACTCAGCGATCCGGCCGATGTCGTCGCCGACTCCCGTCTCTTCACCGGTACCTACACCTGTACCCCGCTGGTTGGCGCGGACATCACCGGCACTTGGTCGGTCACGGCCGGTTCCACGCAGACCGTCACCGGCCTTCCCGACGGTGCAACCTGCACCATCGCCGAGGACGCCCTTGCGCTCCCGCCCACGTCATCAGACACCAGCTACGTCTGGGGAGCCCCCACCTACTCCGCCGCCCAGACGATCGTCGCCGGCGCCACGGTCGCCATCACGGCGACCAACTCCTTCACCCGCCAGACGGGCAGCTTCGCGATCGCCAAGGCCCTCACCGATCCCGACGGCGTGGTCGCGGCCGGCCGCCTCTTCACCGGTACCTACACCTGTGACCCGCAGACCGGCGCGGACATCACCGGCACCTGGAGCATTGAGGCCGGCGACACGCAGACGGTCACCGGCATCCCCGCCGGCTCGACCTGCCTCATCGTCGAAGACACCCTCGGCGTCGCGCCATCGGCCGACCCGAGTTACGTCTGGGGAGCCCCCAGCTACTCGCCGACCTCGGTGACGACGGGCAACGGCACCACCGTGACGATCACGGCGACCAACACCGTGCTGCAGGACCAGGGCAGCCTCGCCATCACCAAGACCCTCTCTGACCCGAGCGACGTGGTGGCCAACTCCCGCGTCTTCACCGGCACCTACTCCTGCGACCCGCCGACCGGCGCCGACATCACCGGCACCTGGTCGATCATCGTCGGGGCCACCCAGACCGTGACCGGCCTGCCGACGGGGACCGTATGCACGATTCTCGAGGACACCCTGACGACCGGCCCCTCTGCCGACACCAGCTATGTCTGGGGCGCGCCGAGCTACTCCCCCGCAAACGGAACGGTCACGACCGGCGGCACGGTCACCCTCACCGCGCAGAACTCCTTCACGCGCCAGACCGGCAGCTTCGCGATCACCAAGACGCTGACCGACCCGACCTCGGTCGTTGCCTCCGGCCGCGTTTTCACCGGCACCTACACCTGCGAGCCGCAGAGCGGTGCTGACATCACCGGCACCTGGAGCGTGCAGGCGGGAGCGACACAGACCGTCACCGGTGTGCCGCTCGGATCCAGCTGCTCGATCGCCGAGGATGCCCTGACGACGGCGCCCTCCTCAACGGACCCCAGCTACGTATGGAGCGCGCCGACCTACTCGCCGTCCTCGGTCACCACGACCGGCGGCACCGTGAGCATCACGGCAACCAACACGGTCACGCGCGAGGTCGGCAGCATCGCGGTCGACAAGGTGCTCAGTGACCCGGACTCCGTGGTCGGATCCAGCCGCGCCTTCACCGGCACGATCTCGTGCACCGTCGGCACCCCGTCGCCGAACACCTGGAGCGTCACGGCTGCCGGGGCGCCCGTCGTCTTCAGCGGCATCCCCGCAGGCTCGGTCTGCACCATCGCTGAAGACGCCCTGACGGTACCGCCGTCGAGCACAGACTCCTCCTACGTATGGCGGCCGAGCACCTTCTTGACCCCGAACGTCATCACCGTCGGCGCCGGCGCGACGGCGACCGTGCAGGTCTTCAACGAGGTGCGCCGCGCGCTCGGCAATCTCGAGCTCATCAAGGTGCTCGATGACCCCTTCGGCGTCGTGCTGCTCACGCGCGTCTACACCGGCACCTTCGAGTGCCTCGACAACGCGGGTGCGGACATCACCCCGGCACCCGGCACCTGGTCGACGACCGCGGGCGCCCCGGCCATCTCCCTCGCCACCAACCTGCCCGCCGGCACCGTCTGCACGGTGGCGGAGGACCCGCTGACGGATCCGCCGCTCATCGGCTTCCCGCAGTACCAGTGGCGGGCGGCGAGCTATAGCCCGACGACGATCACGATCACCGATGGCGTGACGGGGCGCTTCACGGTGACCAATACCGTGTTCGACCCCTTCGCGATCCTGCCCCACATGGGAACGGATGCGGCGGCACCGCTGCTCATCGGTGGCGGTTCGATCCTGGCGGGCCTGCTTGCCGTCCTGTTCGGCTACCGGCGCCGCCGGCGCTCAGCGTAGGCGAAGGCCAGCGCCCCGAGCTTGGCGCGGGTCAGCGATCCGCCCTGCAGCACATCCCTGATGGTGCGCAGGGCGAACGCCGGCCCCTGCACGAGCATGGTCGTGATAACGGACTCCTCCCACGCGGCCAGCTCGTCGCGGATCTTCTCGGGCGGGCCGATGAGGGCGATCTCCTCGACGAGCCTGGTGGGCACGGCGGCGATCGCCTCCGCCTTGCGTCCCGCGAGGTAGAGCTCCTGGATGCGGTCGCAGTCGTCGCTGTAGCCGAGTCGGTCGATGACATTGCGGTGGAAGTTCGCCCCCTTGGCCCCCATGCCGCCCACGTAGAGCGCGATGATCGGGCGCACCATGTCGGCCGCCTTCTCGACGTCGGGATGCGGGATCACCGCCAACTGCACGGCCACCTCGAACTCGCTGATGGGAGACAGCGCGGGGTCCCTCAAAGCGAAGCCCTCGGCCAGGTAGCCGGCGAACTCGTCGTTCGCGCGGGGGGAGAAGAGGAAGGGCAGCCAGCCGTCCGCGATCTCGGCAGCCATGGCCACGTTCTTCGGGCCCTCGGCCGCGAGGTAGATCGGCAGCTGCGATCGAAGCGGGTGCACTGTCGATTGCAGGGGTTTGCCGAGGCCGGTGGTATCCGGTCCGGTCAAGGGCAGTGGATAGTGCGGGCCCGGTGCGGTGACCGCGCCGTCGCGGGCCAGCACGTCGCGCACGATCGACACGTACTCCCGGGTGCGTGCGAGCGGCTTCGGATAGGGCTGGCCGTACCAGCCCTCGACCACCTGCGGACCCGACGCGCCCAGACCGAGGATGACGCGGCCGCCCGAGAGGTGGTCGAGCGTCAGCGCCGCCATGGCCGTCGCCGCCGGGGTGCGGGCCGAGAGCTGCGCGATGCCCGTGCCCAGTTTCACGCGGCTCGTCTGGGAGCCCCACCACGCCAGCGGCGTGAACGCGTCGCTGCCGTAGGCCTCTGCGGTCCAGACCGATTCGTATCCGAGTCGCTCCGCGGTGCGGATCGCCTTCAGTGCTCCAGGGGGCGGCCCCTGCTTCCAGTACCCGGTGGCGTATCCGATGCGCATGA
>JAAFHU010000011.1 GCA_013297645.1 Actinomycetota bacterium
TTCGCGGGCTTCGAGACCTCCACCCCGATCTCGTTCTCGACAGCGCCGACCATCGGGGTCTCCAAGACCACCGGGATCAGCCCGCTTGGCGAGACGCTGACCGTCACCGGCTACAACTTCGGCCCGGTCGCCGCCGCGAACGGCACCCGCCCGCCGCTCGCCGGCCAGTTCGGCGGCGCCTACGTCGCCTTCGGCAAGTTCCCCGACACGTGGAAGCCGAGCGCGGCAGTGCCGAGCTCCTCACGCAAGACGGGGTCGGTCGTCTGGGTGGTCAATCCGGCGAACGTCGCCACGGTGACGACTGCTCCCGGCAGCGCCGTGGCGATCAACTCCGACGGCACCTTCAGTGTCACCCTGCCGGTGAGCCGCGACTACACGGGCGAGCCCGCGACGGGCAATTACGGCATCTACACCTACCCGGGCTCCGGCTCGACCTACGCGGCCTTCGAGACCTACACGCCGATCTCGTTCACTGCGGCAACGGCCACGACGACGACGCTGAGTATCGCACCCGCGACCGGACTGGTTGAGGGGGGCTCGGCCACGCTGTCCGCGCAGGTGGCCCCGGTCGCCGCGGGTGAGGTCACCTTCCGCTCCGGCGACACCGTGCTCGGCACCCAGACAGTGGATGCGACGGGCCTCGCCTCGCTCGCGGTCACCGGTCTCGCCGCCGGAGACCAGGCCTACACCGCCGAGTTCACCCCCGCCGCCCCGCTGCTGTTCGCCGGTTCGACCGGCTCGGCCACCGTCACGGTGGCGGCCAAGGTGGTCGGCGCGGGATCCCTCACCTGGGGCGTGAAGTCGAGCTTCCGCAGCTACGTGACCGGCACCATTGCGCGGGGATCGATCACCGCGAGCGGTGTCGGCTCGTCGGGCGGCGCGTTCGTCTTCGGCCAGAACACCGGCGGCACCTTCTCGGCGGCCACCGGAACCGGCACGTCGAACTACTCCGGCTCGGTGCGTTTCACCGGCCACGGCGGGTTGCTCGACATCAGCGTCGCCAACCCGGTGGTCACGGTGACCGGCCCCAGCAGCGCGATGCTCTCGCTGACGGTCAACGGCTCCGGCCCGATCGCCTTCGCGACGCTCAACCTGGCCGCGGGCACCCGCTCGACGGCGAACAACACCGTGAGCTACGCAGGGGTTCCCGCGACCCTCACCGCGCAGGGCGCGGCGGTATTCGAGTTCAACGGCTCGGGCTTCTACCCGGCAGGTACCTCGCTCGACCCGGTGAGCTTCGTCATCGGGTCGGCCAGCACCGGCGGCACCGGCACGAAGACCGTCGCGGCCTTTAGCGCCAACACGGCCGCCGCCACGCCCCCCGCCACCACCGGCATCACGCTGGCCAACGGTGAGGACCCGAACGCTCTCGTCGCCGGCGAGCAGTACACCTTCGAGGCCGAGGGATTCGCGCCCAACGAGACCGGCGTGCTGTTCGTGCACTACTCCGACCCCGTCGTGCTCGCCGACGACCTCACGGCCGACGCCACCGGGAAGGTCCGCTGGACGGGCGCCCTGCCCGCCGGGCTGACGGGCGAGCACACCTTCACCTTCCAGGGATCGGTCGACCGCGGCATCGTCGTCACTATCAACGCCACCCTGCGGACGGCGGCGCTCGACGCCTGCGACGTCACCGCCGGGGATATCGCCTGGGGATTCAAGGAGTCGTTCCGCAGCTACATCAGCGGCTCGATCGCGAACGGCGAGTGGACGGTGGCCGACGGCGCCACCTACGAGACGCCGAGCTTCGGGTTCAGCGGCGCGACCGGTCTGTACGACCCGGCCACCGCATCCGGCCAGATCGACTTCGGCGGCGCGATCACCTTCACCGGCCACGGGGGAGTGCTCAACACCACCGTCGCGAACCCGTCGGTGCGCTTCGACGACGCCGACACTGCCACCCTGCTGCTCGACGTGAGCGGAACGACGCAGCAGGGCCAGCCCGTCTCGAGCGAGGCCGTCGAGTTCGTGCGGCTCGACCTCACCAGCGCGACCGTCGAGACGTCGGAGGACGGCACGGTGACCATCACGGGCGCGCCCGCTGAGCTCACGGCAGACGGCGCCGCCGCCTTCGGCACCTATGAGACCGGCGAGGCCTTCGACCCGGTCACGGTGAGCTTTGCGACCGACGGCTGCGCGCCCGTCGTGCTCCCCGCCGATGAGGACGTGCAGCCTGCCTCGACGTCGACCGACCTGGGCTGGCTGGTCTGGCTCATTCTCGGGCTCGTTGCGCTCGCAGCGATCGTGACGGCCGTCATCCTGCTGCGCCGCCGCGCGTCGAACTAGGCTTGGCTATCTGATGAGCATGACCCGAACTGCGTTCGTCTCCGTGGCGGCCGCCGCCGCCCTCGTGCTGAGCGCGTGCGCGGCGACGCCCGCGGCAGCGCCCTCGACGACGCCGACGGTGGTCGACACCCGGCCGCTCGCCGAGCTCGACCTTCTCGACGACCCTCGCGCCTACGTCGGCGCGTCGACAGCGGTGCTCGGCGACACGGCGATCGAGCCGATCGCGGGCGCGGCTGCTCCGGCCTTCCCGGTCACGGTCACCTCGCACGACCTCGACGGCGATACCGAGGTGACGATAAAGAAGGCGGATGCCGTCATCGGCCTCGACCTCTCCGGCTCGATCGGCGCCACCATCTTCGGTCTCGGCCTTGGAGACCGCGTGGTGGGGCGCGACGTCAGCACCACCTTCGCCGCGGCCGCCGACCTGCCGGTCGTCACCAGCGAGGGGCACTCGGTCAACACCGAGGCCATCATCGCGTTGCGCCCCGACCTCGTGATCACCGATGGCACCATCGGGCCGATCGACGTACTGCTGCAACTGCGTGACGCGGGTATCGCGGTCGTCTTCGTCGACACCGACCCGTCGCTCGACGGCGTCGGCGAGCTGGCCCGCCAGGTCGCCGCGGCCCTGGGCTCGCCCGAGGCCGGGGAGCTGCTCGCCAGCCGCCTCGATGGCGAGATGGCCGCCAAGGTCGACGAGATCGCCGCCATCGCCCCCACCGGCGACAGCCGACTGCGCATGATGTTCCTCTACCTGCGCGGCTCGGCCGGCATCTACTACCTCTTCGGCAAGGAGTCCGGCGCCGACGTGCTCATCGAGTCGCTCGGGGGCATCGATGTCGCCGGCGAGATCGGGTGGGACGGCATGAAGCCGATGACGGATGAAGCGCTGATCGCGGCCAATCCCGACCTCATCCTCGTCATGACCGACGGTCTGGCGAGTGTGGGCGGCGTCGACGGCCTGCTCGAGTCCAAGCCCGCCATCGCGCTCACCCTCGCCGGGCAGAACAAGCGTTTCGTCGACATGGCCGACGGCGAGATTCTCAGCTTCGGACCGCGCACGAGCGGCGTGCTCGACGCCCTGGCGCGCGCCATCTACGCGCCCGCCCGCTGATCTGACAATCGAGCGGATGCCGCAGTGTCGTCGGCGCCCCGGCCGGCGCCGACCCTAGTATTGCGGCGTGTCGATCGTGAGCGGTGAGGTGCTGTCGGACCGCGACCGCGCCCTTCTCGCCTTCGAGGGCCAGTGGTCCCGGCATACGGCGAGCAAAGAAGAGGCGATACGAGAAGTATTCGCTATCTCGGCCGCCCGGTATTATCAACTCTTGAACGCCGTAATCGATTCGCCCGCTGCCGTGCGACACGATCCCATGCTCGTTCGCCGACTGCTGCGGGCACGGGACGAACGGGCTGAGGCCCGGGCGAGACGCGCGTTCACGAGTTCATCTCCGAGCTGACCGTCACGGCCGCGCCCGTGCCTATGAATCGAACGAAGACATGGCGAAATCCCCCAGAGACCAGTTTGACGATCTGCCCGCCGACCTGGCGCGCGTCGGAGCCCACCGCGCCCCGCCGCGTCCCGGCCGTGGCTGGATCACCTTCGCCTGGGCCGCGCTCTTCACCGGCCTCTTCGTGGTCGCCGGCTCACTCGGCCTCAACGCGCTGCGCGGCCTGAGCTTTCTCGGCGAGCCGCCCGCCAACAGCGCAACCCCCAGCGTCGTCGTCACGGCCGACCCCGTGCTCGACCCCACGACCATCGATCCGGCCCGTGCCATCTCGATCACCGTGCTCAACGGCACGACGACCGTCGATCTGGAGAAGATCGCGGGCGAGACGCTGCGCACCAAGGGCTGGCCCGTGGGCGCGACGCTCATCGCAACGAACCGCACCGAGCCGAAGACAGTCGTCTACTACGGCGACCCCGCCAACGAGGATGTCGCGCGCGGGCTCGTCATCGCGCTCGGCGTCGGTGAGATCCGGGAGAGCACCAACTACTCCGCGCCGATCACCATCGTGCTCGGTGCCGACTACACGGGAACGCCCACGACTCCGTAGCGTCGCGCGTCGGTTGTGTTACGCGTGTGTTTAATCGCTGGTTCGTCGCCGGAAACGGCTTCCCCCGCGTGAAATCGCTCACTACTATCTGGGGTGATCGCCCATCAGGTTCGCTAGTGCCCCCCGCTTCGCGTGACGGCAGTTTCACGGTCCCGATTCATGGGTGCCGAATGGAACACAGCAAGGAGTAACGCATGGCGAACGGAACCGTTAAGTGGTTCAACGCTGAGAAGGGCTACGGATTCATCACGGTCGAAGGCGGGGCACAGGACGTCTTCGTCCACTACTCCGCGATCGACATGGGCGGCTACAAGGTTCTCGAAGAGGGCCAGCAGGTGACCTTCGAGGTCGGAACCGGCGCCAAGGGGCCGCAGGCCGAGTCGGTTCGTCTCGCCCCGTAGTCCAGCCCGTATTCGCGGCTTGCCCGCTCTGACGCCGTCCACCGTGGTGGGCGGCGTTAGTCTGTGTCCCGTGAGGGCTCCTTCTACTGCTGCGCGTCGCGTCGGTGTCGCGGCGTTGCTCACGCTCGCTGTGGGCATCTCGGGCTGCTCCTCTGAGGCGCCCGTGCCGATGCCGACGCCGACCCCCAGCTACACCTCGACCTATGTGGCCCCGCCCGCGACCGTCATCGCCCCACTGACCGGCGAGGCGATCGCCCCGGGAACTGCGGTGAACCCCTCGCTGGCCGCGAAGATCGACAACCACAAGGAGGCGCGGCCGCAGGTGGGCCTGGAGCGCACCGACATCGTCTTCGAAGAGCTCGTCGAGGGCGGACTCACCCGCTATGTGGCCGTCTGGCAGTCCGATGTGCCAGAGGAGATCGGGCCGGTGCGCAGCATCCGCCCCATGGATCCCGACATCGTCTCGGCCTTCGGCGGCATCATCTGCTATTCGGGCGGCCAGCAGCGATTCGTCGCGCTCATGCAGGCGGCGCCCGTGTTCAACGCCATCCATGGCCAGAAGGCCACCGCAGAGACCTTCTACCGCACCACCACCAAGAAAGCCCCGCACAACGTGCTGGTCAAGGCATCGGTGGTGGTGTCGGAGCACCCCGACCTTGCCGCCCCCGCCCAGCAGTTCGCCTTCTCTCTGGACACCGCCTCGTCGACCGCGGCCAAAGACGGCGTGCCGTCGAGCGCTGTCAACCTCGTATTCTCGCAGGCATCGCAGCCCTCGTGGACGTGGGACTCCGCCGGCGGCCAGTACCTGCGCGCACAGCTCGGCGTTGCCGACATGGACAGCAATGGTGCTCAGCTCAGTGCGACCAACGTCATCGCGATCCGCGTCGGCATCGACACGAGCCTCGGCGTGCCCAAGACCCAGCTCATCGGCAGCGGCGAGGCATGGGTCTCGAGCGGCGGCAAGACGGTGCACGCGACGTGGTCGAAGTCCTCGGCGACGAGCGCGATCGCCCTCACCGACGACCAGGGCGTGACCGTGCGCCTCGCACCGGGCAACAGCTGGATCGAGCTGGTGCCCGATGGCGGCTCGGTGAGCCTGGTTCCGTAGCCACCCTCTTTGCACTCGCCATAGGCGAGTGCTAGATTCGTCGTTGGCACTCGACCAGTTCGACTGCTAAAGAATTCGCTAGTTAGACGTCCGGGAGGGACGAGAAACAACCATGGCAAAGATCATTGCTTTCAACGAAGAGGCCCGTCGTGGCCTTGAGCGCGGCCTGAACATCCTCGCCGACGCCGTCAAGGTGACGCTTGGCCCGCGCGGCCGCAACGTCGTTCTCGAGAAGAAGTGGGGCGCCCCCACGATCACCAACGATGGTGTCTCCATCGCCAAGGAGATCGAGCTCGACGACCCGTACGAGAAGATCGGTGCGGAGCTCGTCAAAGAGGTAGCCAAGAAGACGGATGACGTCGCCGGCGACGGAACGACCACCTCGGTCGTGCTCGCCCAGGCCCTCGTTCGCGAAGGCCTGCGCAACGTCGCAGCCGGTGCCGACCCGATCAGCCTCAAGCGCGGTATCGAGAAGGCCACGGCCGCCGTCATCGAGGCGCTCATCGCCAGCGCGAAAGAGATCGAGACCAAGGAAGAGATCGCGGCCACCGCGTCCATCTCTGCCGCTGACCCCGAGATCGGCGCCCTGATCGCCGAGGCAATCGACAAGGTCGGCAAGGAGGGTGTCGTCACCGTCGAGGAGTCGAACACCTTCGGCACCGAGCTCGAGCTCACCGAGGGCATGCGCTTCGACAAGGGCTACCTGTCGCAGTACTTCGTCACCGACCCCGAGCGCCAGGAAGCGGTCTTCGAAGACCCCTACATCCTCATTGCGAACTCGAAGATCTCGAACATCAAGGACCTGCTGCCGATCGTCGACAAGGTGATCCAGTCGGGCAAGCAGCTGCTCATCATCGCCGAGGACGTGGATGGCGAGGCTCTCGCGACCCTCGTCGTCAACAAGATCCGTGGCATCTTCAAGTCCGTCGCCGTCAAGGCTCCCGGATTCGGCGACCGCCGCAAGGCGCAGCTGCAGGACATCGCAATCCTCACGGGCGGCCAGGTGATCTCTGAGGAGGTCGGCCTCAAGCTCGAGAACGCGACCCTCGACCTGCTGGGCCGCGCCCGCAAGGTGATCATCACCAAGGACGAGACCACCATCATCGAGGGATCGGGCGACGAGGAGGCCATCGCCGGCCGCGTCAAGCAGATCCGCTCGGAGATCGAGAACACCGACAGCGACTACGACCGCGAGAAGCTGCAGGAGCGCCTGGCGAAGCTCGCCGGCGGTGTTGCGGTCATCAAGGCCGGCGCCGCGACCGAGGTGGAGCTCAAGGAGCGCAAGCACCGCATCGAGGACGCCGTTCGCAACGCGAAGGCCGCCGTCGAAGAGGGCATCGTCGCCGGTGGTGGCGTCGCCCTCATCCAGGCCGGCAAGGTCGCCTTTGAGGGCGCGGTCATCAAGGGCCTCGTCGGCGACGAGGCGACGGGCGCGAACATCGTGCGCGTTGCCATCGACGCCCCGCTCAAGCAGATCGCGCTCAACGCGGGCATGGAGCCCGGTGTCGTGGTCGACAAGGTGCGCAACCTGCCGGTCGGCCAGGGCCTCAACGCCGCGACCGGCGAGTACGTCGACATGCTGGCCGCTGGCATCAACGACCCGGTGAAGGTGACGCGCTCCGCGCTCCTCAACGCCGCGTCGATCGCCGGCCTCTTCCTCACCACCGAGGCAGTTGTCGCCGAGAAGCCGGAGAAGAACCCCGCGCCGATGGGTGACCCCAGCGGCGGTATGGACTTCTAGCAGTCATCGAAGTGGGCGGTTCTCTCAGGAGGGCCGCCCACTTCGGCATTTAACGGATGAACAACCGCGCGTTCGCCGACTCGATGTCGGCGTATTGCTGCCCGGCCTGCCCGAGGGCGCCGTTGATCGCGGTGAGGCTCTCTTCGACGCGCAGTTGGGTCGCGTTCCAGTCGGCCACGACCGCCTGGAATGCGAGGGCCGCCTCGCCCGTCCACGAGCTCTGCAGCGACGCGAGCTGCCCGCGCATCGCCTGTACCTCGCTCTGGATGCGCGAGACAGTGCCGCGCACGGCCCCGCTCGCGGTGAACACTGCTTCGCTGTCTACCTGGTATCGAGTCATTCCGACACCGTAGGAGCGGCCGGCCCGCTAGTGGTCGGCGGTTGCGAGAAGGGTGGGATCCTGGCCGGGGTGGAGGAGAGGAAGCGAGACCCGGAAGGTCGCTCCACCGCCGGGCGTCTCCAGCACCCGAATCTCGCCCTTGTGCGCCGCGACGATCGACGCCGCGATGGCCAGGCCGAGGCCGCTGCCGCCGGTGTCGCGGTTGCGCGAGCTGTCAGCCCTCCAGAATCGCTGGAAGATCTTCTCGCGGATCTGCGGGGGGATGCCCTCGCCGTGGTCGACGACCGAGATCAGGGCGAGGCCCAGCTCGGTATCCGTCTCGACGGCGATCTCGATCGGGCTGTCCTTGGGGGTGAAGCGCAGCGCGTTGCCCATGAGGTTGGTGAGCACCTGCCGCAGCTTGTTCTCTTCGGCGGCGACGATGGCGCTCGATGACACGTTCTTCTCGCGCAGCTCGACGGTAACCATGACCGGGGGTTTCGCGGGGCGCGCACGGCGCAGGCGCAGGCGCGCGAGGGTCGCCCCGGCGAACGCGATCGGACCGGTCGCGAGGCTCACGTTGCGCACCGGCGCCTCGGGCGGGCCAGCGGGCGGAACGACGACGGTCGCCGCATCCGGCTCGAGTGCCGGCTCGGGATCGCGCGGCTCGGTCGTCACGACCGTCACCACCCGCTCGGGCGAGCTCGCCATCGCGTCGAGGGCCGCGTCGCGCGCCAGCGGCACGAGGTCGACGGCCGCCAGCTGCAACGGCTTGGCCTCGTCGATGCGTGCGAGCTCGAGCAGGTCGCCGACGAGCTCGCCCATGCGGATCGCCTCCTTCTCGATGCGCTCCATCGCCTGGGCGACCTCTTCCTTGCTGCCCAGCGCGCCCATGCGGTAGAGCTCGGCATAGCCGCGAACGCTGACCAGCGGCGTGCGCAGTTCGTGGCTGGCGTCGCCGACGAAGCGGCGCATCTGCTCGATAGTCTTCGCCCGGTCGGCGAAGGCGCGGTCGATCCGGTTGAGCATCGCGTTGAGGGAGCGGTTGAGGCGGCCGACCTCGGTGTTCGGCGTCGCCCCGCCGAGGCGCTGGCTGAAGTCGCCGGCGGCGAAGCGCGCGGCGGTCGCCTCCACTTCGCGCAGCGGGGTGAATGTCGATGTCACCAGCAGCCGGGTGAGCGCCCCTCCGAAGACGATGACGGTGAAGGCGAAGAAGACGAAGATGGCGGCGTAGCGGTTGAGCAGCGCGTTGTTCTGGCTGAGGTTGCGGCCGACCAGCAGCGTTGCCTGGCCGTCGTCGGTGAGCACCCGTTGGGGGAGGGCGATGATGCGCCACGAGACCGTGTGCGCCGTGTTCGTCAGGGTGATCGGCCCATCGTGGTCGGCGAGGTAGAGCAGGCTCAGCTGAGAGACATCGGGCGCGAGCTTGGCCTGCTCCTCGGTGAGGTTGTCGATGACGAGCCCGCCCTCGGAGTCGACGGCCGCGAGGTAGTACGAGGTGAGGCGGTCCTCGTCGAAGATGTTGTCGCTCAGCGGCTTGAGACCCAGAGCGGCGACTTCGAGGTCGTGGTCGACCTCGCCAATCTGGTAGTTGCTGACGACCGACAGGGTTCCCGCGCCGGCGACGGCGAGACCGAGGGTCAGCAGCAGCACCGTGACGCCGGTGATCTTGGTGCGGAGCGATATTGTCGCCCACCACCTGCTGAGTCGGTCTTGCATCCCGCGAGTCTAAGCGGCGCTACACGCGGGAAGCTTTGAGCATGTACCCGAAGCCGCGCTTGGTCTGGATGATCGGCTCGGCCGAGTACTGGTCGAGCTTGCGGCGCAGGTAGCTGATGTAGCTCTCGACGATGCCGGCGTCACCGTTGAAGTCGTACTCCCAGACGTGGTCGAGGATCTGCGCCTTCGACAGTACCCGGTTGGGGTTCAGCATGAGGTAGCGCAGCAGCTTGAACTCGGTCGGGCTCAGCTCGACCTGCTCGTCGCCCACGGTCACCTCGTGGGTGTCCTGGTCCATGGTGAGCTCGCCCGCACGGATCACGGCTTCCTCGTCGTCTTGCATGGTGCGGCGCAGGATCGCCTTGATGCGGGCGACGATCTCGTCGAGGCTGAAGGGCTTGGTGACGTAGTCGTCGCCTCCGACGGTGAGGCCGGTGATCTTGTCCTCGGTGTCGTCCTTGGCGGTGAGGAAGAGGATGGGGGCCGTGTAGCCGCTCGCGCGCAGGCGCTTGGTGACGCCGAAGCCGTTGATGTCGGGCAGCATGACATCGAGGATGATGAGGTCGGGCTCTTCTTCGAGCACGGCGGAGATCGCCTGGGCGCCGTTGCCGACCGCTCGCACGGCGAATCCTGCGAAGCGCAGACTGGTCGTCAGCAGATCGCGGATGTTCGGCTCGTCGTCAACAATGAGAATCTTTGGTCCGTCACTCATGCCTTCATTGTCTGCGTGTTTTCTGTGAGCTGTCTGAATGCCTAGCTCCCAGCTTTGCTTTCGTAAACTGTGCCCATGACATCCGCACCCGAATCGACCCTCGTCAAGATCGAGCACGCGGGCGAGCGCTTTCTCTTCGCCAGCCGGTGGTTTCTCGCGCCGCTCTACCTCGGCATGGTCGTGGCCCTCGTGCTCATCGGCATCAAGTTCTTCCAAGAGCTCTGGCACCTCGTCACCCATGTGCTCGAAGCCGACGGCAACGACGTGGTACTCGGCACGCTCGCCCTGCTCGACCTGGCCCTGCTGTCCAACCTCGTGCTCATCGTCATCTTCGCGGGCTATGAGAACTTCGTGTCGAAGATCAAGGCGGCGCGCAACTCAGAAGACCGTCCGGCGTGGATGGGCCACGTCGACTTCTCCGGACTCAAGATGAAGCTCATCGGCTCGATCGTCGCGATCTCGGCGATCGGCCTGCTGCAGGACTACTTCACCTACAACTCCGACAGCGACCACACGGTGCAGTTCTGGCGCATCATGCTGCACCTCACCTTCGTCATCAGCGGCCTGCTCTTCGCCGTCATGGACTGGCTCGGCGAGAAGCGCCTCGCGCTCACGAAACAGACGCACAGCGACGAACTGTAGGTCGACTAGGCCGCTGTAAGGCTGTGGGCGTCGAGAATGGTGTAGCTGTAGCCCTGCTCGGCGAGGAAGCGCTGGCGGTTCTGGGCGAAGTCCTGGTCGACGGTGTCGCGGGCGACCAGCGTGTAGAAGCTCGCGGTGAGGCCGCTCTCTTTCGGCCGAAGCAGCCGGCCGAGGCGCTGGGCCTCCTCCTGCCGCGAGCCGAAGCTGCCGCTGACCTGAATCGCGACGGATGCCTCTGGCAGGTCGATGGAGAAGTTCGCCACCTTGCTCACCACGAGCACCCGCGTCACCCCGGTGCGGAACTCCTCATAGAGCCGCTCCCGCTCGGCGACGGGCGTGGAGCCGGTGAGGGTGGGGGCGTGCAGCAGAAGCCCAAGCTCCTCGATCTGGTCGAGGTACTGCCCGATGACGAGGATGCTCTCACCCTCGTGCTTGGCGACCAGGTCGGTGACCACCTGGAGTTTCGCATCCGCTGTCGCCGCCAGGCGGTAGCGCTGGTCGTCGGCCGAGGCGGCGTACTCGAGCCGCTCGGACTGCGGCAGGTCGACCCGCACCTCGTAGCAGGCGGCGGGCGAGATGAAGCCCTGGGCCTCGATCTCCTTCCACGGGGCATCGAAGCGCTTCGGCCCGATGAGGCTGAAGACGTCGCCCTCGCGGCCGTCTTCGCGCACCAGGGTCGCCGTGAGCCCGAGGCGGCGGCGGGCCTGCAACTCGGCGGTCAACTTGAAGACCGGGGCCGGCAGCAGGTGCACCTCGTCGTAGACGATGAGACCCCAGTCGAGGGCGTCGAGCAGGGCGAGGTGCGCGTACTGGCCGGCGCGCTTGGCGGTGAGGATCTGGTAGGTCGCGATGGTGACCGGCTTGATCTCCTTGGTCTGGCCGGAGTACTCGCCGATCTCATCCTCAGTGAGCGTCGTGCGCTTGAGCAGCTCACTGCGCCACTGGCGCGCCGAGACCGTGTTCGTCACGAGGATGAGCGTGTTGGTCTTGGCCGTTGCCATCGCGCCGGCGCCGACGAGCGTCTTGCCCGCGCCGCAGGGCAGCACGACGACGCCCGAGCCGTTGTCGAAGAAGCTGCGCACGGCGTCTTTCTGGTAGTCGCGCAGCGCCCAGCTGTCTTCGACCAAAGCGATCTCGTGCGGCGTGCCGGGGGTGTATCCGGCAAGGTCCTCGGCGGGCCAGCCCAGCTTGAGCAGCTGCTGCTTGAGCTCTCCGCGAGCCCAGGGCTGCATCACGACGGTGTTCTCGTCGCGCTGCTCGAACAGCAGCTCGCCGACCTTCTTGGCCCGACGGATCTCAGCCAGCACCGCGCGGTCGGTCGCCGTCAGCAGCAGCACGCCCTCGGCATCCCGCTCGATGCGCAGCCGCCCGTAGCGGTTGACGGTCTCGGTGATGTCGACCGAGACGCTCTGCGGAATCGGGAACCGCGAGTACTTCGTCAGCGTCGCGAGCATGTCGTCGGCGCTGTGGCCGGCAGCGCGCGCGTTCCACAGGCCGAGCCGCGTGATGCGGTAGCTGTGGATGTGCTCGGGCGCGCGCTCGAGCTCGGCGAAGACCGCTAGGTCGTGACGGGCATCCTCGGCCTGCGGGTGCGCGACCTCGAGAAGCACGGTGCGGTCGCTTTGGACGATCAGCGGGCCAGGCAGACTTTCGGGCATCCCTCTAGTCTGCCGGTCTTACCTCGACGATGCTCGTCAGGGGCAGGGTTCGCTCGATGTCGGCCTTGCGGTCGCGGGCGCGCAGGCGGCCGCCGCCGAGCCCGGTGGGCTCGAGCAGGTAGTCCGCGGTCGTGCCGTTCGGCATGGTGACGACGACGACGACGGGGATGCGGGCCTTGATCGCGAGGTCGAGCTGGCGCTCCAGCCACGCAGTGCCGGTCTCGGCCTCCTCGCCCGCGGTGGCGCGCAGCCGCTCGACGATCTCGCGTGCGTGGTCGCGCGCGACGACGGGCGTGGTCGCAGGGCGCTCGCGCTCGACCGTGACAATCGTGCCGTCGGCGCGCTCGGCCGCGACCGGGTAGCGCGCGTCGCTGAGCGCCCAGAACACGATGCGGTGCTCGAGCCGGCTGTGCAGGCGGTCCCCATGGGCGTCCAGGCCGAGGCTGCCGAGCCGGTGGTCGACGCGGATGGCCTTGAGCAGGGTCTCGTCGTCGCTGCGCACGTAGCTGCCGCTGGCATCCGATCCGACCCGCACGAGGGCGTGCCGGCGGCTGGTCTCGGCGATGAGGTAGTCGAGCGGCTGGGGGATGCCGGTGAGCGAGATGCCGAGCAACAGGGCGCGAATCGAGTCGGCGGTCGCGCCGGCCGAGATGGCGCGGTCGAGGGATTCGGCGCTCACCCGGTAGGTGGTAGCGAGGCCGCGGCTCTCGACATCCGCCAGCGTGCGCAGCTGTGAGTCGAGGGGGGCCGACAGCGGTCCGGGCGAGACAACGGTGAGATCGTGCTGCAGATAGACCTTGTCGACCTCACGGGGAAACAGCGGGGCGATGGCGGCGGCGGCGGCGGCGGGGTCGCCGGCGAGCAGGTGGGTGCCGGGCGTGCTCGGGGTTGTCGCGGAGGTGACGCCGAGCAGGGCGGCGCGCGCCTCCTGTTCGATGATGCGGTCGCTCATCCACTCGCTGCCGGCCGGATAGAGCCAGCGCACCCACGCGTCGAGGTGCTCGCCCCACGCACTGTGCCGCCGCTCGGCGAGCAGCGCTCGCAGGTCGGCCGGCAGGGTCTCGATCCAGGCCGTGGCGAGCGCGAGCCAGCGGTCGACCGTGCTGCCCTGCTGCCAGCTGGATGCCGCCTCGGTCGGCAGCCACAGCCCCGACGCGAGAACGGCCAGCTGCGCGCTCGCCGCCACCGCCACGAGCGCCGGAAGCTGCTCGAGCGGCACATTCGCGGCAGCCGCCAGCCGCTTGGAGTCGGGAAGCGCGATGCCGCCGCGCGCGAGCTCGCGGGCAGGCTGACGGCGCAGCTCTTCGACGACCTCGAGCACGGCGAAGGTCGTGGCGAAGGCGCGCTCCGCCGCAGCGCGGTCGGTGAGCGCGGTGTCGACCTGGCTGACCGGCGCGAGCGCTGCAGGCTCGGCGCCCTCGAGCAGGGCGGTGGGCCAGCTGCCGAGAACCTCGGCGACGGCGTCGTAGGCCTCGCCGTCGACAGCGAGGGCCAGGTCGTCGAGCACGGCGGCATCCGCCGGCTGCGAGCCGAGCGCGATCAGCGCGTGCCGGTCGAGCTTCGACAGGGCGAGCTGCACGTTCGCGCGGTCGAGCAGCCGGTCGGCGAGATCGAAGAAGTCTTTGATGCCGCTGTCGCGCACCTCGCGGGCGCGCAGCAGTTCGACAAGCGTGTCGTCGCCCATCGAGCGCAGGCGCCCGGCCAGGGCGAGTGCCGACCGGTTAGTTGGCGGCATCCCTCGCCGCACGCGTGCGTCGGACCGCTGACACGATGATGAAGGCGATGGCGAAGAGCAGGCCGAGGGTGAGGCCGACGGCGGGCAGCACGGCCAGCAGGGCCTGCACCTGGGTGGGCAGACCGGCCCGGCCGTTGCCGATGATGAGCAGCGCGAGGATGCCGAGAATCGCGAGGCCGATCGAACTCGCCGCCATATAGGTGAGCACGCGTTCGGTACGATAGACCGTCACTGGAGTGTTTTCTGCCACAGTGACAAGGATAGAGGCACAACGGGTGCCCATGAGCGGAGTAGTGCGATGCCTACCGGCAAGGTCAAGTTTTACGACGACGAGAAGGGCTTCGGCTTCATCACGTCTGACGACGGCCAAGAAGTCTTCTTGCACGCGTCCGCCCTCCCCGCGGGAACCACCGGCGTCAAGGCCGGAACCCGCCTTGAGTTCGGTGTCGCCGATGGCAAGAAGGGCGCCCAGGCGCTCAGCGTTCGCGTGCTCGAGTCCGCTCCCTCGCTCGCCAAGATCAACCGCAAGCCGGCCGATGACATGGCCGTCATCGTCGAGGACCTCGTCAAGCTGCTCGACAGCGTCGGCTCCAACCTCAAGCGCGGCCGCTACCCCGAGAAGAGCACGGCCGGCAAGATCGCGCTCATGCTGCGCAAGGTGGCGGACGACCTCGATGCCTGATGTCGTCGAGGTAGCCAAGGCCGCGCTGCTCGAGGTCACGCCCGAGGCGACGATCGGTGCCCCTTCCGGACAGGTGGAGGAGGCGGGCGCGACCACGGTCACCTTCCAGGCGAACATGGCCGGGTATCCCGGCTGGCACTGGACGGTCTCTGTGGCGACCCTCGACGGCGCCGAGCCGAGCGTGCTCGAGGTCGAGCTCATGCCCGGCAATGGTGCCCTGCTCGCGCCCGACTGGGTGCCGTGGAGCGAGCGCCTCGCCGACTACGAGGCCGCGCAAGAGGCCCTGTCGGCCTCGGAGGAGTCCGAGGACTCGGAGCTCGACTCCGACGACGACGACGATGACGACGACCTGGGCAGCGACGTGCTGCACGGCGGTGACCTCGACGGTGTGGACATCGACGAGCACGAAGACGAAGACGACGACGAAGACGAAGACGACGACGACGACGATCCTGATGACGACGACGATCCCGATGAGGACGACGACGTCGACGACGAGGACTCCGACGACGAGGATGACGACCTCGGCGACGAGGACGATCGCTCGTACTAGCTAGAGGGCGCCCACGACGTACTCGATGCACTTGACGAGCTGGCGCACGTCGTCGGGCTCGACGGCGACGAAGGTCGCCACGCGCAGCTGGTTGCGGCCGAGCTTGCGGTAGGGGTCGGTGTCGACCACGCCGTTGTCGCGCAGGGCCTTCGAGACGGCCGCGGCATCCACGCTGTCGGCGAAGTCGATGGTGACGACGACCTGCGAACGGTGCTCCACGGTCTCGACGAAGGGCGTCGCGTAGTCGACCGACTCTGCCCAGTCGTAGAGCACCCGCGACGACTCGGCCGTGCGCGCGGCCGCCCAGGCGAGGCCGCCGTTGGCATTGATCCAGTCGATCTGCGCCTCCATGAGCAGCAGCGTCGAGATCGCCGGGGTGTTGAGGGTCTGGTTGAGGCGCGAGTTGTCGACCGCGTTCTTCAGCGAGAGGAACTCGGGGATATACCGGTCGGATGCCGCGATCTGCTCGATGCGCGCGATCGCCGCCGGCGACATCAGCGCGAACCACAGACCGCCCTCGGCGGCGAAGTTCTTCTGCGGCGCGAAGTAGTAGACGTCGGTTTCGGTCACGTCGATGTCGGCGCCGCCCGCGGCGCTCGTCGCGTCGATGACGGTGAGCGCGGCTCCGGGCACGCGGGTGACGGGCGCCATCACTCCGGTCGAGGTCTCGTTGTGGGGCCAGGCGTAGACATCCACGGTGTCGTCGATCTCACCCTCGGCGCGCGAGCCGGCGGCGGCGGTGACGACGTGCGGGGCCTCGAGGTGGGGGGCGGCATTGGCCTGCGCGAACTTGGCGCCGAACTCGCCGAAGGTGAGGTTCTCGGCCTTGGCGAGCACGAGCGAGTAGGCGGCAGCGTCCCAGAAGGCGGTCGAGCCGCCGTTGCCGAGCACGACCTCGTAGCCCTCGGGAAGGCGGAACAGCTCGGCGAGCCCGGTGCGCACGCGGCCGACGAGGTCTTTCACCGGAGCCTGGCGGTGCGAGGTGCCCAGAAGTGCCGAGTGGGCCACGAGGTGGTCGATCTGCTCCTGGCGCACCTTGGAGGGGCCGCATCCAAAGCGTCCGTCGGCGGGCAGGAGGTCGGCGGGAATGGTGATCTGCGGCACCCGTTTATTCTAGGGTCGCCCCGTCAGCGCCCCGGATGCCCAATCGGTAGGCTGAGAACTTCGAACAGGCAGGAGGAACTTCGATGACCGATCTCGTGGACACTACCGAGATGTACCTGCGCACCATCCTCGATCTCGAGGAGGAGCACATCGTTCCCCTGCGGGCCCGCATCTCTGAGCGCCTCGGCCACTCCGGCCCCACCGTCTCGCAGACGATCGCGCGCATGGAGCGCGACGGGCTCGTCAACGTCGAGGGCGACCGCCACCTCGAGCTCACGCCCGCCGGCCGTAGCAAGGCGACGCATGTGCTGCGCAAACACCGCCTCGCCGAACGCCTGCTCGCCGACGTCATCGGTCTCGAGTGGGCCTTCGTGCACGACGAGGCATGCCGCTGGGAGCACGTCATGAGCGAGCAGGTCGAGCGCCGCGTGCTCGAGCTGCTCGGCAACCCGACCGAGTCGCCCTACGGCAACCCGATCCCCGGCCTGGACGAGCTGGGCGTTCCCGCCGCTCCCGCCTTCATGGACGGCGTGGTCAGCCTCGTTGAGCGCGTCGCGTCGTCGGCCGAGCCGGTCACCGTCGTCATCCGCCGCCTCGGCGAGCCCGTGCAGTTCGAGCCCGAGCTGCTCACCCAGCTGCAGGCCGCCGGCGTCATGCCCGGCGCGACGGTGTCGGCCTCCGCTGCAGGATCCTACGTATTCGTGTCCGCCGAGGGTTTCGGCGACGGCCTCGAGCTTCCCACCGAGGTCGCGGTTCACATTTTCGTAGCCGTTTAGTTACCCGCTTCTGTCGCTGGGATGGTTTAGCCTGTAGCTCTTGGAGTTCCACGAGTTCTGGGAGAGTCGAATGTCAACCGCGAGCAGCATCCAAACCACGGATGTTCGCGCGCGCGTCGTCATACGGCACAGCGGTACCGCGAGCGTGTTCATACGCGCGCGTCGCAAGTAGGCACTGTCTTCGGACGGTGCCTTTTTGTTTAACCGCTCGCTCCCTGTCGCGGTGCCCCGGGATGCACGTCGAATGCCTGCAAGCCGTGCAGGCCTCTCGAGAGGGAACACATGCGAACACTTGTGCTTAACGCCGGATACGAGCCCCTGGCCGTGGTCTCCTTCAAGCGAGCACTCGTGCTCGTGATGAACCAGAAGGCGACGGTCATCGCTGCGGATGCCGAGCACCCCGTCGTCGGGTCGACGGGGGAGTGGGACCGCCCCAGCGTCATCATCCTGCGCCGCTATGTGCGGGTGCCCAGCGGTCGCAGCGTGCCGGTCAGCCGCCGCGGCGTGCTGCGCCGCGACGCCCACCGCTGCGCTTACTGCGGCGCGAGCGCGAGCACGATCGATCACGTGCAGCCCCGCTCGCGCGGCGGCAAGGACAGCTGGGAGAACCTCGTTGCCTGCTGCCTCAAGTGCAACAACCTCAAGGGCGACAAGACGCCCCAGGAGATGAACTGGAAGTTGCTGTTCACCCCCAAGGCGCCGCACGGGGTGTCGTGGCTGGTGCGCGGCATCGAGCGCGAGATGCCCGATTGGGAGGAGTTCCTCGCGCCTGCGGCGTGAGGTTTCGTTACCAAGTTGTGAGAATGGCGGCCCCGGGGCTAGGGTCGAATCAGCCGACTTACCCGTTCCCGATATCCCAAAGGCTTTCCCTGTGGTTGATTCTCAGAACGTCCCCGCGCGGGATGGTCTAGACCACCTCTTCGGTGACCGCGGCTTAGCGGCCCCCCTTTCTCAGCCCACCACGCGTCGCGAGGCGCTCGAGGCGCTTCCCTCCCGTCGCGATCTGCGCAAGAAGCCCAAGGGCCGCGCGCGCAAATCGGCATCCAAGCCGCCCGCCTTCGTGCAGCCCGTCGACTCGGCCTACCCCTCGACCCGCGTGATAGTGGTGCGCCAGGCTGCCAAGCCGCTGAAGAAGAAGCGCGGCAGCGGCTTCCTGACGATCCTCGCCGTCCTCGGGCTTTTCGGATCGGTCGCCCTGCCCGCCTACGCGATGGCCCCCCAGGCCGACGCCAACAACCTCGCCGCCGACGTCGCGGCCAAGACCGACGTCGCGCTCACGGTGTCGGACGACGTCGCACTCGCCACGACCGCTCGCGGCTCGTTTCAGGCCACCACGGCATCCGACCTGAAGAACCAGAAGCGCACCGCCTACATGGCTGCCAACTACGAGGCCTACATCGCCTCGGGCGCCCGCGAGCGGGGCGACGACTACCCGTGGTTCAGCGAGCTGTCGAACAACCAGGGCGGCGGCCTCTCGCCCCTCAACTACTTCTACCGCGAGTGCGTCGACTTCGTCGCCTGGCGCATCAACCGCGACGCCGGCTCGTTCACCGCGCCCTTCAAGTACACCTGGGCGACGCTGACCCCCACCGGCGGCAACGCCTACCAGTGGAAGAGCGCCTGGAGGCACAACGGCTGGGAGTCCAGCACCACGCCGGTCGCGGGCGCGGTCGCCTGGTACAGCTACGGACACATCGCATACGTGAAGTCGGTCAACGGGGACGGCACGATCACCGTCGAGGACTACAACCAGTCGGGTATGCACATGTACGACATCCGCACGGTCGCGGAGAACGACGCTCAGCTCTACCTCTATCCTCCGCCGCGCTAAACTCGGGTCGCCAGCCTCTGTAGCTCAATGGAAGAGCAGTTCCGTCCTAAGGAAACGGTTGGGGGTTCGAGTCCCTCCAGGGGCACTCTCGAGACGTTGCTGACATCTGTCGCCAGGATCACCGTGACCCGTTGATGATCGCACGCAGCGATTCCCCACCCCGCGAACGGGGGTAGGACGCGGTCGGACCGCACCCAGTAACCTCTCAGACAAGCCTGTTCTGCGCTGCCCGGCGCCGGACACGACTGGAAGGCCTCCATGCCTGCATCCCCCACGTCCGTGCCCGAAGCGCGGACTGCGACTCGTCGCGGAATCACCAGCGTTGTTGCGACGCTTTTCGAGCAGCTGCGCGTGCACGCGCGGGCGATCATCCCGGTCGGCGCGGTCGTCTCCATTGGCGTCGTCGTGGTGGGGCTGCTCATCGGTCTCTATGCCGTGATCCTCGGTCAGACCGCCTACCTGCAGCTCGTCGAGTGGGCCAACTCGCCCGACACTTTCGCCTTGGTCAACGTCATCATCATCGTGCCGATGCTGCTGCTCTGCGCGGTCGCGGGCCTGGTCTGGGCGGGTGTCGCCGTGCAGGTGGCGAACGCGGCCGCGACGACGCGGCGCATCTCGACCGGTTCGGCCGCGCTCAGCTCGCTGCGCGCCGTGCCGCGGGCGGCCGCGATTGCGGTGATGGTGCTGGGGGCGTTCCTGCTCGCGGTTCTGGCCTCGCCCATCCTCGTGCTTGTCGGTCTTGTCGGGTTGGCGCTCAACTTATTCCGCCAGCGCTGGACCACGTCGACGCTCGCCATTCTGGCTGTGCCGCTCGGCGCGGCCGTGTTCCTGCTGCTGCGCTGGTCGCTCGCCCTGCCCTCGGTGTGGCTCGCCGGCACGTCGGTGCGCGGCGCGCTCGCCGACAGTGCCGCGCGCACCGTGGGACGCAAGCCGCTGCTGGCGCTCGTGCTGCTGCTGTCGGGGCTGGTCACGCTCGGCGTCTCGGAGGGGCTCGTCGCACTGGTCGGCCTCGCCCAGATCGGCAGCTACCCGGAGTTCGTCACCCGCCTCATCGCGATCATCCTCGTCGGGCCGCTGCTGCCGGTCGCGCTCGCGCTGCAGTACCGGGCCGGCGGCGACGCCCCCGTCGCGGCGCCGACCGTGAAGGCGAGTGCCTCGCGGCGCGCCCGCATCGCCGTCGCCGTCATCACCTCGCTGGTCATCCCCTTCGTGCTCTCGTCGAACCCGGCGCCCGCTGCCGCGGCAGGCACGGAGCCCGTCGCCTTCGTGATCGGCACGGTGGAGAGCCAGCCGCTGTCGACTACCGCTGCGACCACCCTCACCTTCAGCGTCACGAACGCGGTCACCGCCGAAGTCATCCAGCCGACGGGCAGTCTCGCCATCGCGGTCGACGGCACTCCGCTCAGCGGACCGTTCACCCTCGTGGGCGGTGCCGCAATCCTGCAGGTGCCCTACACCTTCACGACCGGCGGCAGCCACCTCATCGAGGCCGCCTACGGAGGCGACACGACCTACGAGGCCAAGGCGGCGAGCCTGACAGTGACCGTCACGGCTCCGCCGGTCGACTCCGTCTTCACCACGACGGATATGACCATCACCCCTGCGGGCACGACCGCCCCCGGCGCCACTCTGTCGGCCCACGTCACCGTGACGCCGAACACCGGCACATCAACGCCGCAGGGCAGCGTGTCCCTCTACCGTCCAGGGGTGTCCGCGGCGATCGCATCTGGCGCGCTGGTCAACGGGGCGGCCGACCTGACCTTCACGCTGCCGCCCGGCACGATCTTCGTCACGGTCATCTACACCCCCGACGCGGGTTTCTACTCGAGCGACTACGGCCTCTACCACGTCACCTCGCCCTACCCTCCGGGCGTGACGCTGACCTCGCTCGCGGCAGAGACGGTCTTCGGTGAAGCGGCGGAATTCACTGCGACGGTCACCGCCGCCGTGACGCCGACCGGGTCGGTGCGCTTCGAGGCCACCCCCGCTGGCGGTACCGCCTTCGTACTCGACACTGTTCCGCTCGTCGCGGGCACGGCGGTACTGACGACCGGCGCGCTGCCCGTGGGCGACCACACGGTCGTCGCCTACTACGAGGGTGACAGCTCCGTCGCTGCCGACGCCTCGGATCCGCTCGCGCACACAGTCGTCAAATCGGCCGCAGCGGTGCAGGTGACGCCGGGCTTCGCCACTCCCGCCGCGGGCGACACGACGACCATCACGGTGACCGTCACCGCTGGGGCGCCGGGCGCCGGCACACCCAGTGGCACCGCGACCGTCTTCCGCGACAGCGTCGAGGTCGGCACGGTCAGCCTCAACGGCTTCGGTGTCGGTACCCTCACCGGCGTCTCGGTCGGCGACGCCGGCACGCGCGCGTTCACCGCGGAGTACGACGGTGACGGCAACTTCGAAACAGCCACGGGATCGCTGAACCTGTCGGTCTCGAAACTCGAGACCGAGACCCGCCTATTCTCCCCGCTCTTCGACTCGGTCGCCTACGGAGCCAGCCAGACCTACTCCGGCTCGGTGTCCACCGACTCGGGCGTGGCCACCGGAACGGTGACCGTCTACGCCGGCGGCACGATCGTCGGCACGCCCACCCTGACCGGCAGCGGGACCTTCTCGCTCACCACGACCACGTCACCGGCGGGCAGCGGGCCGATCAGCGTCTTTGCGATCTACAACGGCGACGCGAACCACGACGTGAGTGATAGCAGGGCGACTACTCCCGGTATCACGGTGCTGGTGTCCAAGGTCGCTACGACCCCGTCCCTTGCGGCCAGTACTGGCAGCCACACCATCGGCGACACCGTCACCCTCACAGCCACCCTCCCCACCCTCGGAGCGGGCCCCTCGGGAACGGTCACCTTTAAGAGCGGCTCCGTCGTGCTCGGAACCGCGACGATCAGCGGACACACCGCGACCCTCAGCTATGTGGTCGGCGCAACGAGCGTGCCGGTCACCGCCGAGTACCCGGGCGACGGCAACTTCTTGTCGGGAACGTCCAACCTGGTGACGTTGACCGCGGTCAAGGCCACGCCCGTGGTGACGATCGGGGCCATCGGACCGCGCGGCCCGGGAGAGGTCTTCGCGCTCATTGCGAACGTCACGCTGCCGGGCGGCCTCGTGCCGACCGGGATCGTGGAATTCCACACCTCGACGGGCTTCATCGGCAGCGCGAACCTCATCGGCGGCCAGGCGACGCTGACGGCGTGCGCGGGCTCGGTAGCCGAGTGTGCGGTTGGGGTTGCCCTCGGCCGCGACGATGATGTCGTATTCGTGCGCTACAGCGAGACGCTGCTTAACCTGCAGGGCGACTCGGCGACGGCCACCTATACCTTCGTTCCCTACGCGACGGTGACAACCCTCACCAGCCCGGCTATCGTGCAGCCGGATCGCAGCATCCAGTTCTCGGCCACCGTTGACGCGACGGACTACACGCCAGCTCCGACCGGCAGTGTGAACTTCTACGGGGTCGAGGCGAGCGGCGCCGAGTACTTCATCGTCAACGTTCCGCTGGTCAACGGCGTCGCGACCCAGATTGTCAGGGTCGGCGCTGAAATCACCGACTTGCGCTGGCCCGCCACGGGTGTGCGTGCGAGATACCAGCCCGACCCGCTCTTCGCGAGCAGCACGGATCTGAATGCCGTCACGGTCGATCGCTTCGACGTCAGCCTCAGCCTGTACGCGTCATCCCCGACGATCAACACGCCGACCCCGATCACGGTGTACATCTACAACGAGCCGGGCACGAACGAGCCCTACACCGAAGACGTGGTCGTCACGGCCGACACTGGCGCGACCTGCACCGTGAACGCGCCCTTCACTAGCCACGTGGTGAGCTGCAACATCACCTGGACGACGGCGGGAGCGCACACCGTCTCGGCGAGCTTCGCCGGCGACCTGATCTATGAGCCGGCCATCGGCGGACCGACCGCCGTCGGGTTTGGCACGGGCACGCCCGCACTCGCTCCGGTGCTGAGCTCGAGCCCCGTAGCCGAGTTCGACAGCACCGTCTACTGGCAGCTCTTCAATTCCGGTGCCACCGGCACCGTGACCGTGTGGGCCGACGGGGTGCTGTGGTGCTCGGTGCCGATCGGCACCCTGCAGTGCACCGATCAGTTCGGCGTCGGCTCGGCCACCGGGTCGCCGGTCGAGGTCGTCGTGCGCTATTCCGGAGATGCGAACTGGGGGCCGTCAGAGCAAGTGCTCAGCGCAACCGTCAAGCGCTGCGTCATCCCCGATGTCACGTCGTCGAGCATTTCGCTCGGCACCGTGAGCATCTCCACCCCCTCCAACTGCGGAACGGGCGGATACCTCAGCGGCACCCTGCTCACCGTCACCGCGACCCCGATCAGCCCCAACGTCTTCGTCGACTGGAAGAAGCTCGGCGGCTCGGGCTTCGTCGTCGCCACGACCAGCGCGACTACCTCGTTCACAGTGACGACCGATTTCATGACGTGGACACGGCTCGCGACCTTCAGCACGCCGTGCTACCCGGTCACCGCCTCGATCACCGGACGGGGCGGCATCTCGGTCTATCCCGAGACGAACTGCACCACGACCGGGGGAGTCGCGGGCTACTCCTTGGGCACCGCGATCACGGTCTACCCCGACACGCTCTACAACCCGCAGTACTCTGAGAACGACGCCTTCTATGCCTTCGGCGCCTCTACGAGTCTGACGCCCGGCGTGGACTCGTCGAACAGGCCGCTCGCCCGCGCGACGGTGACTGGGGCGCTGACCGTGCCGGTCACCTTCGGCCCGGTGTGCCGAGCGGTCAGCGTGGTCTTCCAGCCGGCGAGCGCGACCGACTCCGCGGTCTCGAAGCAGGCGGAGAACTGCCATTCGCCGCAGGGCAACGGCTTCACGCGTCACACGTCCGTGACGGTGACGGCAGTGCCCGGCAACCCGTCCGCGGTGATCTCGGGCTGGTCGCTCAACGGCGTGCCGCAGTCCGGGTGGGGAACCGCCGCCGAGCAGACGGTCGTCATCGGCGCCGTCGCCCCCATCCTCAGCGTTCAGCTAGTGAACTGCTACCTGCTCGACGTGACGGTCGACGGCGCGGAGGCGATCGACAGCTTCAAGCAGATCGGCAAGGTCAACAACTCCGTGGCCTTCAACTGTCCTGATGGCAGCCAGCGCTACCTCGAGGGCACGTCGGTGACCCTCACCCCAGAGATCCTCGTCGACGGTGCCGCCTTCAATGGCTGGGACAGCACCCGCCTGCCGAACTCACCGTCAAAGACGGGCGAGCTGCCCGAGCGCGCGCTCACCTTCGCCATGACGGCCAACTTCGCCGTCACCGCGGGCTTCTACTTCGCCGACTCCTGCTCGCCGATCACGATCACCGCCTTCCCTGATGTCATCGCCTTCGACGACGACGGATGCGGCCAGGGCCAGTACTTCGACCTGCAGAAGCAATACCAACTGCGCAACAGCGACATCGACCCCGAGGAGCTGACCGACAAGGCGCGAACCGAGCTGGTCGCGCATGTGAATCCCAGCGTCACTATGGATGTCTACGTCAGCGTGCAGGGAGACGTGCGCAACTGCTTCGGCAACACCAGCGCGGGCGGAGGGGCGCTGACCATCGACGGGTGGACGACCTATGGCCCGCTGACCGGCAGGGAGACCTGTGAAGTCGGTGGGCCCATCCACATCGACGTCGACACCTGCCAGCGCTTCGACGCCAGCCCGCAGTTCACGGTCGAGGGCAGCACACAGCGCTACCCCGCGAGCATCGTTCCCGGCCAGCTGCTGCTGCCCGACGCGACCGGTCGGGTGGGGGCCTTCGACATGAACGGCTTCGAGTGGATGCAGTCGGGCACGGTCGGCCTCACCTCCGCGGGCACTCTGGAGGTCTCCAATCTCGGCCCCGACCCGTGCACGAGGTCGGGCGCGAACACCTACCCACTGAACCGCACCCTCGGCCTCTTCGCCTACGGGCCGACCGCGGGATTCACTGCTGCCGGATGGGTCAACGGCACGACCGGGGCAATCGACCCGCAGAACCCGCTTCTCACCATCACGAACCCGCTGTCGGCAACGCGCCAGGTGACCCCGGTGCTCGCCCTCACCTGCCACCAGCTCGCGCTCGGGCGGGGCATCACGGTCGTCGGCAACCCCGCCCGGTGCCCCGGGCATCCCGACAATTGGTTCATAGCCGGCACAGCGGTGCAGGTCAGAGCCGCGCTCGTCGCCGACGATCGCGACCTGCACGGCTTCGAGTCGGGCGTGGTGGCGAGCCAGATCGCCGAGGAGTCGGCGACCTCGAAGGCCCTCATCGGCTTCGTCGTCGTCGACGCCGACAAACGGGTGACCGGTGACTACCCGACGAAGACCGAGGCGGTCGGCCGTGCGATCGTGCAGAACCTCAAGGTCGTCGTCGGCGTGCTCGCCATCATGGCGCCGATTGCACTCGGCATGCTCTTTCCACCGGCTGGCATGTTCTTTGCCTTCCTCAGCGCCACGGCGGGCATACTCAACATGATCCCCCACGGCGACGGCGTCGCGGCGGTGTTCGACTTGATCAACCCGACCAAGATCACCACCTGCGCGGCGCGCTGGGGCTTCGGCAACACCGGTGACCCCACCGGCGGCTACGGGGTCGGCGGACTGCTATCGGGCACGAACACCCTGCGCAAGGTGTGGCAGGGCAAAGACGTGCTCTTCGAGAAGGTCGGGCCACTCGGCATCGCCGGCGGTGCAGCCTCGCTCGCCTACGGGCTCTACGAGGCCGGCGCGGGCAATGTCGACACGGGCCCGCAGACCGTCGAAGAGCTCGCGGGAACCTCGACCATGACCGGCTGCCTCAACTCCCAATGGCACGCCGCGGGGGCGAACCTCTAGGTACGCGGACCCCTAGCGGGTCGTGTCGGGCTTCGCGTCCCACCTGCGTCGCAGCTCGGCCCCGAACGCCCATGCCGCGTCGAGGTCGGTGAGGAAGTGGTGGCCTGTCCGCCCGGACTCAAGAGAGAGCAGGACGAGCTGCGCCTGTCCCGTGCGTCGACGGGCGTGAGTGACGAAGTCCCGACAGCTGTCGGCGTCGCACGCGGCGCTGTCCGCCCCTCGCCACACTCGAATCGGGGTGCCACCGGCGACATGATCGAGCTCTCGGGTCAGGCCTCTCGCCATGGCGAGGGCCGAGGCCACCGCCCATCGCCCTTGCGACGATATGCGCTTGAGGCGTCGATCCACCAGCCCGTTCGCGGCTGACGACCGTTCGAACACCTCTGGTACATCCCAGCCTTTCGATCGGGACCGCGCTGCGTATTCCAGGCGCAGCGGCTCCTCAACGGTGATGAGCGACCGGCCGACCCGGGTCATATCTTTAATGCCCCGCGGCTTGCAGTTGACAGGCTCGATGAGGTCCACCGAGGCCACGTTGAGCAGCCGCGCCATGGACATCACACTCTGAGCGCCAAGGGACTCGCCCACCAGCCGAATCGGCGATCCGTAGATAGTCGTCGTGTCTGCGATCGCCCGCCACTGCATGGCCGCGAGGGGGCCGAAATTGCCGCCGATGGCTGCGAGGTAGGCCCGCAGGGGCACGGTCGAGCGCGATGTCGACTCCGGTTGATCGAAATTCATCGTGATGCCCGGAGTCTCGACCAGGACCACGCGCCGCCGACTGGAGGTGGCAATCACCTCGATGCGGCGCAGGATGAGCGGGTCGATTCGATAGTCGTACGACATTGGGTAGATGACGACCTCGTCGCTCTCCACCTCGGCGGGGACCACCTCGGCCACGTTGAAGCCGATCGACTGGCCGGGCTTCCAGCGCCTCACCGACACCGCGGCGCGCGCACTCACCGCCCGGCCGCGAGCCCGATCAGAGTCGCCGAGCGCCGTCAGCGTGAGCGACTCGTGCTCTGTGCTCGGAATGGCCATGCCTACAGTGTGCATTGCCCGGCACCCAACGGCTCGGCATAATGTGGCCATGGCGCTGTTTCGGGCATCAAAAAAGGATGAGAGCGCGGAACCGGTTAGCGCCAATGATGCGCTGCAGTTCTGGCAGCGGGAGGTCTATTACTACGAGGGGCGCGCCGGGGAGCAAGGGGCGAGCGCCACCCGCATGGTGACCGTGGCGGCGAGTGCGACCGCGGTTCTGCCGCTCGTGCTCAACACCGTCAACTCCAAGGCGGTTGTGCTCGGCTTCGACGTGCGGTTGCTACTTCTGGTCGTTCCGGTGCTCATGTTCCTGCTTTGGACGAGTGCGATCCGGCTACTTCACGAGATGCACCTGCTGCGCGTCTACGTGCAGAGGGCAGAGCACAACCTCAAGAAGCTGACGGATTCCCAGCCCACGTTGTCTGCGTACACGCGGTGGGCTGACCACGGTCTGGCACACGACTTCTCGTACTACGTGATGCTCGTGTGGTTTTTCGCGGCCCTCATCCTCAGCGCGGGTGGCATGTTCGGCATCACGATCGTCGTCGTTACGCTCGTCTCTCCGGACAGGATCGGCCTCGCCGCCGGAATCCTCGCCGTCGCCGCCACCATTCTTGTCTTCTCCTTCATCGACACGCGCAGCGACGTTAACGGCATCAAGTGGGACTTCGGCCTTGAGGCGCGACCGGCGAAGAAGACCCCGCCCAGTGATTGGATGATCGCCACAGGCTTGACCTTCAGCGCTGCGCTGGTTCTCTCAGCGCCCGGCGCGGTCATCGCGCTTAATGCGGCTGGCGCTCCACGTCTAGAAACACTGTGGATTCTGGGCGCGTTCCTCGAAGTCATAGCGATAGTCGGCGTGGTCGCGGGAGGCCTCAGCGGCAGCTCGTCGGATCGCAGCGTGGGGCGGGTCGCGAGCAAGACCCTGGTGGGAATCGCCCTGGGGGGCAGCGTCGCCTGCATCATCCTTTCCGCCGCCGGGG
>JAAFHU010000110.1 GCA_013297645.1 Actinomycetota bacterium
CGCATGAACAGTGTGAGCAGCAGGGTGCGAATGTGGGCGCCGTCAACGTCGGCGTCGGCCATGATGATGACCTTGCCGTAGCGCGCCTGCTCGAGGTCGAAGCTTCGGCCGGATCCGGCACCGATCACCTGGATGATCGAGGCGCATTCCGCGTTCGACAGCATGTCAGCGACAGATGCCTTCTGCACGTTGAGGATCTTGCCGCGGATCGGCAGCAGCGCCTGGTACTCGCTGTCGCGCCCGAGCTTGGCGGTGCCGAGCGCCGAGTCGCCCTCGACGATGAACAGCTCGCTGTTCGCCACGTCGTTCGAGCGGCAGTCGACGAGCTTCGCCGGCAGCGACGAGCTCTCGAGGGCGTTCTTGCGGCGCTGGGTCTCTTTGTGGGCGCGCGCCGAGATGCGCGTCTTCATCTCAGCGACGATCTTGTCGAGCACGAGGGCGGACTGTGCCTTGTCGTCGCGCTTGGTCGACGAGAAGCGCTCAGTGAGCGCCGTGGTCACGACGTTCGACACGATCGCGCGCACCGCGGGCGTGCCGAGGATCTCCTTGGTCTGCCCCTCGAACTGCGGCTCGGGCAACCGCACCGTCAGCACGGCCGTCAGACCGGCGAGGATGTCGTCCTTCTCCAGCTTGTCGGTACCGACCTTGAGACGGCGGGCATTCGCCTCCACCTGGGAACGCAGCGCCTTCATCAGCCCGGCTTCGAAGCCAGCCTGGTGGGTGCCGCCCTTGGGGGTCGCGATGATGTTGGCGAAGCTGCGGAAGGTCGTGTCGTATCCGGTGCCCCAGCGCAGGGCGATGTCCACCTCGCAGGTGCGGGTCAGTTCGGTCGGCACCATCGCACCGGTCGGCTGCAGCACGGGCACGGTCTCGGTGAAGGTGCCCGACCCGGTCATGCGCCACGTGTCGGTGACGGGGTTGTCGGTCGAGAGGAAGTCGACGAACTCGCTGATGCCGCCGTCGAAGCGGAAGCGCTCCATTGTGTGCTCGGCGGTGCGCTCATCCGCAATGGTCAGGGTCAGGCCGGGCACGAGAAAAGCAGTCTGCCGCGCGCGGTCCACGAGTTCGGCGGGCTGGAAGGTCGCGCCCTTGGTGAAGATCTGCGGGTCGGCCCAGTAACGGATGCGCGTGCCAGTCGTGTTCTTGGCGACCTTGCCGACGACCCGCAGCTCGCTGTTGTTGACGAAGGGGGTGAAGGGCGCATCCGGGCCCTCACCGTCGAAGATGCCCGGCTCGCCGCGGTGGAACGACATCGCCCAGGTCTTGCCGTCGCGGTCGACCTCGACGTCGAGACGCGCGCTGAGCGCGTTGACGACCGAGGCACCAACACCGTGCAGACCACCGGATGCTGCGTACGAACCCGACCCGAACTTGCCTCCGGCGTGCAGTTTCGTGAACACGACCTCGACCCCGCTGAGGCCGGTCTTCGGCTCGATGTCGACAGGGATGCCGCGGGCGGTGTCGCGCACCTCGACGCTGTCGTCGGGGTGCAGCAGCACGTCGATGGTGGTGCCGTTGCCGCCGAGCGCCTCGTCCACCGAGTTGTCGATGATCTCCCAC
The DNA here is from genome assembly GCA_013297645.1 of Actinomycetota bacterium. Classification (GTDB taxonomy): domain Bacteria; phylum Actinomycetota; class Actinomycetes; order Actinomycetales; family Microbacteriaceae; genus Conyzicola. The sequence goes on from JAAFHU010000110.1 coordinate 1,561, forward strand.
AGACAGTGCATGAGGCCGCGGGAGTCGGTCGAGCCGATGTACATTCCGGGGCGCTTGCGCACCGCTTCGAGCCCCTCGAGAACTGAGAGGTGTCGGGCGGAATAGTCCGAGCTCGCCACGGTGGCCGTCCTTAATGTGTTGCTGGCTTACGTCAACAGAAAGCAGTCTTCAGACTAATGAAGCACCAGCCACCGACCAGGCACCGACACCCCCCGCACTGGGTTCCTACGCGCACAGCGAAATACCCGGCGATTGCCACACGGCCGTAACAGTTGCGTGCTTGGATAGAGCAAGAGTTCAGATATACCCAACGTGAGGAGCGGATCATGACTCAGATCTCAACGGACGACGCCATCGACACTCTGGACGCCCCGTACACCCTCACCGCCTTCGACCGCTGCGACAGCTGCGGTGCCCAGGCCTACATCAAGGTGACGATGGCCAGCGGCGAACTGCTCTTCTGCGCGCACCACGGCGCGAAGTTCAAGGAGAAGCTGTCGGCCACGGCCCTCAACTGGCACGACGAGTCGGCTCGCCTGCTCGAGGACAGCCGCGCGTAGTCCACTAGACATGAGAGAAGGCCCCGCTTCGGCGGGGCCTTCTCTATTCTCTTAGCCGAACTGCTGGCACCAGTTGTTCCCCGACGCGTAGCCAAGGCCCATCGAGTGGAAGCTGGCGCGCAGGATGTTGGCGGCGTGGCCTGGCGACCCCATCCACGCATTGAACACCGACACTTCGGAGGGATAGCCGCGCGCGATGTTCTCGCCGCGCACCCCGGGGGCGAGGGGCAGTGTGTGCTGGAACGGCGCACCGGGCTGGGCAAGGATGTCAGCGCACGACTGCGCCGAGGCGTTGAGGCTACCGCTCGCGCTGAGTGTGCCCAGCCCGTAGAAGGCGCGCACCGCGTTGACACACGACAAGAGGCTGCCCGAGCACGTCGGCTCCCCGGAGCGCCGGACGACCGCCGGCCCGCGCGATCCACCGCCCCCCTTGCGCGCTGCTGCCGCCGCCGCAGCCGCCTCGGCCGCAGCCTGTGACGCATCCACGGCCACCACCGCCGCGGTCAGGGCGGTCAGCGACGCGACCATGCCCTCCCGGGACGCCGCGGATGCCTCGAGCGCGGCCATGGCGTCGACCACCGCCTGGCGCGAGGTGGAGTCGGCGATGGCCGCTGCGTCCAGGTGCTTCTTCGCCGCGGCGAGCAGCGTGTCGGTGAACGAGTCCATGCGCTCGCGGCCGCCCTGGATCACCGCCCAGCGGGAGTCGAAGGCGGCTTCGAGTTCTGCACTCGTCGCATCGCTCGAGACGGTGGCGTGCATGACTCCGCTGACGGCGTGCGCAGTGGACTGCAGCGACGAGACGTCGATGTCGGTCAGCAACAGGGATGCGCTGCGCGACCAGGCAGTCGCGTCGTGCACGATCTGGGTGCCGAAGGGCTCGAGCCGGTCGAGCGCTCCGCGGTAGTAGTCGACGAACTTCTGCTCGAGCGCATCGGCGGCCGCCGTCTCGACCCGTGCCTGCTCGCCGACCGCGAGGCCGCGGGCAACCACGACCGACGTGGGGACGGCGAGCATCACCATTGAGCCAACGATGAGGATGGCGACCGGTCGAAGCGCGGCGAGCTGTTTCTTCATGAGATCCCCCTCCACCAAGGTAGGTCTACTGGGGCTCCGGCGAAACTCTCTCGAACGGGTGCCAGCGGCGATCGTCGTGGAAGTCTGCGAGCCGGGAGTCGTAGGCGGCGATCGCGAGGGACTCGTGTGCGAGCACCGGCTCGGTGTCCGGGTCGAGCTGCGCGAGCAGCGCACGGGTGAAGTGGGGGTTGATGACCAGCAGCGGCCCAATGAGAGAGGTGCCGATGAAGTTGTTGCGCCGCACACCCTCGACCGCGGTATGCGTGTTGCGCCCGATGCCGCGGTCGGCGGTGAGGAAGCCCGGCAGCGAGTCGGGCGCGGACACCATGGTGAACTGCGACTTGTATCCAACAATCGGATGCTGCAGCCCGGCAATCGAGCCCATCACCTTGCCGCTGTAGCGGCCGAACATGCGCGCGGTCGACTCGAGCTCGAAGACGCCGACGGCCGGCAGGTCGTAGTCCATCTCGATGTTGCGGATGCGGCTTCCGAGAACCTCGAGCGCGTTGTGCGTGAACAAGAAGGTCGTGCCCGCCTCGATGAGGGCCTCGATTCGACCACGGTGCGGGCGTAGGCGCTCGACCGCCTTGAGCTGCCCCTGCTCGGTCAGTGGGCCCAGGTAGACCAGGTCGACCTTCTCAGAGACGAAGGCGGGAGTGTCGGTGAGGCTGGTGCGCACAATCCGGGCGTCGGGACGACACTGCGCGAGGTAGTCGATGTTGGCGTTGTCGCCGTGCAGGTTGGCGATCTCGGGGTAGAGCATCTCGATGATCATGCGCGCCTACCGAGCCGCTCGAGCAGCCGCCTCTGCACCGGGGTGCCGGTGATGACCGCGTTGTGCACGCTGTGGAGGTTGAAGACGATGTCGACGTCATCCAGCCCGATGGTCTCGGCGGCCGCGATCTCGTTCTCAACGGTGACGATGCGGGCGGGGTCGACGCCGGCGATCGCGAGGCGCAGCGCCTGGTCGTGGCGCCGCACTCCCCCGACGATGATCTGGCCGATCGAGTCGTCGGCGAGGTAGGCGTAGTCGGCGTCGTAGGTCCAGGCGATGTTCTCGACCTCGGTCGTGCGCTCGCTCACCTCGTCGATGGTGAGCACGACCGCCTTGCGGCCGGCGAAGCTGCGCAGGTAGTCGAAGGCGCGCGAGCAGGCGACGCCGACGAGGCCCTTGGTGAGGATGCGCACGACGCGCGTCTGCCCCACTTGATCGGTGTCGAAGCGCGTGGTCGGCGGCTGGATGCGGTCGAAGGCCGCGATGATCCGGTCGCGCTCGATGCCGAGCACGTCGAGGGCGGCCGCCACGGCGACCTCGTTGTAGATGTTAACGACGCTGTCGTTGATGAGGTGGGCGTCGCGCGTGTCGCCGTCGAGCGAGAGGGTCACCCGGTCGCCGTCTACGGCGGTCGCGCGGTACAGCGCCTCGGGCGACTGGAAGTGGCAGTTCGAGCAGCGCACCTTGCCGATGTGGTTGAAACGCCAGTAGTCCCAGTCGAGCACGTGGTCGCAGACCGGGCAGATGGCGACGTCGACGGCCGCGCCGGTGGGACGGTCGCCGTCCGTCGGCAGGCGGTCAACCGCGAAGAAGACACGCTCGTTCAGCTCCTCGCCGAGCGACGAGATGATGAGGTCGTCGGCGTTGAGCACGAGGGTCGTCTCGGTGCTGAGCGCCGACGACACGATCCAGGCGATATAGGCCGGATGCGCGTTGCGCTTGATCGAGTCGCGGGTGAGGTTCATGCCGACGAGCACGTCGGGGCGCAGACCGGGCAGCACGAGTCTCGCCGAACGCTCGTCCATCTCGAAGACGCCGATGTCGGCGCGCGAACGGCCCGTCCAGCTGACCGCCCCGATGAGCGTCGCTGCAACGCCCGCGGCCAGGTTCGAGCCGTTGCGATTGCTGGCGACCCGCAGGCCTTCGCCCTCGAGGGCTTCGGCGAGCAGGTTCGACACCGTCGTCTTGCCGTTGGTGCCGGTGACCACGACAACACGCGCGGGATGCCGAATCGCCCCGATGATCCCGGGGTGGATCGTGCGGGCGATGAGGCCCGGCACATGCGTGCCGGCCCGGCCGAGCAGCCGAAGCCCCGCGGCCGCGGCCTTGGCTGCCCAGATAGCGAGCAGAACCCGCATCGCCGGCCTACTCGAGGTAGTCGCGCAGGGACTGCGACCGCGAGGGGTGGCGCAGCTTGGCCATGGTCTTCGACTCGATCTGGCGGATGCGCTCGCGCGTGACGCCGAAGGTGTCGCCGATCTGGTCGAGGGTCTTCGGCATGCCGTCGCCGAGGCCGAAGCGCATACGGATCACGCCGGCCTCACGCTCCGACAGGCTGTCGAGCAAGCTCTCCAGCTGCTTCTGCAGCATGGTGAATCCCACGGCATCGGCCGGGACGACCGCCTCGGTGTCCTCGATGAGGTCACCGAACTCGCTGTCGCCGTCCTCGCCGAGGGGCGTGTGCAGCGAGATCGGCTCGCGGCCGTACTTCTGCACCTCGATGACCTTCTCCGGGGTCATGTCGAGCTCGCGGCTCAGCTCTTCGGGGGTGGGCTCGCGGCCGAGGTCCTGCAGCATCTGGCGCTGCACGCGGGCGAGCTTGTTGATGACCTCGACCATGTGCACGGGGATGCGGATCGTGCGGGCCTGGTCGGCCATGGCGCGGGTGATGGCCTGGCGGATCCACCAGGTCGCGTAGGTCGAGAACTTGAAGCCCTTCGTGTAGTCGAACTTCTCGACAGCACGGATGAGGCCGAGGTTGCCCTCCTGGATGAGGTCGAGGAACTGCATTCCGCGGCCGGTGTAGCGCTTGGCGAGCGACACGACGAGGCGCAGGTTCGCGCCGAGCAGGTGGCTCTTGGCGCGGGCGCCGTCTTTCGAGACCCAGATGAGCTCACGGCCGAGCTGCGACTTCTTCTCGGCCTCCGACATCTGCGAGAGCTTGTCGTCGGCGAAGAGGCCGGCCTCGATGCGCATGGCGAGCTCGACCTCCTCCGCGGCGTTGAGCAGCGCGACCTTGCCGATCTGCTTGAGGTAGTCCTTGACCGGGTCGGCGGTGGCGCCGGTGATCGCGCTCGAGTAGACCGGTACTTCGTCCTCGTCGTCGACGAGGGAGAGTACGAGGGCGCCGGTGGGCAGCTCCTCGTCCTTGCTGGTCGACTTCTCCTCGTCGGAGTCGTCGTCGGTGTCCTCGGCGTCGACGTCGGCGACGTCGGCGACCTCGATGACGTCGGCGACGACCACGACAGCCTCGACCTCGTCGTCATCCTCAATGTCGACGACCTCGATCTCCTCGTCGTCGATCTCGTCGTCGTCGGCGTCGCTGGCCTTCGCCTTGCTCGCCTTCGCGGGCGCGGCCTTTGCCTTCGCCGGGGTCTTGGCGGGCGCCTTGGTCGCAGGGGCCTTGGCGGCGGGCGCGGCATCAGCCTTCGCCGCTGCCGGCTTGCGCGTGGTGGTCTTGACGGGGGCCTCGGGAGCCTCTGCCGTCGCGGCGGGAGCCTTGTTCACTGGTGCCTTCTTTGCTGCTGTCTTCGTAACGGGTGCTACTGGTGCTTCTACGGGGGCCTCTACAGGCGCGGCTGCGGCAGCCGGCTTGCGGGAAAAAAGTCCGCGCTTGGCCGCGGGCTGGTCGACCGCGGGCTGGTCGACGCTGACCGGCTCGATCGTCGCGGTTTTGGATCGGGTTGCCATATCAATACCTTTCTGAGGTTTTGCGGGCAAATCTTGTGCTGTCATGCGTTCTCACCAGGGTTATCACCACCGCAGGGCAGCACTAAGACCCATGTCAAGTCCTGAGGCGCTCCGCGACGAATCACGGTGCGAACCACGGGAACAAGACCGGGTCTTACGTCAATTATTGCACGGTTTGCGAGAGGTGCTCACCACAGGGCCCTACCGTCGCCTGCGCCACGCCCTCACCAATGAAACCCAAAGGGGGGCCACCTGTATTCCCTCGTCCTCGTGCAGCTTGCGACGCGTTCGGCGGCGTGCGACCACGAGGAAGACCAGGCCGACGCCTACCACGACGAACTGCACGACGAAGGCGACCCGGAAGGAGTCAAGCGAGTACAGCACGGCCGGGTCGCTCGAGCCCCCACTGAGCAGGTCGAGCACGATTCCGACGAGCAGCATCATGATGAAGGTGGCCGTGAAGCCGCCGACGTTGACGATGCCGCTGGCCGAGCCGAGACTACGGGCGGGGTTGAACATGCGGGCGAAGTCGAAGCCGATGAGCGACCCGGGCCCTCCGATGGCAACGACCACGAGCAGAACGACGACGAGCCACAGCGGTGGATGCCCCGGCCAGAGCAGCAGGGCCGTCCAGACGATGCCCATCGCGAGCACGATGCCCAGCACGATGTTGCTGCGCCGATAGGGGTAGCGCGCGCTGAGCAGTCCGAGGATCGGTCCGAAGACGACCGCCGACGCGGTGATGAGCGTCAGCAGCGCCGCTGCACCCGTTGGACCGTAGCCGAGGGCGACCGACAGGAAGGGGAACCCCCAGAGCAGCGAGAGCATCGTCGCTGACGACTGCGTCACGAAGTGCGACCAGAAGCCCAGCTGCGTGCCGGGGCGGGCGAGGCTCTCACGCAGGGCGCGCAGCGGCGGCGTGCGGATCGTGATGGGCCCGGTGGGCAGGGCGGCATCCGGCGAGTTCGTGACGACGGCGAGCACGACGACGAAGGCGACGACCGACAGGCTGGCCGCGGCGACGAAGGCGGGCGTCCAGCCCGCGGTGTGCAGCACGAAGGAGAGGGGCAGCGCCGAGAGCAGCTGGCCGAGCTGGCCCACGGTTCCCATCGACTGGGTGAGGAAGGGCAGGATGCGCCCGCTGAACCACCCGGCGATCAGGCGCGACACCGAGATGAAGGTCATCGCGTCGCCCGCTCCCAGCAGGATGCGCCCGACGATCGCGACCCCGATCGTCGGCGAGAAGGCGAGCACGAGCTGGCCGACGGCCATGAGTGCG
>JAAFHU010000111.1 GCA_013297645.1 Actinomycetota bacterium
TGCATGCTGCCGGCAACCACCTCGTCGAAATAGGGCAGGAAGGGCTGCACCATGAGGTCGATGGTGCCGGTGACCAGGATCGTGCGGTGGCCGGCTTCGCGGTGCGCCTTGACCTGCGCCAGAGCCTCGGGCAGTGCCTTGCGCAGCAGCATCCGTCCGACCGGGCCGCGCACGAGGCGCTGGATGTCGGCGACCTTGAAGCCCTTGTAGCGGCGCATGAAGGTGCGGATGAAGTCGCCGCGGTCGCGGCGCTCGGCCCGGATGTACTTGGGGATCGAGATCGCGAAGTCCACGGCGTCGGAGACCCAGCGCTTGGGCGGCAGGCTCGCGGTCAGCCACATGTACTGCTGCACGAGGTTGGACTTGACGATGGTGCCCTCGAGGTCGAACACCGCGACGACGTCGGTGCGCTTCGGAAGCGCGCGGGCCGACTTCGCCTTCTCCTTCGGCCTCGTGGCGAAGGCCTTCGTCATGCTCGTGATCGCCGGGAAGTGCACATCGTGCAGGTAGTGGGGCCAGTCGATCGTCGTCACGTCGAAGCCCTGGGTCGCCTTCTGCTCCTCAGTGAGCGACTCGTGCAGAGCGCGGGTGTTGCGGTCGTCGAAGATGACCTCGGTCTGAACATAGGCGCGGTACAGCTCGCTGAAGCCGCGCATCGTCTCCAGGCCGTGCTGCGTGCGCTTGATCGCGTCGAATCGCGCGCGGCGGCGGGTGGTGAGCGTGCGCTTGCGGGTGATGCGCTGCTCGGCGCGGCGGGCCATGTTCTCGCGCATGGTCAGCACCTGCTCAATGCGGGCCTCGCCGGGATACGTCCACTTCTGCACCTTAACCGGCTCACCGTCGCGCGGCACCGGGTTCGCGATGAAGTAATCGTGAACATGCTCGTGCATCGTGTGGAACGGGATGGGGTTCGAGCGTCCAGAGGCGACCTGGTAGTACGTCACCTTGTCGGGCTCCGGCTTCGTCGCAGCGACCGCGATGATGGCGTTAACGACGTGGTCGACGGGGATGACATCGAGGACGGAGTCGGGAAGGCCGGGGAAGTCGGGAAGCAGTCCACGGCCATAGGCGAGGATGAGCGGGTCGGCGACCTTGAACCCGTCGATCCACCCCGGGAACGGGTGCTGCATCGCGCTCTCGATGATCGACGGGCGCAGCACGCTGAGACGGTGTCCGCTCTGGGCCCACAGCTCTTCGGCGGCGCGCTCGGCGAAGGCCTTGGTGAGCGTGTAGACGTCGGTCCAGCCGAGTGACTCGGCGCGCATGCGGCCGTGATCGACGAGGGTCTTGGTGACCCAGGCCACGCGGGCGGCCTCCGCGTCGGCGGCGACGGCCTGCGGGCCCGCCTTGCTGTTGTTCGCCTTGGCGGCGTTGAGGAACCCACGCAGCGCCTCGGGCGAGCGCGACTCGTTCTCGACGCGCACGCGGGCCGACTTCGCCGCCTCGTACTCGGCGCGCCAGTCGACATTGTGCGTCAGGGAGGCCTCGGGTGAGACACCCTTGCGGATGCCGGCGACGTAGGCGGTCGAGACGTGCACGACCCGGGGGTCACTGCCGCTCTCGAGCAGGGCGCCGTACACGCCGAAGGCGCCGCCGACATTGGTGTCGAAGGCCTCGTCGATCGGGGGGTCGAAGGAGACGGTCGATGCTCCGTGGATCACCACGTCGAGGTCACTCGGGAGCTTTCCCACGTTCGACAGGCTGCCGTTGATGACGGTGACGCGCTTGGCGACGATGGCCGCGGCCTTCTCTTCGCCGCCGACCGACTCGATCCACTTCTGGAAGACCGGCTTGCGCATGAGCTGCGTGAGCCGCTGCTCGACGGGGGCGCTGCCCTTGGAGCGCACGAGGATCGAGATGCGCGTCTTCGGGTAGTCGCTCAGCAGGCGTTCGAGCACGGCTTGCCCGACGAAACCGGTTGCTCCGGTGAGGAAGACGTGCTCGTTGGTCAGGCTATTGGGCGGCGTGGCCACTGCCTTCTTCACGGTGGGTCTGCGGGCCGCGGGGGCCTTCTGTGGTGCGTCGCTCATGCGGATGCCTTCTCAATCAAATGGAGGCCGCGCAGGCCGGGAAGGCCGTCGATCGCGTGATCGATGCTGGTCGCGAGGCCGGGGGAGCTGGTGAAGATGCGGTCGTAGAAGAAGCGGGAGTCGCTGCGCGGAAGGTCGTTGGCGCCGATGGGCCACGCCGACGTGCGCAACCGGGAGCGGGTCAGTTTCTGCGCCCGGGTCGATGCCCCCAGGCGGTACTCCGACTGGGGCTCGAAGAAGGTGAGGTGGCGCGCCTTGATGCCCAGGATCGTCTCGACGGTGTTCGCGAGTTCGGGGTGCGGCTCGAGCTCGGCGATGCGGGCGTAGGCCGCCTGGGTCAGCCAGCCGTCGACGCAGCCGATCGCCATGTGCACGGCGATCACGTCGACGCCGATCTGGTTGGCGACGAGCGCCTCGCGCACCGGGTAGAAGCGCTCGGCGACCTCGTTGACGAAGCGGCCGATGAACGAGCGCTGCTTGCCGGCGGGCACCGCGTTGTGGGCGCTGAGCACGGCGGAGAGGGCGTCGGCGATCCAGTACTTCTCGAAGGCCCAGGTGGTGAGGAAGGCGGTGATGCGCGCATCCTTGTGCGTGGGCGTGACCAGCACGTTGCGCAGGTGCTGCAGCGTCGCGTGCTCGACCGCCTGGAGGAAGGCGATGGTGCGCAGGGTGTCGGCGCTGAGGGGTGCTGTGGCGTAGGCGTCGAGGTCGAGCCCCTCGCGGAGATTGCCGACGGCCGTGCGGGCGTAGGCTCGGACGTCGAAGTCGGGCGCCGGCCCGGATGCCGCTGGTGCGGCAGCGTTGTATTCCGGCATCCGAATACCTCTCGTGTTAAGGACTTGTGGTCGTGAAAGAGTCTACGCAGTATCGCTACGCTCCCCGTAGCGTAATGTGAGAGTCATGGCTACGGCTCTCATCACCGGCGGCACAGCTGGCATCGGCGCCGAGTTCGCCAGGGCGTACGCCCGTCGTGGTTACGACCTCGTGCTCGTCGCGCGTGATTCGGAGCGTCTGGCCGAAATGGCGGCCGAACTCTCGAACGTCAACGTCGAGATCCTTCGGGCCGACCTTGCCAAGCGCGCGGATGTGGACCGCGTCGCCGCCCGCCTGGACGACCTCGACAAGCCCATCGACATCCTCGTCAACAACGCCGGCTTCGGGATGCACATCTCGCTGCTCAGCCGCGACCTCGCCACTTTCGACCGTGCGCACGACGTCATGCTGCGGGCAGTGCTCGTGCTCGGCGGTGCCGCGGCGCGCAGCATGAAGTCGCGCGGCCACGGCTCGATCATCAACGTCGGCAGCACCGCCGGGTATATAACGATGGGCGCATATTCCGCCATCAAGGCGTGGGTCATGTCGTACACCGAGGGCCTCGCCGTCGAGCTGCGCGGCACGGGAGTCACCGCGACCGCCCTCGCGCCCGGCTGGGTGCACACGGAGTTCCACGAGCGCGCGGGGATCCGCAAGTCGTCGGTGCCCGACTTCCTCTGGCTGCAGGCTCCCAAGCTGGTCGAGTCCGCGGTGCGCGATGCCGCCAAGGGCAAGGTCATCTCGCTGCCGAGCCTGCGCTACAAAGTGCTCATCTGGCTCGCCAGGCACATCCCCCGCAGCACGAATCGCTGGGTCTCTCGAAAGATCTCCTCGAGCCGCGCTGAGGCGCAGGCGGAATCCGTGGGTACGCACTGATGCCAATGAACGACCGCTTCACCTCCCCGCTGTTCACCAGCATGCGGTTCGTCGCCCAGCGGATGATGCTCAAGCCCCTGGTCTGGACGCTCACCCGGGTCGAGATCCACGGCCGCAAGAACCTCAAAGACCTGCCGACCGCGTTCATCGTGGTCGCCAACCACTCGAGCCATCTCGACGCCCCGCTCACCATGGGATCGATCCCGTGGGGCAAGGCGCGATTCCTGGCTGCCGGGGCGGCCGCCGACTACTTCTTCGATGTCGCGTGGCGCAAGTGGCTGACGGCCCTGTTCTTCAATGCCTTCCCCGTCGACCGTGGCGGCAGGCGCAAGAGCGCCGGGCTCTCGAAGCAGCTGCTCGAGCGCGATGTGCCGCTGCTCATCTTCCCCGAGGGCGGCCGCTCGAAAGACGGCGTTCTCGGAGCCTTCAAGCCCGGCGCCGCAGCCCTCGCCATTTCGAGCAACGTGCCGTGCCTGCCAGTCGCAATTGTCGGCGCCAACGTCGCCATGCCGCGCGGCCAGAGTTGGCCGTCGAACGGCCGCTACCGCGTCGGTATCGTGTTTGGAGCGCCGATGCGCCACGATAGTGGCGAGAGCGCTGAAGAGTTCTCCCTCCGTCTTGCCCGGGAGGTTGTGCGACTGCATTCGTCGATCACGATTCCCGGCGTTCCACCCATCGAAGTGAAGGAATGAAATGACCGACGTCAAGCACATGAAGTGGTGGGGCTGGGGCAACGAGGGCACGGCCTTCCACCACGACGACAAGCCGGCGTTCGCGCCCTTCGTGATGTACTCCGTCGGCCTCGACCTCCTCACCGCCACCAAGGCCGAGGAGCCCAACTTCGACGAGCTGAAGGTGCCGAAGAGCAACGCGACCGCAGCCTTCACCAAGGCGCTCGTCGGCATCGTGGGCGAGGCGAACGTGACGACCGATGACAAGCTGCGCGTCGTCCACACCTATGGCAAGTCGCTGCGCGACCTGGTGCGCATCCGCAACAACTGGATCCTGCGCGCGCCCGACGTCGTCGTGTACCCGGCCGACGAGGCCGAGGTTCTCGCCATCGTCGCGGCGGCCGTCAAGGCCGACGCCGTCATCATCCCCTTCGGTGGCGGCAGCAACATCGGCGGCAGCCTCGAGCCGCTGCCGACCGAGAAGCGCACCGTTGTGTCGCTCGACCTCGGCCGTCTGCGCCTCGTCACCGCGATCGACGAGGAGTCGGGTCTCGCCACCATCCAGGCCGGCGCCCAGGGCCCCGACCTCGAGGCGCAGCTCAACGAGAAGGGCTGGACCATCGGCCACTTCCCCGACAGCTTCACCCACTCGACCGTCGGCGGCTGGGTTGCCACCCGCTCGAGCGGCATGCAGTCCGATAAGTACGGCGACATCGCTGACATCGCCCGCGGCCTGCGCGTGGCCCGCGCCGACGGCCTGCTCGTGCTGCGCCCGCTGCCCTCGACCTCGAGCGGCCCCAGCGTTCGCGAGATGATCCTCGGCAGCGAGGGACGCCTCGGCGTCATCACCGAGGTGACCGTGCAGGTGCACCGCATCCCCGCCAAGCGCGACGTCTACGCTTACTTCTTCCCGAACTGGGATGCCGGCATCCGCGCAATGCAGCAGATCAACGAGTCGGATGCCGCTCCGTCGATCACCCGCATAAGCGACGCCCGCGAGACCCAGTTCACCCTGGCGACCAGCAAGGAGCGCAAGGGCCTCGACAAGTTCATGGCCGAGAAGGCGCTGCCGTGGATCATGGCCCGCAAGTGGGGCAAAGAGAACCTCGACCAGATCAACATCTCGTTCATCGCCTATGAGGGCAGCCCGGCGCACGCCAAGCTGCAGCGCAAGCTCGTCGAGCGCATCATTCGCGACAATGACGGCCTGACCATCATCGGCACCGGCCCCGGCATTCTCTACGACCAGAAGAAGTTCGACACGCCCTACCTGCGCGACTTCCTGCTCGACATGGGCGCCGCCGGCGACGTGAGCGAGACCGCCGCGCCGTGGTCGTCGCTCACCCGCGTGCACGATGCGGCTTACGCCGCTGCGCAGGCCGCCTATGACGAGATCGGCATCAAGGGCTGGATCATGTCGCACATGAGCCACTCGTACCACTCGGGTGCCTGCCTCTACTTCACCTTCGCCTTCGTGTTCAAGAATGACCCGATCGCCGAGTACAACACGGTGAAGAACGCCATTCAGCAGTCCTTCGTCGACAGCGGCGCGACCATCTCGCACCACCACGGCGTGGGCGTGGAGCACTCCCCGTGGCTCGAGGACGACATCTCGACCGAGGGTGTCGTCGTTATGAAGGCACTGTTCACCGGCGCTGACCCCGGGTCGAACTTCAACCCGGGCAAGATCATCGCCGCCCCGGGCGCAGAGAAGTCGGCCGGCGCTGCGGGTCGTCTCGGCACGGTGGCTGCGAAGTCGTCCGCGGCGAAGGCGCCCGCTGCCAAGACTGCGGCGGCGAAGGCTGCGGCGGCGAAGACGGCTGCTGACAAGCCCGCCGCGGCGAAGACCGCCGTCAAGAAGCCTGCCGCTGCGAAGGCACCCGCCGCGAAGTAGATCCTTCACGCACACGCCTCAGGCGGCGCGGGGCAGTCGCCCCGCCCGTCGAGGTGTACGGGCAGAGTCCACCCACGCTGGCGGAATTAGCCATGCCGTGCCATCGTGCCGTTCTAGCGCCCAGCCGTCGTTGTCGAAGCGTCGATGGTGGAACGCGCACATCAGTGCGCCGTTGTCGAGATTTGTCGGTCCTCCGCGTGCCCAGGGCACGACATGAGCCACTTCGCACCACCCCGGGGGCGCGTCGCACCCCGGCCAGATACACCCGCCGTCGCGCACCGCGAGGGCACGTCGCTGGGACTCGGTGAATAGTCGGCACGACCGGCCCACGTCGAGCGGCTCGCCGGCGCTGCCCATCACCAGGGGAATGATCGACGCATTCGCGGCCATACGGCGGGCTGTTCGAGCGCTGATGGGCGCGTCGACCCCGTCAATGTGAGCGGCGCCGAGACCGCTGAGCAGCGACTCGAGGGTCATCGTCACGCACACCGTGACGGCGGTGCCTGCGAGACGGCCGTGATCCGCCGCCAAGGACTCCGCAGCGATCGCGATGAGCGTGTCGAGGCGCTTCTGCGCGAGAGTTCGGTCGTCGTCGTCACGAGCGGGATCGGCGAAATCGGCATCGAGAAAGCTGGGCTGGCGCCGCGGTGCCGTGCGGGCGTCGACGGCAGCGCCCAGAACCCCGCCCGCCTCGGGGTGCATCGTCACGATCCAGGTGATGAGTCCGTCGCGCCCGTGGATAATCCTCACGCCGGATCTCGCGCGCAGCTCTTCTTCGCGCGGCTCAACGCCGTCAGGGTCGTATCGATCGATCACCTGGCGGCTCAGTCGGCTGAGTTCGCGCGTGGTGAGCTGCGGCGCGTAGTCGAGCAGCACCTTCTCGAGGTCGTGCAGCTCGTCCACGCCGCAGCGTGCGGCGACTGCATCGAGAGTCGCCACGATGGTGCGCACGGCTCGGGGAGTCAGCGCCGCTGCCGCGAGGCCTGCCGCCACAGCCTCGTAGCGTGGAGGGAGCCACTCGCCCGAGAGGCAGAGGGTGGGTGCCGTTGCTGTGCCGGCCGCGATCCAGTCCTGTGCTTCCGACGGATCGATGCCGACAAGCCGAGCGAGCGCGATGGCGGGGGAGCGCTCGCCCAAGGATCGGGCGAGCGAGGTCTCGGGCACGGCCGAACGGCGGTCGAGTTCGGCTGCCAGCTCGGCACCGATGGCGTCAACCAGACGGCGCACTGAGCCCAGTGAGGTGAGAAGCAACGTGATGCGCTCGTCGGATTCGAGCGACAGCTCGAGACGCGCGGCCTCGAGGGCCGATACGGCCTCACCAAGCTGGGTGCGCGCCATCAGAATTCCTTTGAACTCGTTGGCACGATTAGCCCATTGTAGCACACATTCGAACATATGTTCGAGAACTGGATGTGCTCGCGCCCCACGCACGTGCGGCAGGGGAGCGGGCAGTCAGAGCCGTGTGAGGGTGAGGCGAGAGCCAGAGAGACCGTCGGTCACGCCGCCAGCGCAGGCCACAACAGCCCGAGCACGTCGTCGGCCCAGCCCTCGCTCGTCTCTTTGCCGCGGATGGACTCCGCCATGAAGGTACCGAGCAGCAGGCTGATGAGCAGCTCGACATCCAGCCCCTCGCGCAGCTCTCCCGCGGTGATGCGTGCGCGAAGGGCGTCGCGCAGCGGCTGGCTGCGCGTGCGCACCATGCCGAGGAGCAGCGCCGTGAACTCCGGGTCGTCGTTGACGAGCAGGGCGGCGACGGTGCCGCGGCCGACGACGTTCTCAATGGTGTCGCGGGCGTGCCCGAGGAACCACTG
>JAAFHU010000112.1 GCA_013297645.1 Actinomycetota bacterium
CGAGGGCTCGAAGTACTCGTTGAAGAGTGACGCGTCGACTCCCCGCTTGTTGTCGTGGTTGCCGGGCAGCACGCTGTTCGGCACTCCCGCCTCGTCGAGGATCGATTGGATGTCAGACGCGCGCTGGTACTCGACGCGCGCGCGGTCGTCGCCCTGATCGGGGTCGACCCAGTTCTGGATGAGGTCGCCGGTGTGGGTCGCGAAGGCGATCTCTCGCGTCGCGGCGTTGTCGGCGATCCAGCTGAGCGCCTGGGCGTAGACCTCGGGATAGCTCTCGGTGAGGTACTGCGTGTCGGTGATGTGCGAGATGGCGAAGTCGTAGTCGTTCGGGTTCTCTAGCTGGCCGTCGACCGTGCCGGTGAGCGTCGGCTCGGTGCGCGGCCCGTCCTGCACGAGCAGCGCCACCCGGCCGGCATCGAGTTCGTTCTGCTCGAGCGTTCCAGACAGCTGGATGCTGCTGCCGCTGCCCGCGTCCAGCAGCCGCCACCTCGAGGTGGCCGGGCTCCACACCGACAGCTGCAGCTCGTTGCGGCCGACGGTGGAGCCCGTCCAGAACACCCGCGACCCGGCCGTGAGCGCGCTCGCGTCGAGCACGATCCGCTCGTAGGGGTACGCCCACGCGCTATCGGTGACCGGGCCTGTCGAGATCTGTTCGGCGGCGCCGACCTCGGTCGTCAGGGGTGCGTCCGAGACGCCGGACCAGCGCTCGAGGATCGTCGCGGTCGTTGCCGCGGCAGGCAGGGTCTCGGCGGGCTGCGCCTCCGGGGCGACCTCCTCGACGGATCCCTGCACATAGAGGGTCGGGTCAACCCACGGGATCTCGTCGATGACGCCGGGGGTGGCGGGGCGCACGACGAAGTCGTCGACGTCGGATCCCGTGAAGCGGGTGCGCTGGAAGGTCTCGCCGAGGGTGCGGTCGGGCTGGTAGGTGGTCAGCGGCATCCCCTTGCTGCAGGGGCTCACGGTGACGTGGCTGGCGTCCATCTCGTTCATCGCGTAGACGCCGACGCTGTCGATGCGCTGGCCGTGGTCATTCTCGACCCAGATGCCGGTACCGAGGAAGTTGAGCGTGACGTCATAGGTCGCGTCGGCCGCGATGGTTCCCGCGCGGGCGGCGACGAAGGTCGCTCCGGGCGCGAGGGACGTGCCCTCGGGCACGGTCAGCTGCAGTTCGCGGCTGCGGATGCCCGTCGCCTCGCAGCGACGGATGGTCCAGCCCGAGATGTCGACCATCGACGAGCCGTAGTTGCCCAGTTCGACGAAGTTGTGCTGCACGTCGCCCGGACCGTCGCCCGGGTCGGTGCCCAGCTCGCTGATGGCGACGTCGCCGTACTCGAACGGCTGGCGGAAGACGCTCGTGTCAGTCGTCGCGTTGGCCGTGCCCGGGGTGCGGTGGGCGATGAGCCAGCCCTTGGTGCCCTGCTGGTACGACTCCCCCGCGACGTAGTCGAGGATCGCGGGCAGCTTGTCGTCGCCGTCCTGGCAGGCGCTGTCGGCGTAGGCGCTGACAGCGATGCGGTCGACCAGCTGGCCGGAGCCGGTCGCGAGCAGGAGGCCGGAGGTGACGTCGGCGAGCTGGGTGCCGTAGGTCGCATCCGCCCTTCCGGTGAAGCCGGGTCCGCCGATGACGAAGTAGCCGCCCGGGTCGATCACCGTGCCGCCCGCCACGGTCAGCTCGCGGGTATCGGCGCGAAGGCGGCCGGTGCCGGTGCAGCGGGAGAGCTGCCAGCCGCCGATGTCGACGGCGGCGGCGCCCACGTTGCGCAGCTCGACGAACTCGTCGTCGACGGCGCTCGGCCCCGAGGCCGCGAACTCGGTGATGATAACCGTCGTGGCCGCGCGTGCCGGGGCGGCGGTCGCATTCTGCTCTCCGAGGGTGGCCGGAGCCGCGATGAAGTCGAGGTCTCCGGTGCCCACGCGCTGCCAGCTCTCGCCCGCGGCGAAGTTGAGGCTGTTCGGCAGGTTGCGGCTGCCGCTGCACTCGCTCTCGGTCGGCCACGGCTCGTTCGGGTACACGCCGACGCGGTCGGCGAGGCTGTCGTCGGGCGCCTCGAGGTAGAGGCCGAAGCCGTTCGTGTCGTAAGGCGACGAGGTGTGCAGGTCGCCGGCGAGGCCGATGCGGCTGACGGTGACGATCGCGCCGGGCTCGAGCACCACACCGCTGAGGTCGCCCTCGGTACGGCTGACGTTGCTGCGCAGCCCCTGCGCGCTGCACCGGAACACCTGCCAGCCCGTGAGGTCGACCGCGTGGTCGTCCCAGTTGCGCAGCTCGAAGAAGGTGTCGGCGTCTGAGCCGGGGCCGCCGTTGCTCAGCTCGTTGATGAGCACAAGGCCGCTGGACTCCGCCTCGACCGTCTCGGCGTGGGCCGGGGTCGCGAGGCTGGTAATGGTGGCTACAAGCAGAAGGGCACTCAGGCTTCGACGCACGCTGACAGCTTCGGCGGCCCACGTGACGCGGGGGTGAACGCCGCGAATCTGGCAGCGCAACAGCAGGTCGTTACACAGTCGTCACAAGCGTGTTGTTGAATCAGCAAATGGACCTCATCACTGTGCGCGAGATTCGGGTGCCCCGCACCCGCGACGAGCTCGTCTTTGATGAGGGCTTCCAGCCCCTCGGCGGCGGCACCTGGCTCTACTCCGAGGAGCAGCCCGGCCTGACCGGCCTCGTCGACTTGATGGCCATGGGCTGGCCGCCGCTGACCGTCACCGACGAGGGCCTCGAGATCGCGGCCACCTGCACCCTGGCGCAGCTGCTGGCCTTCGATGCCCCGCCGGAGTGGACCGCGTGGCCGCTCGTCGACCAGTGCGTCAACTCGCTGCTCGCTTCGTTCAAGATCTGGAACCTCGCGACGGTCGGCGGCAACATCTGCACCTCCCTGCCGGCAGGGGCGATGACCGCGCTGCTCGTCGGCCTCGACGGCACCGCGCAGATCTGGGGCAGCCCCGACCGCACGGTTCCGGTGATCGACTTCGTCACCGGCGATCGCACGAACGTGCTCGAGCACGGCGAGGTGCTGCGGTCGCTGCATATCCCGCTGTCGTCACTCACCGCACGCACGGGGTTTCGGCGCATTGCCCTCTCGCCGCTCGGGCGCACCGGCACGCTCGTCACCGCGCGCACGACCCCGCACGGCCTCGCCTTCGGGATCACCGGCGGCACCGTGCGGCCGCACACGTCGACGGACAACGGCGACTGGTTCACCGACGCCCATGGAGCCGCCGACTGGCGGCAGGCGATGAGCGAGCTGTTCGTCTCCGAGCTCACCGAGGAGCTCGCATGAGGTTCACCGTCGACGGCACGCCGGTCGAGGCGACTCCCCGACCCGGCCAGGTACTGCGCAGCCTGCTGCGCGAGAACGACCACTTCGCCGTCAAGAAGGGCTGCGACGCGGGTGATTGCGGAGCCTGCTCCGTCATCGTCGACGGCGAGCCCGTGCACTCCTGCATCTACCCCGCGCACCGCCTCGAGGGCGTGGCGGTCACGACAGCGGCCGGCTTGGGCTCGGTCGAGCATCCCCACCCCGTTCAGCAGGCCTTCGTCGACGCGGCCGGATTCCAGTGCGGCTTCTGCACCGCCGGCATGGTCGTCACCGCCTCGACCCTCTCCCCCGGCGACGACCTCGCCGTCAAGCTCAAGGGCAACCTCTGCCGCTGCACGGGCTACCGCTCGATCGAGGACGCCATCTGCGGCGTCGTCAATACGTCGGCCTCGTCAGAAGCCGGCGCGTCGTCCAAGGCGCCGGCGGGGATGCGGGTGGTCACCGGCTCCGAGCCGTACACGCTCGACCTGGCCACGACGTCGCTGCTGCACCTCGCGGTGCTGGGATCCCCGCATTCGCACGCCCGCATCCAGTCGATTTCTGTCGAGCGGGCCCTCGGGCTCGAGGGGGTGCACGCGGTGTTGACGCACCTCGACTCGCCCGACGTGCTGTTCTCGACCGCGCGGCACGAGCTGCGCACCGACGACCCCGACGACACCCGGGTGCTCGACCCGGTGCTGCGCTTCCAAGGCCAGCGGGTCGCGGCGGTCGTCGCCGACTCCGTCGCGATCGCGGAGCTCGCGCTCGACCTCATCGACGTGGAGTACGAGATCCTGCCCGCGGTCTTCGACCCCGAGCAGGCACGGTCGGCCGGCGCCCCCCTCGTGCACGGCGACAAGGGGCCGGAATCGCGCATCGACGAGCCGCAGCGCAACGTGCTCGCGCAGCTGCACGGCGAGATGGGCTCGGTCGCCGAGGGGCTGGCCGCGGCCGACGCCGTCGTCACCGGCACCTGGACCACGCAGCGCGTCAGCCATGTCGCCCTCGAGACGCACGCGACCCGCGGCTGGCTCGACGAGCACGGCGGGCTGGTACTGCGCACCTCGTCGCAGGTGCCCTACCTCGTGCGCGACGAGCTCGCCCACATCTTCTCGCTCGACCCCGCGCGCATGCGGGTGTTCACCGCCCGGGTCGGCGGCGGTTTCGGCGGCAAGCAGGAGATCCTCACCGAGGACCTCGTCACCCTCGCCGTGCTGAAGACCGGCCGCGCGGTGCAGTACGAGTTCACCCGCGAGGACGAGTTCACCATCGCCCCCACCCGCCACCCCTCGCGTGTGACGGTCACCCTCGGCGCAACGGCCGACGGCGTGCTCACCGCTATGCAGGTCGACGAGCTGCTCGACACCGGCGCCTACGGCAACCACGGCATCGGCGTCATGTTCCACGGCGTCGGCGAGTCGCTCAGCGTCTACCGCTGCGCCAACAAGCGCGTGGATGCCGAGTCGGTCTATACGAACAACCTGCCATCCGGCGCCTTCCGCGGCTACGGCCTCGGCCAGGTGATCTTCGCCGTCGAGTCCGCCATGGACGACCTCGCCCGCGAGCTGGGCATCGACCCCTTCGAGCTGCGCCGCCGCAACGTCATCGTGCCGGGCGACCCGATCGTCGTCACCGAGGCCGACGAGGAGCACGACCTGCTCTACGGCAGCTACGGCCTCGACCAGTGCCTCAGCCTCGTGCAGGAGGCGCTCGTTCCCACGGATGGTCCGGTGGGCTGGGTCACCGGGCAGGGCATGGCGCTCGCCATGATCGCCTCGATGCCACCGCGCGGCCACTTCGCCGAGACCGTCATCACTGTCGCCGACGACGGCTACTTCGACCTGCGCGTCGGCACGGCGGAGTTCGGCAACGGCACGACGACGGTGCACGCCCAGCTCGCGGCGACGGCGCTCGGGGTGCCCGCGGACCGCATTCGCATCCTGCAGTCCGACACCGCGACCGGCACCTACGACACCGGCGCCTTCGGGTCGGCGGGGGTCGTGGTTGCCGGCAAGGCGGTCTTCGCGGCAGCAACGGCGCTCGCTGAGAAGATCGCGGCATCCGGTTCGCTCGTCGGCCTTTCTGCTACCGGCCGGCACGACGGCACGCCGCGCTCGATCGCTTTCAACGTGCACGGCTTCAGCGTCGCGGTGAATCCCGCGACCGGCGAGGTGCGCATTCTGCAGTCGGTTCAGGCAGCGGATGCCGGCACGGTCATGAACCCGGAGCAGCTGCGCGGGCAGATCGAGGGCGGCACCGCGCAGGCCATCGGCAGTGCGCTCTACGAGCAGCTCACGCTCGACGAGGGCCGGGTCACCACACGGGCACTGCGCAACTACCACGTGCCCCAGTTCGCCGACGTGCCCCGCACCACCGTGCTCTTCGCCGACACCCACGACGACCTCGGGCCCCTCGGGGCGAAGTCGATGAGCGAGGCGCCGTACAACCCGGTCGCCCCCGCGCTCGCGAACGCGATCCGCGACGCCCTCGGCGTGCGGCCGCGCGACCTGCCGATGTCGCGCGACCGGCTGTGGAGGCTCGCTTCGAGCTAGCCCTGCCGCAGTCCGAGCTGCACTAGGGCGAAGACGAGCCCCCACCAGACCGCCAGCCCGACGACGAGGGCGACGGCGAGATGCTTGGTGAACCGCTGCACGAGTGCCGCGACGACGGCCGCGATCACCGCGGGCAGCGTCTCGCTGAGCGAGAGCACGCCGGTCGGCGCGAGGATGCCGGGCACCGCAATCGCGCCGAGCACCGCGGGGCCGACGAGCGGCAGGTAGCGCAGCGCACGCCGGGGCGGGCGCACCCGCTTCGACGCGAGGAAGACTACGCGCTCGATGTAGGTGACGATGCCAGAGAGCGCGACGGCGAGCAGTTCAAGCATCGACCGGCTCCTCTCTCGTGCGCGCGATCACGATCGAGCCGGCAATGATGCCGGCGACCGCGCCGATCATCAGCCCGAAACCGAAGGGCAGCGGGTGCGCGAGCAGGGCGACGAAGCCACCGACGATGGCGGCGAGCAGGCCGGCGCGGTCTTTGATGAGCGGGATGAGAAGCAGCAGGAAGGTGAGCGGAATCGCCAGCTCCAGCGGCACCCACTCGGGAATGAAGGCGCCGAGGGCGACGCCGGTGGCGACGAGGATCGACCACCCGAGATAGCAGGTCACGGCCGCAGCGAAGTAGTACCCGATCTTGTCGGCCTTCGCCCCCGCGCCCTCGGCCCGCTCGAAGCGGGTGATGGCGAGAGCGTAGATGGGGTCGGCGAGGAAGAAGGCCGCACCGAGGCGCTGGCCCCGACTCCAGTCGGCGATATGCGGCTCGAGGGAGGCACTGTAGAGCAGGTGGCGGGCGTTGATGACGAGCACCGAGAACACGACGAGGGCGACACTCGCGCCGGCGTCCAGCAGCTGCACCGCGGCGAGCTGGGCCGCACCCGCGTAGACGATCGGCGAGCTGAGGATGCTGACGGCCGGCGCCACATCGGTCTGGGCCATAGCGGCACCGGCCGCGAGCCCGAAGGGGATGTAGCCGAGCACGATCATGAACGCATCGCGAAAACCGGCGACGGCGGCGAGGCGCGTCTCAGGGGTCATCCGTCGACTCTGGCACCGACCACTGACGGCCCGCGCGGGCCAATCGCATCGCCGTGGACGCTGGCAGAGCACAGCAGCGCAGCGTAGGGTGCGCGCATGGCTGACACTGACAAAGGCTTCACCTTCACGCGCGTGTTCGATGCGACTCCGCAACAGATCTGGCGGGCCTGGACCGACCCCGACCGGGCTGCCCAGTGGTGGCACCCGCGCGGGGTCAGCACGCCCCGCGAGTCCGTGTCCATCGACGCGGTCGTCGGGGGCGAGTACCGCTACACGATGGTGAACGACCTCAGCGGCGAGGAGTACCCGACGGGCGGCGTCTACCGGGAGCTCATCGAGAACGAGCGGCTCGTATTCACCTGGGGCACGCCGGGCGACGACAACGCGCCGGTCGTGACGGTGACCATCGACGACCTCGGCGAGCTCACGCGCATGACCTTCGAGCTGCGCGGGGTCGACGGGGTCAGCGGCGACGACTCGTACTTCGACGGCTGGGAGAGCGCGCTCGACAACTTCGCCGCCCACCTAGCGGCCGGCTAGCTCCCGGGCGGCGGCCGCCGCGGTGCGGGCGATCTCGCGCTGGTCGACTCTCGCGAGCTCGCCGTCGTCGACGGCCACTGCCCCGTTGACGAACAACTTGCTGACCGGCGGCATGCCGCCGAGTGTCAACGCCGCGAGCGGGTCGGCGATGCCGGCGTGCTCCACGTCGTCGATGCGCCACATCGCCAGGTCGGCGAGCTTGCCGGGCTCGAGCGAGCCCAGCTCGGTGTCGCGGCCGAGCACGCGCGCACCGCCCATGGTCGCGAGGCGCAGGGCGTCGCGACCAGAGAACTGGTCGGCGCCATAGCGCAGGCGCTGCATCAGCAGGGCGTTGCGCACCTCGGTGCCCAACTGCCCGGACTCATTGGATGCCGCCCCGTCGACCCCCAGGCCGACGGGCGCCCCGGCCCGCACCAGCTCCACCACCGGCGCCGTGCCCGCGGCGAGGCGCGCGTTCGACGACGGGCAGTGCGCCACGCCGGTGCCGGTGGCCGCGAACTTGCCGATGGCGTTCTCGTCGAGGTGCACGCAGTGCGCGAGCCAGACGTCGTCGCCCAGCCACCCGAGCGACTCGAA
>JAAFHU010000113.1 GCA_013297645.1 Actinomycetota bacterium
ACCGCGGCGACTTCATCCGCACCTTCATGCGCCGCTACAAGGGCTTCAAGGTCGCCGACATCCAGCGCCTGGTGCGCGGACCGGTCGGCAGGATGCTCATTCGCAAGGCACTGCCCGAGGCTCTGGCGCAGGTCAAGGCGCACCGCGAAGCCGGCCACCGCACGATCCTCGTCACCGGCACCATCGACCTCATGGTGCAGCCCTTCCTGCCCTATTTCGACGAGGTGGTTGCCGGCAGCATGCACGAGCGCGACGGCAAGCTCACCGGCTTTCTCGCCGATCCCCCGCTCGTCGACGAGGCGCGCGCCGCCTGGCTGCGCCACTACGCGCTGGTCAACGACATCAACCTCACCCAGTCCTACGGCTACGGCGACAGCCACGCCGACGTCGCCTGGCTGCAGCTGGTCGGCAATGCGAATGCCGTGAACCCCGACCTGCAGTTGTACCGTTACGCACAGGAGAAGCGCTGGAACGTGCTCGACTGGAAGCGCAGCGCCAAGCCCACCGAACCCGAGTCCCGCACCGAATCACCAGTTACTGCAGCGGAAGGCATCTAAATGGCATTCGACATCGACAAGTTCACCAGCACGTCGGTCAGCGTGAACTGGAACGACCTCGACTTCGATGAGTTCAAGCGCAACCCGCTGCCCGAGTCGACGCTGCGGGCGCTGCGCTACATGTGCGATGTCGAGTACCACACGGTCTGCTACCTCCGCGACCTGCTCGTCACCCCCTCCCACAAGGAGGAGGAGGTGGGCGCCTTCATGACCATGTGGAACCGCGAGGAGTTCTGGCACGGCGAGGCCCTCGCCGCCGTTCTCGCCGCCCACGATGTGACCGTCGACTTCGACGAGCTCAAGTCGACGCGCCTCAAGCTCGGCTGGAAGGACCGCCTCGACCCGGTCAAGCAGACGCTGCTCGGCAACATCATCGGCAAGGACTTCATTGCCGTGCACATGATCTGGGGTGCGACCAACGAGTGGTCGGCCGTCGCCGCCTACAACCGGCTCGCCGACCTCGAGAAGCACCCGACGCTCGCCACCCTGCTCAAGCGGATCGCCAAGCAGGAGGCACGCCACGTGGCCTTCTACGCAACCCAGGCCCGTGACCGCCTCGCGCGCTCGAAGAAGGCCCAGGTCATCGCCCGCTTCGCCCTCAAGAATGCATGGGGACCGGTCGGCTCGACGATCATGGACGCCGAGGAGGTCACCCACGTCTTCGGCCACCTGTTCGCCGGGGAGGAGGGCCGTCGCGAGATCCGCAAGCTCGACGAGCACGTGCAGCGCATGCCCGGGCTGCAGGGCCTTACCATCGTCGAGACCGCGATGGGCAAGTACGGGGTTGCTGTCTAACGCTGTCACTGCGCGGGCTGGGCTATTCTCAGGTTCGCTGAGAGGCGGCTGGTAGATTCGTTTCTATGGCCGTACGCGTAGAAAAAGTCGACCTTCCCGGTATCGGGTTCCGTCACGACGTTGTGACCTCCAATGGACGGCGCATCAGCGTCGTATCGCACCGCGATGGTGCCCGCGAGATCGCGCTCTTCGACGAGATTGACCCGGATGCGAGCACCGACTCCATCCCGCTGAGCGACCAGGAGGCCGCGGCCCTCGCCGACCTTCTCGGCAACTCGGTCAGCCTCTCCCAGGTCAACGCGCTCAGCGAGGAGACGGTCGGCCTCTACACCGAGCACCTGCTGCTCTCGGCGGACTCCACGTACGCGAACCGGCCGCTCGGCGACACCAAGGCGCGCACCCGCACCAGCGTGTCAATCGTCGCCGTCGTGCGCGACGGCAGCGTCATCCCCTCCCCCAAGCCCGACTTCGTCTTGGAGGCCGGCGACTCGATCGTGGCCGTCGGAACCCGCCAGGGTCTCGACAAGCTCGCGAAGATCATCGCCGACGGCACTAGCTAGGGGGCCGGCCCGTGCACGAGACCACCCTCCTCCTCATTGAGGTCGGCGCGCTGCTGCTGGGCCTCAGCCTGCTCGGCCGCGTGGCGGTGCGCTTCGGCATCTCGCCGATCCCCTTCTACCTGCTCGCCGGTCTCGTCTTCGGCCACGGCGGCTTCGTGCCGCTGAGCGCGAGTGAGGACTTCTTCGAGATCGGGTCGGAGATCGGCGTCATCCTGCTGCTCGCGATGCTCGGCCTCGAGTACTCGGCCGACGAGCTGATGGGCAACCTCAAGCGATCCCGGCTGGCCGGACTGCTGGACGCGGTATTCAACGCCCTGCCCGGCGCGATATTCGCCATCATCCTCGGCTGGGGGCCGGTCGCGGCCGTCGCCCTCGCGGGCATCACCTGGGTCTCTTCGAGCGGCGTGATCGCGAAGGTGCTGCGCGACCTCGGGCGGCTGTCGAACCGCGAGACTCCGGTTATCCTCTCGATCCTCGTCATCGAGGACCTCGCGATGGCCTTCTACCTTCCCGTGCTCAGCGCGCTCGTCATCGGCGCCGGCATTGCGGAGGGGGCTATCGCCCTGTCGATCGCCGTCGCCGCCGTGCTCGTCATCCTGTTCCTCGCTCTGCGGCACGGCCGGCTCATCTCGTCGTTGTTCTCGGCGAAGGACAGCGAGTCCCTGCTGCTCGGCGTGCTCGGGCTGACGATGCTGATCGCCGGGCTCGCGGCACAGGTGCAGGTCTCGTCGGCGGTCGGCGCCTTCCTCGTGGGCATCGCGCTCTCCGGGCAGGTCGCCCACAACGCGGTGCAGCTGCTCACTCCACTGCGCGACCTGTTCGCCGCCATCTTCTTCGTGTTCTTCGGGCTCTCGACCGATCCCGTCGATATTCCGCCCGTGCTGCTGCCCGCTGCCATCCTCGCGATTGTCGGCATCGCGACAAAGACCCTGACCGGCTATCTCGCGGCCCGCACGGCGGGCATCGGAATACCCGGCCGCTGGCGCACCGGCTTCGGCATCACGCCCCGCGGGGAGTTCTCCATCGTCATCGCCAGCCTCGCAGTGACGGCGGGCGTGGAGCCCCAACTGGCCCCGCTCGCGACCACCTACGTGCTGATCACCGTCATCGCCGGGCCGCTGCTCGCGAAGGTCCCCGACGCGCAATGGTTCAAGGCGGCGGTACGCAGACGACTCGACACGCAGAGCGCATAGTGGGCACCGTCGTCGTCGTCGGCAGCATCAACGCCGACCTGCTCGTGCGGGTGTCCGATCTGCCGGCGCCCGGCGAGACCGTGCTCGCTCTCGGGGCCACCAACGCCGCGGGCGGCAAAGGCCAGGCGCAGGCGGTCGCTGCCGCGCGCTTCGGGGCGCAGACCGGTTTCATCTCGATCATCGGCGACGACGCGGACGGGCACGACGCGCTCGCCGGACTGCAGCGCGAGGGTGTCGGCACGTCGCTCGTGCGGCGGTCGAGGGCACGCACGGGTCGGGCGGTGGTCGCGACGGATGCGTCAGGCGAGAACTCGATCATCGTCATCCCCGGAGCCAACGCAGAGCTCGACTCGCTGACCACCGATGACGAGAAGGCAATTCACGAGGCGGATGTCGTGCTGATGCAGCTGGAGAACGGCACCAAGGTCGCCACCGAGGCCGTTCGCTGCGCGCACAAGGCGGGCGTCACGGTGATCCTCAACGCAGCGCCACCGCCCGACCTCAGCCCCGACGCACTGATCGACCTGATTCGCGACGTCGACATCCTCATCGTCAACGAGGGCGAGTGCCTGCGCATCGGCGGCGGCCCCGACGTCGACTCGTCGGCCCGCAGCCTGGCCCGGTTCGCGCGAGCGGTGGTCGTCACGCTCGGGGCGGCGGGAGGCGCGCTGTTCCGTGGCGAGGGCGCACCGCTGCGGCTGCCCGCGCTGGACGTCGACGCCGTCGACACCACGGGTGCCGGCGACAGCTTCTGCGGGGTCTTCGCCGCGGCGATCGCCGAGGGACGCGCGCTCGAGTCCGCGTTCCAGCTGGCTCTGGTCGCGGGCTCGATCGCCACGCTCACCGAGGGCAACGTACCGTCGAGCCCGACCCGTGAGCAGATTATGACTACCTCAGGGCGTCTCTGACGGCCGGGATGACCTTCTCGCCGTAGAGGCGGATGCTCGACATCAGCTTCTCGTGCGGCATCGTGCCGTTGCTGTACTTGAGGTCGAAGCGGTCGTTGTCGAGTGCGCGGAAGGTCGCGGTGATCTTCTCGGCGACGGTGTCCGGCGATCCGACGTAGAGGGCGCCGTGCTCGATCTCGCCCCGGTACTGCTCCTCGGTCATGGGCCCCCAGCCGCGCTCCGCACCGATGCGCGAGTGCATGGCCGAGTAGTGCGGCCACAGCTCTTCGGCAGCCAACTCGTCGGTTGCGGCGATGTAGCCGGGCGAGTGCACGCCGATCGGCGTGGCCGGGTGGCCGAACTGGGCGAGGGCGCGCCGGTAGAGGTCGGCATAGGGCGCGAAGCGCTCGCTCGAGCCGCCGATGATCGCCAACGTCAAGGGGAGCCCGTACTTCGCAGCACGCACCACGGACTCGGGGCTGCCCCCGACGCCCACCCACGTAGGAATGGATCCGCTCTCGGTCTTCGGGTAGACCTCCTGATTCTGCAGAGGCGCGCGCAGCCGGCCGCTCCAGGTGACCGGCTTCTCCTTCAGCAGCTCGGCGAAGAGTTCGAGCTTCTCCTCGAAGAGCTCCTCGTAGAGGTGCAGGTCGAGGCCGAACAGCGGGAAGGACTCGGTGAACGAGCCGCGGCCCACGATGACCTCGGCCCGGCCGTTCGATACGGCGTCCAGGGTGGCGAAGCGCTCGAAAACGCGCACCGGCTCCTCGGAGCTCAGCACGGTCACCGCGGTTCCGAGGTGGATGTTCGTGGTGCGGCTCGCGATCGCGGCGAGCACCATCTCGGGGGCGGAGACGGCGAAGTCGTCGCGGTGGTGCTCCCCGATGCCGATGAAGTCGATGCCGAGCTCGTCGGCGAGCACCGCCTGCTCGACCACGTCGCGGATCACCTGCGCGTACGACAAGCGCGCGCCTTTCTCATCCACGGTGACGTCACCGAACGTGTCGAGGCCGAACTGTTTGCGCTTTCCCTGTTCCATGCAAACGTATAACCGGCGAGGTCCCTAGCTCATTCCGGATACGGGGAATCCTGCAGCGATTTCGCGAGGTGGGCCGCATTGGCCGCCAGCATCTTCGTCGCCGACGCGACAGCGTCTGGCACCCGCTTCAGATCGAGGAAGTCGACCCTGTGCATCGCCTCACCGTTCCAATAGGTGCCGCCCTGGGCGGGGATCGTGAATCCGACGTCGTTGAGCGCCTGGAAGAGCTGCGACGTGATGTGGTGTGCGCCGTCCTCGTTGCCCACGACGCCGACCACGGCGACCTTGTTGAACAGTGTGCGGTCTTCGCTCAGCTCGGCATCGAGGCGCTCGAGCACCCGCTGTCCGACGCTGGTGATCTGGCCCATCCAGGTCGGGCTGACCACGACGATAACGTCAGCCGCAAGGATCTGCGCGCGGATGTGCGGCCACTCATCATCGCCACCCATATCTTTCTCGACACCGGGCTTGACGTCGAAGTCGACAACGCGCAGGGCGCTGCCGGTGACTCCGTTGTTCTCCAGCTCGACCAGAATCTGGCTGGCCATGAGGGCGGAGCTGGACGGCCCGGGTGAGGGTGTGAGAGTGCAGACGAGGGCGAGGGCGGTCAGTGACATCGCCCCAGTCTGCGCCGGGAGCCTGTGAGCGAACTACAGGTCGATCGGGTTCGCGCTGAGAGCCTCGGTGCTGAGCAGCAGCAGCACGCTGTGCTCGTCGACGCCCGCATCGGCGCGGCGCGTGGGGTCGGCGCACAGCGCGCGCACCGCGGCGAGGCTCGACGCGCCACACGGACCGGAGTCGATGCCGAGCGCGTGCAGGTCGCGCACCGCCTGGGCGGCGGCCTGCTCGGTGACGGTGATGGCGGCATCCGTCCCGTCCCTCAGCGTCGGCCACGCGCCCGGCGAGACGACGCCGCAGTTGAGGCCCTTCATGATGCTGAAGCCGATCGCGACATCGACGCGATCGCCGGCGTGCAGGGATTCGAGGATGCACGCGGCGCCCTCGGGCTCGACCACCAGCACCGCCGGGGCGTGGGGGTCGCCCCGGCGGTAGTGGTCGAGGGCCGCCTCAGCGAGGGCTCCGACGCCGCTGGGCGCGGTGACGAGCGTGGCGGGCGGGAGGCCAAGGGCGGCGAGCTGGTCGTCGGCCTCGCGAAAGAGGGTGGAGTAGCCGTCGACGATCCAGCCGGGCACGTCTTCATAGCCGGGCCACGAGGAGTCCTGAACAAGAAGCGCCCCGTCGCCGAGACTCTCGGCCACAGCGGTCGCGAACCGCACCACCGAGTCGTAGGGCTCGTCGAGCACGACAAGCTCGGCGCCCTCCCCTGCGATACCCGCCTTGGCCTCGTCGGTGATGTCGATAGGCACGTGGATGCGGGCATCCAGCCCGACGAGTCGCGCGACGTGCGCGACAGCCCGCCCGTGATTTCCGTCGGTCGCCGCGACGATCACGAGGTCGAGCTTTCCGTGCAGCTCGTGCAGCGGCAGTGCGAGGTCGGAGCCGAGCCGCGCCGAGAGGGCCCGCGAGATGGCGTAGGACGCCCCGAGGATCTTGAAGGCCGGCAGTCCGATGCGCAACGCCTCCTCTTTGACGACGACATGCGCGACGCCGAGCTCTGCGGCGACCGACGGCAGCTCGACGAGGCGGGTCGGCGCGTAGCCGGGGAGCGCGTGGTGAAAGGCCCGGGTGTCTGCGGCCGGCTTCGGCGACGGCCACGAGCGGGCGGACGGGTTGGAGTACCAGGCGAGCGTCACCATGCCATTCTCACGGCTCGTTCGCGACGGTGGGTGAGGGTTGCGCGCAGGTTCTGTGCGTTTTCGTAGGGGATGCGGCACGAAGCGGCGTACGGTGGGGAACATGGACCCCGTCATCGAGCTCGTACCGCTCTCCGACCACGAATGGCTCGTCGCAGACGACGACATGGTCCTTGGAACGGTCGAGGAGCACAGCGGCGATTTCGAGGCGCTGCTGTCGGGTGGCTCGGCCTGGCATCCGCACTTCGACAGCCTCGGTGCAGCGACGCTGTACTTCAGCGAGTACTCGTCGGCGCTGCACCTCGGCAGCGACTAGCTAGGCGTCGACCCCGTCATACTTCAGGCCGATCAGGTGGCGCACCTCGTCGAGGGCCTCCATGATCTGTACCGACTCGGCGGGCGAGAGCACCTCGTTGGCAATGGCACCCGAGGCGACGAGGCGCTCGAGCTCCCACGCCTGGTACTGCATGCCGCGGCCGATGACACCCGTCGACTCGTAGGACTCGACCAGCTCGTTCTTCGCGTCGAAGTGGCGGAAGCTCGTCGGGTTGTACCAGACCGCGTCGATCTCGATGCGGCCCTCGGTGCCCGTGACGGTCGTCGTGTTGGGGCCGCGCGCGTCGAGCGCGGTCACCATGATGGCCCGCTGGTTGCCCGCGTACTCGAAGATCATGGTGGTCTGGGCATCGACGCCGGTCGCGGTCTTCGTCGCGCTGGCGTGGATGCCGGTCGGGGCGCCGAAGACGTCGAAGGAGAAGGACACCGGATAGATGCCGAGGTCGAGAAGGGCGCCGCCGCCGAGAGCCGGGTCGTTGATGCGGTGCTTCGGGTCTTTCGGCAGGTTCTGCGAGTGGTCGCTGATGAGGGTGCGCAGCTCGCCGAGGGCGTTGGCCGCCAGCAGCTCGCGAATGCGCACCATGTGCGGCAGGTAGCGGGTCCACATCGCCTCGAGCACGACAAGGTTCTTCTCGGTTGCGAGCTCGACGACCTCGCGGGCCTGCGCCGCGTTCATGACGAAGGGCTTCTCGACGAGCACGTGCTTGCCGGCGTTGAGGGCGAGCAGGGTGTTCTCGAAGTGGAAGGGGTGGGGGGTCGAGACATAGATCGCATCGACGTTCTCGT
>JAAFHU010000114.1 GCA_013297645.1 Actinomycetota bacterium
CCGGGGCCTACGGCCACGACGAGCTGCGGCTGTTTCCCGAGGAGGTGCTGCCGTGGTGGCAGGACTCCGCGAACCCGCACCGCCTCTTCGGCGTGCGCGCCGACGGAGAGCTGGTGGGATACGCCAGCTATGAGTATCTGGCCGCCGACACCGAGAGCTGCTGGGCCCGCATCACCGTGCTCGCCTCCCACCGCCGCCGGGGCATCGGCTCGGCGCTGGCAGACCACATCGACGCGGTTGCGCGCGCCGACGGCCGCCGCAAGATCGTCAGCTACTTCCCCTCCCCCGATGCACCGGGCGATCGCATCGAGGCGCCGACCGGCTTCGGCAGCGTGCCCGCAGGCAACCCGGAGGTGCGGTTCGCACGGCGACACGGCTACCGGCTTGAGCAGGTCGAGCGCGGCAGCCGCCTCACGCTGCCCGTCAGCGTCGAGGTCGAGCCGCCCGCTGACTACCGCCTGCACTACTGGATCAACCACACCCCGCCCGAGTGGCTCGAGCAGATGGCCCTGCTCAACACGCGCATGAGCACGGATGCCCCGACCGCCGGCCTCGAGGAGCCCGAAGACGTCGTGACAGTCGAGCGCCTCCTCGAGCAGGAGGCGGGCATCGCCGACGGACCGCGCAGCTACCTCTACGCGGCCGTCGAGCACGTGCCCACCGGCGTGCTCGCCGGGTACACCACCCTGAGCGTGCCCGCCGAGGCCGAGCGCAGCGTCAACCAGTACACAACCATCGTTCTCAAAGAACACCGCGGACACCGCCTCGGCATGCTGCTCAAAGTCGCCAACCTCGACCACCTGCAGCGGCTTCGCCCCGGCCACCCCTCGATCATCACCTTCAACGCCGAGGACAACCGCTACATGCTCGACGTCAACGAGAAGGTCGGCTTCGTGCCGATGGGCTCCGAGGGCGCGTGGAGGAAGGACCTCTAGAGGGCGACCTTGGGCATCCGCTGGCAGAAGGGGCAGAAGTGCGAGCCGCGGTTCATGAACTGCTCGCGCACGATCAGCCGGCCGCAGCGCGGGCACGGCTTGCCCTGCTGCCCGTAGGCCTGCAGGGAGCGCTCGAAGTATCCGCTCGTGCCGTTGACGTTCTTGTACTGCTCGTCGAAGCTCGTGCCGCCTTCGGCGAGCGCCTGCAGCATCACGGCGCGCACCTCGGCGATGAGCAGTTTCACGCGGGCGGGGCTCAGGGTCGCCGTCGGCGTCTCGTAGTGCAGTTTCGCGCGCCAGAGCGCCTCATCCGCGTAGATGTTGCCAATGCCGCTGATGAGGCCCTGGTCGAGCAGCGCGCGCTTGATGCCGGTGTTCTTCTTCGCGAGGCGCGTTCTGAAGAGCTTCTCGTCGAAGTGCGGGTCGAGGGGGTCGCGGGCGATGTGCGAGACCTGGGTCGGAACGGTCTCGCCGAAGTTCGCGCCTGCATCTGTCACCGGCACCAGCTCGTCTATCGCCATGGAGCCGAAGATGCGCTGGTCGACGAAGTTGATTCGGCGCCGGCCGATCACGGGGTGCGTGATGTCGAAGCGGATGCGGGTGAGATTGTCGACGGACCCGGGCTCGCGCAGCAGCACCTGCCCGCTCATGCCGAGGTGCACGACGAGCGCCTCCCCCGCCGACCTGCCAAATGCAGGAGATGTCGGCGATCCGAGAGCCGAGTCGCCCGCGATTGCGGGGATGTCATCTGTCGAGTCCTGCATTTGGTCGGTAAGCGGGATCCAGAGGAACTTGCCGCGGCGCTGCGGCGTGCCGAAGACCGCGCCCGTCATGCGGTCGATGAAGTCCTCGCTCGGGCCCGTGTGCCGGCGCAGCGACCGCTCGTCGAAGACCTCGACCGACTCGATGGTGGCGCCGGTGATGGCAGGCTCGAGGCCCGCTCTGACTACCTCGACCTCGGGGAGTTCAGGCACCGGGCTGCAGGCCCGTCCACGCTTCGAGCGCCGCGGCCATCTCGGCCTGCTTCTTGCTCGATCCGTGGCCGGTCGCGATGGGGGTTCCGTCGAGCAGCACCGATGCGGTGAAGCGCTTGAGGTGGTCGGGGCCGCTGTCGGTGACGACGTATTCGGGCAGGCCGTGGCCGAGGCGGGCGGCGAGCTCCTGCAGGCTGGTCTTGGGGTCCATCGCCGCGCCGAAGCGCTCCGGGTTGTCCATGAGCGGCCGGATGAGGCGCAGCACGAGGTCGGTCGCGACGTCGCCGCCCAGCGACAGGTAGGCGGCGCCGATGACGGCCTCGACGGCATCCGAGAGGATCGACGACTTCTCGCGCCCGCCGGTGAGCTCTTCGCCGCGGCCGAGGCGCATGTGCGCGCCGAGTCCGATCGTGCGGGCCACCTCGGCCAAGGCGACAGCCGACACGAGGCTCGCCCGGCGCTTCGCGAGGTCGCCCTCGTCGAGGTCGGGGTTCTCGGTGTAGAGCATGACCGTCACGGCCTGCCCGAGAATCGAGTCGCCGAGAAACTCGAGGCGCTCGTTGTTGGCGACGCCGCCGTTCTCGTAGCTGTACGAGCGATGGGTCAGGGCGAGTTCGAGAAGCTCCTCGCCGATGTCGACGCCGAGGGCGGACGACAAATCAGCGCGTGAGCCCACAGAATCGGTCACGCGCTGATCTCCCTCATGGGGGAAATTGTTAAATGTCCGCGACCTTGCGGCCCTTGTACTCCATGTACAGGGGCGTGCCGGTGGAGTCCTCGACGACCTTCGCGCGGTGCGGAAGGCTGTAGACGGTCTTGCCGTTCTCCACGGTCTTCACCAGGGTGGGGGCAGTCGCCTTCCACTGGGCGCGGCGCATGCGGGTGCTCGCCCGCGACATTTTGCGCTTCGGTACAGCCATGAGTTTCTCTTCTCTAGTTCAGTCTTGGGTCTGGTCTGACTGGAAACCCTCGAGCGCAGACCATCGCGGGTCTATTCTCTCAGCGGGTTTTCTGTCCGGGTCATCGGCCAGCTTCTCGCCCGTTTCGGGGTCGAGACCTGGGCAATCCGGGCGGCAGACCGGTTGGAACGGCAGTGCCAGCACTACCGCATCCCTGACCAACGGCTCCAGGTCGACGTGATCGTCAACCACCGTGTAGTCAAAAGCTTCGTCCTCAGAGTACGCGAAAAGCTCCGCGATATCGACCCGGAGGGTGTCGCTGATCGGGTCGAGGCACCGGATGCACTCCCCCTCGACGAAGGCGTCCGCCTCGGCGGTCACGAGAATGCCGTCGTGCAGCGACTCCAGGCGCGCCTCGACGTGCAGGGCCGCGCCCGCCTTCACCCCGATGACGGCGTTGCCGAAGGCCTCGCTGGCAGTGGCGTCGATCGACTTCTCACGCATCTCGCCGGGGCGGTGCATGAGGTCGAACACCGCGACGTTCAGCGGGTTGGCGGGGGTAGCAGGCACGAGGGTCGAGTGTACCCGCTTGCCGCCGCGCCCGCTGGGCTACGCGGCCTCGAACGCGGTGAGCACCTCGTCGTAGATCGCCAGCGCCTGCGCGACCTCCTCGGCGGTGACGACGCAGGGCGGAACGACGTGGATGCGGTTCTCGACGACAAAAGGAAGGAGTCCCTTGGCCATGAGCGCCTTCTTCAACCCCAAAACGGACGAACTAGACAGCGGTTCCTTCGTTTTCGCGTTGGCGACGAGGTCGAGCGCCCAGAAGACACCGAGGCCGCGCACCTCGCCGATGACCGGATGCTTCGCCGCCAGCTCGGCCAGCCCCGGCCCGAGAACGTCCTTCCCGATCGCGGCCGCATGCTCGATGATGCCCTCGTCTTTCATGGCGTCGATCGACGCGACGATGGACGCCATGGCCAACGGGTGCCCGCTGTAGGTGAGGCCGCCCGGGAAGACCTGGGTCTCGAAGGCTTGCGCGATGGACTCCGAGATGACGACGCCGCCCACCGGCACGTAGCCGGAGTTGACGCCCTTGGCGAAGGTGATGAGGTCGGGAACAACGCCGAACTGCTGCCAGGCGAACCAGCTGCCGGTGCGGCCGAAGCCGCACATGACCTCGTCGAAGATGAGCACAATGCCGTGCTCGTCGCACAGCCGGCGCACGCCCTCGAGGTAGCCGGGCGGCGGCACGAGCACGCCGGCCGTGCCGGGCACGGTCTCGAGCAGGATGGCGGCGATCGAGGAGGGGCCCTCGACGTCGATGACGCGCGAGAGGTGCTGCAGGGCGCGGGCCGACTCCTGCTCCGGCGAGTCCGACCAGAACTCGCTGCGGTAGGCGAAGGGCCCGAAGAAGTGGGCGTGGCCGCGGGAGTACTCGTTCGGCAGCCGGCGCCAGTCGCCGGTCGCGACAATGGCCGCGCCGGTGTTGCCGTGGTACGACCGGTAGGTGCTGAGCACCTTGTCACGGCCGGTGGTGAGGCGCGCCATGCGAATGGCGTTCTCGTTGGCATCCGCACCGCCGTTGGTGAAGAAGACCTTGCCGAAATGGCTTCCGGCGAGACCGAGGATGCGCTTGGCCGCCTCGCCGCGGGCGAGGTTGCCGTTGGCGGGGGCGACGGTCGCCAGCACGGCCGCCTGCTCCTGGATCGCCGCGACGACCTTGGGATGGCTGTGGCCGATGTTGACGTTGACCAGCTGGCTGCTGAAGTCCAGGTAGTCCTTGCCGTCGAAGTCCCAGACGGTGCTGCCACTCCCCCCGGCGATGACGAAGGGGGCGAGCGAGCCCTGGGCGCTCCACGAGTGGAACACGTGCGCACGATCGAGGTCGTAGGCGAGCTGGCCGTCGGATGGGTCGAGATCGTGCATGGTTCGTCCTTTGGTGAAGAGCGGGTGGCCGCTCATGCCTTGTTCAGGCACGTGTGGCCACCCGCTCAGATTACAACGCTTGCTACTTTCCGCCCTCGGTGAGGACCACATCGATCGGCGTGTACTTCCCGTTCACGACCACGCCCTCGGCCGCGAGCTCGTCGAGTGCCTTCTGGATGTAGGTGTTCGAGAAGGCCGACTCCGCCGGCTCGGCGGTGATCAGCTCGAGGCCGTCCTGGTTTTTGGCCGAGAGCGCACCCGCGACCGTCTTGTCCCAGGCTGCCTGGTCGATGAGGCCGAAGTCGCCGCCGGCCCAGATGAGCTTGTTGACCTCGTTCATCATCCAGAGCTGGTGCGTCGGGCCGACCGGGTAGGCGAGCTCGGCGCTGGTTGCGGCGTCGTAGACGATCGACGCGGCCTCCTCGGGGTTGTCGCGGGCGAAGATCCAGCCCTTGGTGACCGCCTTGAGGAAGCGCACGGTCGCGTCGGCGTAGGCCGGGTCGTCGAGGCGGGCGGTGTCGGCCCAGAGGGCGTCCTGCAGCATCGCGCCGGCGGTGTCCTCGTACGAGACGACGTTGAAGTCCTCGGGCTGGTACAGCTCCCCGGTGTCGGGGTTGACCGTCTCGAGAACCTGCGCCCACTCGTTGTAGGTCATCGCCTGCGCGGCGTCGACGTCGCCGTTGAGCAGGGCGTTCATGTCGAAGCCCTGGGTCGTGATCGAGACCGAGGTCGAGTCGAGGCCGTCGGCGGCCATGGCCGCGAAGATCTCCCACTCGTTGCCGAAGCCCCACGAACCGATGCGCTTGCCCTCGAAGTCGGCGACCGACTCGATGTCGTCATCGGCGAAGGAGACCTGCAGCGTTCCCGATTTCTGGAACACCTGGGCGACGTTGGTCAGCTCGACGCCGCTCTCGAGGGTGCCGAGCACCTTGGGAACCCAGGCGACGGCGAAGTCGACCTGGCCGTCGGCGAGGGCGTCCTGCGGCACGATGTCGCCGCCGGAGGGGA
Organism: Actinomycetota bacterium; assembly: GCA_013297645.1. Classification (GTDB taxonomy): domain Bacteria; phylum Actinomycetota; class Actinomycetes; order Actinomycetales; family Microbacteriaceae; genus Conyzicola. The sequence goes on from JAAFHU010000114.1 coordinate 5,746, forward strand.
GGATCTCGACGTTCTCGAAGCCCTCCTCCTCGAAGTAGCCCTGGTCGAGGGCGACGTAGTAGCCGGCGAACTGTGCCTGGGGCAGCCACTGCAGCTGCAGGCTGATATCGGTGATCGGCTCGAAGTCGGCGGAGCCGGAATCGTCGGGGGCGGTCGTGGTGCACCCGGTGAGGGCGATGGCCGAGACGGCCAGGGCTGCCGCAACCGCCAAGCCGCGGCGCTTTCTCAGAAGCGTGCTGTGTCGCATGTGCTGTTCCTTTCGAAGGGGGATGGTGCAGGCGCCGGTCAGACCGGTTTTCTCCTCGACACGGCGCGCTCGAGCGCGCTCGTGACGATGAAGAGGGTGAGACCGATGGCTATGGCACCAATGACATAGGCAAAGGCAAGAGGCGCGCGACCCGACTTGGCGTAGGTCGCAATCGAGGTGCCGATGCCGTCGGCAGGCCCCCCGAAGTATTCGGCGACGAGCGCCGCGATCACGGCGACCGACGCGGCGATGCGCAGGCCCGTCATCAGGTAGGGCAGCGCGGTCGGCAGGGTGAGCACGCGGAAGGTCTGCAGACCGCCCGCCCCCGAGGCGCGCAACAGGTCACGATGCACCGGATGCGTCTGCCGCAGCCCCCGGAGCACATTGACGAATACAGGAACGAAGGCGGCGATCGCGGCGACCGCCTGCCGTCCGAACTGGCTCGACGCCCCGAACATCGAGTTGAAGATCGGCGTCAGCGCGACGATCGGCACCACCGCGATCGCGGCCACCAGCGGAGCCAGCATGCCGTCGACCGGTCGCACGTTCGCGGCCAGGCCGGCGAGCACGATCGCCGCGAGCGCGCCCGCCACGAGGCCGAGCAGGGCGTTGGTGGCGGTGATGGCGGCATCCTCCGAGATGATGCCGATGCGCAGCACGAACTCGTTGATGACGGCGGTCGGGCTCGGCAGGGCACGGGGGGCGGCGTGCAGCACGTCGACGATGAGCACCCACACGCCGAGCATGAGCACGCCGACGGCGACTGGCGCTGCCACCCGCTGCCACATCATCGCTCGTTCGCCCGCTCGACCGGGGTGCCGTGCAGCGCCTCGCGCACCGCGGTCACCCGCTCGAAGTACTCGGGCGACTCGCGCAGGGCCTCGTCGCGCCGGCCGTCGAAGGGCACGTCGATGATGTCGGTGATGCGGCCGGGCCGGGAGCTCATCACCACGACCCGGTCGCTGAGGAAGACCGCCTCGGGAATCGAGTGGGTGACGAAGACGACGGCCGCCCCGGTCTCAGAGGTGATGCGGGTGAGCTCGCTCTGCAGGCGCTCCCGGGTCATCTCGTCGAGGGCGCCGAAGGGCTCGTCCATGAGCAGCAGGCGCGGCTGCTCGGCGAGCGCGCGGGCGATCGCCACGCGCTGCTGCATGCCACCCGAGAGCTGGTCGGGGTAGCGGCCGACGAAGTCGCTGAGTCCGACGAGCGCTGCGAGCTCTGCGACCCGGGCAGCGCGCGCGGGCTTCGACATGCGGTGCAGCTCGAGGGGCAGGGCGATGTTGCCGGCGACCGTGCGCCAGGGCAGCAGGCCGGCCTGCTGGAAGGCGATGCCGTACTCCTGGTCGAGGCGGGCGCGGGCCGGGGTCTTGCCGAACACATCCAGCGTGCCGGTCGACGACTGGTCGAGGTCGGCGATGAGGCGCAGCAGGGTCGACTTGCCGCATCCGCTCGGTCCGATGAGGGAGACGAACTCGCCCTCGGCGATGGTGAGGGTGACGTCGGTGAGGGCGACGACATCCCCCTCTTTCGTCGTGAAGGTCTTGCCGACACCGGTGGCCGTGACTGCGGTCATTCCGCTTCTCCTCTGCGGTAGTTCTTCAGGCCGAGGCCGATGATCGCGACGGTGCCCGCCGCGACGAGTCCGAGGGCGATGGAGCCGAAGGTCGGGCCCCACGGGGCGGCGGGGTCGCTCGAGCCCTGCCCGGCGAGCGAGATGAGCATGCGGCCGATGCCGCCGCGCATGCCGATCGAGACTTCGGCGACGACCGCACCGACGACGGCACTGGCCGCTGCGAGCCGCAGGGCGGGCAGCAGGTGCGGCACCGCGGCCGGGATGCGCAGACGCACCAGGGTC
>JAAFHU010000115.1 GCA_013297645.1 Actinomycetota bacterium
CTCAGGAATCCGCGCCATCCACGAGATCGCCCTCGTGCTCGACGACGTCATCATGCTGGCGGTGGGGGAGCCCGACCGCGATGCAGCGCCGCACATCTCTGCGGCGGCGAAGGCGGCTTGGGACGCCGGCGAGACGCACTACACGGCGAACGCCGGCATCCAGCCCCTGCGCGAGGCTATCCAGACAAAGCTCGCCCGCGACAACGACCTGCACGTGCAGCTCGAGCAGGTCTGGGTGACCGTCGGGGCGACGCAGGCGCTGCACCAGGCGATGGCGCTCACCCTCGCCGCGGGCGACGAGGTGCTCGTGCCCGACCCCGGCTACACGACCTTCACCATGAACGCGCGCATGCTCGACGCCGTTCCGGTGCCCTACTCCCTGCTGCCCGAGCACGGCTTTCTACCCGACCTCGCGCAGCTCGAGACCCTCGTCAGCGCCCGCACCCGCGTGCTCATGGTCAACTCGCCGTCGAACCCGCTCGGTGTGGTGTTCCCGAGAGAGACCCTGCAGGCACTGCTCGAGTTCGCCGAGCGCCACGACCTGTGGATCATCAGCGACGAGGTCTACGAGGCCTTCCACTACGGCGCCGACCACGTGAGCCTGGCGTCCCTCGGCGGAAGCGAGCGCGTCTTCAGCATCTTCTCGCTCTCGAAGACCTACGCGATGACCGGCGTGCGGGTCGGCTACCTCGTCACCCCGCCCGGACTCACCGAGACCATGCGCACCGTGCAGGAGGCGGCGATCAGTTGCGTGGCCGCCGCCGACCAGTTCGCCGCCCTCGCAGCGATAGAGGGGCCGCAGCACGACGTGGCGCGGGCGTCGCGGCACTACCGCGAGAACTACGCGGCGGCGGTCGCGGTGCTCGAGGGTTTGCGCATCCCGCACCATGTTCCCCATGGCGCGTTCTACCTCTGGGTCGATGTGAGCCATGCGTCTGGGGGCGATGTCGCCGCGTGGGCACAGCGTTTCTTGCTCGAGCAGAGGGTCGCGGTCGCCCCGGGCAGCGCCTTCGGCCGCTCAGGCGAGGGCTGGATGCGCGTCTGCCTCGCCGCCTCGAAGACCGATATCGTGACCGGGCTGGGGCGGCTGCCCCGCGCGTAATTCGGGGGATACCCCGATACCGGCAGGATGCGGCGCTGCCTACCGTAGAAACCATGACAACCACAGAAGCCCCCGCCACCACCGCGGCCCCCGTCTCGCTCACGAACGAGCGCCTCCTCAGCACCCTCGCCCTCATCGCCGGAATCGCATCGATCGTCTTCGGCCAGACGGTTCTGATCCCGATCGCCGCGATGGTGCTCGGCGTGCTCGGCTACCAGCGCGAACCCGCGGGACGCACCGCCGCCGTCTGGGGCATCGTGCTCGGCGCGGTCGCACTGTTCGGCTGGGTGCTGCTGGTGATCGTCGGGGCGCTCGTGTTCATTCCCTTCATCCCCTTCGCCTTCGTCTAGGCGACGACTTAACGAGAAGCGGCCCGGGCAGTACCCGGGCCGCTTCTCGTTATCAGGGTCAGCTGCGTTGGCGTCGCTTCGTGCTGAGCGCGACGAGCGCCGCTCCGCCGAGTAGGAGAATCCCCCCGGCGATGACGGGAATGCCGATGTCAGACCCTGTGGCAGCGAGTGACTGCGCCAGCACATCGAATGCGAATACCTGGCTGGTGCGCGAGCCGACTTCAGCAACGAAGGTCACCTCGTAGGTGCCCAGGTCCATGGACGTCACCGGCGCGACCCAGGTATACGAGACGGAGCCATTGGAGTCGGCCACCACGGGGATCGGGTCGCTGAGCGACTGCGTCGTGGCGAGGTAGACCGTGACATCCTCGCCGGGAACGAAGCCCGTGGTGGTGACGGAGTATCCAGTCGTGCCGAACGCGACCTGGCCGATCGAGCCCGCGCCGCCCGTCGTGGTGGGCACCGGAGTGAAGTAGAACTCGTTGCCGCCGGCCGAGAAGGAGGTCAGGAACACAGACCCCCCGGAGTTGTAGAGGCCGACGCCCTTGACCGAGGCGCCGACGAGGGCGGCGTCCGCGGCCAGCCCCGCGTCGAACTGGTCGAGTGTCGCCGTAGTGAAGGCGGGGATTACGCCGACGTCAACCGTCGAAAACCAGAGTGCTGCCGAGTCGGTGAAAGCTGCTCTGCCGGCCGAGATCGCATAGAAGTACTGGCCCGATGTCTGGGCCGCGTCGTCGTACCAGCTCAGCTCCGCAAAGACGTTGGTCTCGTCGGACACATAGAACGCCGACGAGTCTGCCGTGGTGCGAAGAGTCGAGCCGCCGCTGGTGGGAACGGGGCTGCTGAAGCCGAAGAACAGCTCGGTGTCGTTGGTCATAGACAGTCCGCTGAGGGTGCTCGACTGCGTCGCAGCGGTGAGGTCGCCCCAGCCGTTGCTGCCGAAGGATGCCCCCTGCACGATGTCGGCAGCATCGACGTAGGTCACTCCCGCGGGCGGTGCGGCGGCGGCTGGCGCGCCGACAGCGAGCGCCGAGGCAGCGACGAAGGCCGCGACGAGCGCGGGTGCGGCAAGCGAACGGAACGTCACGGATGGCCCCTCGGGTCGGGTTTGGAGAATCACTCAGGAAGCGGAACAACAGAACACTATCGCGACGCCGCACGGAGCGGCGCACGGTTCATGGGAGAATTGGCCACAAATGTCCCCGCGCGCAACCACGGCCCTGCAGCCTGCCTCGACGAACCCCGAGTTCATCCGCAATTTCTGCATCATCGCCCACATCGACCACGGCAAGTCGACCCTCGCCGACCGCATGCTCGGTATCACCGGTGTCGTCAGCGACCGCGACATGCGCGCGCAGTACCTCGACCGCATGGATATCGAGCGTGAGCGCGGAATCACCATCAAGAGCCAGGCCGTGCGCATGCCCTGGAGCGACGGGAAGCAGTCGTACGCGCTCAACATGATCGACACCCCCGGTCACGTCGACTTCACCTATGAGGTCTCGCGCAGCCTCGCGGCCTGCGAGGGGGCCATCCTGCTCGTCGACGCGGCGCAGGGCATCGAGGCCCAGACGCTGGCGAACCTCTATCTCGCGCTCGACAACGACCTCACCATCATCCCCGTGCTCAACAAGATCGATCTGCCCGCCGCCGATCCCGACAAGTACGCGAAGGAGCTGGCCGACCTCATCGGCGGCAAGCCGGAGGACGTGCTGCGGGTCAGCGGAAAGACCGGCGTCGGCGTGCCCGAGCTGCTCGACAAGGTCGTCGAGCTCATCCCGCCGCCGACGGGCGACCCGACCGCACCAAGCCGCGCGATGATCTTCGACTCCGTCTACGACTCCTACCGCGGCGTCATCACCTACGTGCGCGTCATCGACGGCAAGCTCAGCCCGCGCGAGAAGATCCAGATGATGTCGACCCGCGCGGTGCACGAGCTGCTCGAGATCGGCGTCAGCTCGCCCGAGCCCACCCCCTCGAAGGGTCTCGGCGTCGGCGAGGTCGGCTACCTCATCACCGGCGTGAAAGACGTGCGGCAGTCCAAGGTCGGCGACACCGTCACCAACGCGCAGAAGCCGTCGACGACCCCGCTCGCCGGCTACACCGATCCCAAGCCGATGGTCTTCTCCGGCCTCTACCCGATCGACGGCAGCGACTACCCGGTGCTGCGCGAGGCCCTCGACAAGCTGAAGCTGTCGGATGCCTCCCTCAACTACGAGCCAGAGACGTCGGTCGCGCTCGGCTTCGGCTTCCGCTGCGGATTCCTCGGCCTCCTGCACCTCGAGATCGTCACCGAGCGCCTCGAGCGCGAGTTCGGCCTCGACCTCATCGCGACCGCCCCGAGCGTGACCTACGAGGTGACCACCGAGGACAAGAAGCAGTACACGGTGACCAACCCGAGCGAGTTCCCCAGCGGAACGAAGATCGCCCACGTCAGCGAGCCGATGGTCAAGGCGGCGATCCTCGCCCCCAAGGACTACGTCGGCACCATCATGGAGCTCTGCCAGAGCCGCCGCGGCACCCTGCTCGGCATGGAGTACTTCGGCGAGGACCGCGTCGAGATCAAGTACACGATGCCGCTCGGCGAGATCGTCTTCGACTTCTTCGACCAGCTGAAGAGCAAGACGGCCGGGTACGCGTCGCTCGACTACGAGCCGACCGGCGAGCAGGAGGCCGACCTCGTCAAGGTCGACATCCTGCTGCAGGGCGAGGCCGTCGACGCCTTCAGCGCGATTGTGCACCGAGACAAGGCCTACGCCTATGGCGTGCTCATGACCGAGCGCCTCAAGAAGCTCATCCCTCGCCAGCAGTTCGAGGTGCCGATCCAGGCCGCCATCGGCGCCCGCATCATCGCCCGCGAGTCGATCTCGGCGATGCGCAAAGACGTTCTCGCCAAGTGCTACGGCGGTGACATCACCCGCAAGCGCAAGCTGCTCGAGAAGCAGAAAGAGGGCAAGAAGCGCATGAAGATGGTCGGCCGCGTCGAGGTGCCGCAGGAGGCCTTCGTCGCCGCCCTCACCGGAGATGTCGAAGAGAAGAAGAAGTAGGGCCTAGCCCCGCCAACCAAACTTCGGCTCGTAGCCGAGCTCGCGCCGCGCCTTCGTGATCGAGAGCAGGGTCTCGTGCTCGCCGATCTCACCACGCACCTCCACCCCTGGGAAGAACTCTGCGAGCAGCCCGGCGTTGGGCACGTCGAGCACCGTGTCGGCATTGGCGATGACGAAGCGATCGAAGCCGGGCTTCGCCCGCATGAGGGATAGCAGCACGGCCTGGGCGGCATCCCGCGCGTCGATGTAGCCCCACAGGTTCCACTTGCGCGACTCCGCGGTAAAGGCAGCGAAGCCGGCGTAGTCGTCGGGGGTCATGACGTTGGAGAACCGCAGCGCCGTGATCGACAGTGCCGCATTCCACCGCACGAACTTCTGAGCAAGCTCCTCTTCGAGGTGCTTCACCACGGCGTACATCGACTCGGGCCGTGACTCGAATTCCTCGTCGAGCGGAATGTATTCGGGGTCGATGTCGAGAGGCAGCCCGAGCAGGGTCTCGCTCGACGCGTAGACGATGGTCGCGATGCCCAGGCGGCGTGCCGCCTGGAAGACGTTGAAGGTCGAGAGCATGTTGTTGTGGAAGGTCTCGACCTCGGGCGCGATGCCCGGCGCGGGGATTGCCGCCAGGTGCACGATCGCGTCGACCCCGGCCAGCGCGTCGACGACCTGGCCGTAGTCAGTGAAGTCGACGGTGAGAAAGCCGTCGCGCCGCTCGCCGACGCGATCGAGCGAGAGGATGTCGTGACCGGCGTCCCGCAGGTAGTCGACGACGACCGCGCCGAGCTTGCCACTGGCACCGGTAACCGCAATACGCATGGCCCCAGTCTCGCAGTCGCCTATCTATGCTGGCTGCATGCCCGACTTTCTGACCCGCAGCCTGTCGCCCGTGCCCGACGAGATCGCGCCCGACAACTCCGACGTGCGCCTGCTCGTGCGCGACGGCACCGCCAGCATGGCCCACTTCACCCTCGCGCCCGGCGAGATTGCGGTGGCGGTCAAGCACCGCACGGTGAGCGAGTACTGGTACGTCGTCACGGGGTCCGGCCGTATCTGGCGCAAGGATGCCGAGAACGTCGAGGTCGAGGGCCTCGAGCCCGGGGTGTCGGTGAGCATCCCGCTCGGCACCGCCTTCCAGTTCCGCAACGACGGATCTGTGCCCCTCGAGATCGTCGGCTTCGACACCCCGCCGTGGCCGGGCGACGACGAGGCCTTCGCGGTCGACGGCCAGTGGGAGCCGACTCTCTCCTAGAATTGGGCCATGCAGTCAGACCTCTGGGAGCGGGCTGTCACCTATGCCGCGATCGGCGCGACCCAGGCGCCCGATCTGCTGCGGCATCCGCCCGCCGGCTACCGGCCGCTCGAGCGCATCGCGCGCATCGGGCATGGGCAGGCGCGCTACGACTATGCATGGCAGACCGCGCTCACCTGGGGAATCCAGCGCACCAGCGGCTTTCGCGTGACCCTCACCGATGCGCCGCCCGAGGTCGGCGAGGCGAGCTACACGCCCATCAGCTTCGACGCCGGCGGGCAGCCCATCGCCCCCGCCACGATCACCGACGCGGATGAGGTGGTGTACGACGCGAACGGCGCACGCCTACTCGCCCCGGGCGACACCGCCCTGCTCGGCATCGGGCTGGGCATCACATTCCCCGTGCGGGTGATCTACGTGGTCGACGAACCGCGTCGCCGCGGTTTCGCGTACGGCACCCTCCCGGGCCACCCGGAAGACGGGGAGGAGAGCTGGATGATCGACCACCGCGACGACGACTCCGTCTGGATCACCATCCGTGCGTTCTCCCGCCCGGCCAACCGCTGGTGGTGGGCGGTGTATCCCGCCCTGCGGATCATGCAGGAGTACTACACGCGCCGCTATCTGCGCGCGCTCGCGGGCCCGATCAGCTGACGCTGGGGTCGTCGTCGGCTTTCGGCAGCTTTTGGTCACGCCCGTCGGTGACGTCTGCCTCGGTCGTGCCGATCTCGTCGAGCCCGCCCTCGCCGAGGCCGTCGCCCGTGATCGGGCCGCCCATGCTCGTGCCGGATCCGGTCGCGGTCGACCCGGGAGACACCGGGCCCCCGTCGGTCGTGTGCTCTGCATCGCTCATGCTCCGACGGTAGGCGGGCTAGCTGGGATTGGGCAGACAGCGGTGTCCACCGAAGTGCCGACTGCGGCGCGACCCACAGAACCGAGAGACTGAGCTATCCCTCCATTCAGCGAACGTACCGAGCCCCCCGTGACCTCCACAACCGACTTCAAGCCCACGGCGACTTCTCTCGCGCCCGCGGCGCTCGCCGTTCTCGCCATCATCGTCGGACTGTTCGTGCCCTTCGTCGGGCTGCCGATCGCGATGGTCGCCGTTGTCGCGATCGCGGCGGCGAACATCACGGGTCGCCGCCTGCTCTACGCGACAATCGCCGCGGTCGCGCTGTCGATCGTGATCAACCTCGCGCTCGTGATGATGGCCCTGCCTGCCGGTCGCCAGCTAGTCGAGGGCTCGTAGCCATACGTTGTGCCGGTGGTGGGGGTCGAACCCACACGCCCTTTCGAGCAAAGCATTTTGAGTGCTCCGCGTCTGCCATTCCGCCACACCGGCGCACAACAACGATCCTGAGAATACCGCAGGGGCGACCTGCGCCGTGCGAGAATCGGGCCCATGAACAAGCGCGTGCTCATTGTGGTCGCGATTCTGGCGGTCGTGATCCTCGGGTCCGTCGCGGCGCTAGCGCTCACCCCGCCGGCCGAGCCGCCGGCTGCCGCGCCGTCCGCTGCGCGCACTCCGGTGCCGGCGCCATCTGCCTCGCCGTCGCCCTCGCCGCTTCCCGGTCGCTACGTGGCATACACGCCCGACGAGCTCGCCGCTGACGAGGGGCGCACCTTCGTCTTCTTCTACGCGCCGTGGTGCGGCCAGTGCCGCGACATCGACGCAGGAATCCTCGCGCAGGGGGTTCCCGACGGCGTCACGATCCTCAAGGCGGACTTCGACTCGGAGCAGGCCCTCGAGCAGCAGTACGGCGTGACGATGCGAACGACCTTCATCGAGGTCGACGACGACGGCGCCGAGCTGCAGCGCTTCGTCGCCTACGACACCCCGACTTTTGACGCGGTCATCGCCGCGATGCTCTGACCCGCCTCCTCGGCCATGGCCCTGCTCCTCGCCTGTTTCGTCGCCGGAGTGCTGACGGTGGCATCGCCGTGCGTGCTGCCCCTCCTCCCCGTCATCGTCGGGGGGTCGGCGGTGCGCAGCGCGTCCGACCCGG
>JAAFHU010000116.1 GCA_013297645.1 Actinomycetota bacterium
CGGTCGTGTTCGAATCGGTGGAGGACATGCACGCCCGCATCGACGACCCCGCGTTGGACGTGACCAAGGACTCCGTGCTCGTGCTGCGCGGCTGCGGCCCGCGCGGGTATCCGGGCATGCCCGAGGTCGGCAACATGCCGCTGCCGCGCAAGCTGCTCGAGCAGGGGGTGCGCGATATGGTGCGCATCAGCGATGCGCGCATGAGCGGCACCGCCTACGGCACGGTCGTGCTGCACATCGCGCCCGAGGCCGCGGCAGGCGGCCCGCTCGGCCTCGTGCGCACGGGCGACATGATCGAGCTCGACGTCGAGAAGCGCCGACTGCGCCTCGACGTGAGTGACGAGGAGTTGGCCTCGCGCTCGCAGAGCGCGGAGAGCACAGCGGCCTACGCGGCGCCGACCCGTGGGTACCAGAAGCTCTACGTCGACCATGTCATGCAGGCAGACACAGGAGCAGACCTCGACTTTCTCGTCGGGGGCAGCGGAGATGGAGTAGCACGTGAGTCCCACTAGCGAATTTGAAGGACTTGTCGCCATTGTGACCGGCGGTGCGAGTGGAATCGGCGCGGCGACGGCGAAACTCCTTCGTTCTCGTGGTGCGACCGTGGTCGTGTTCGACCGCACGCCCGTCGACGGATCGGTGGTCTGCGACGTGGCGGACGACGCGAGCGTGGTCGCCGGCATCGCCGAGGTGGTGGCGCGGCACGACCGCATCGACATCCTCATCAACAACGCGGGTATCGGTGCGAGCGGCGGGGTCGAGGACAACGACGACGCCGAGTGGCTGCGGGTCTACGACGTGAACGTGCTCGGCATGGTGCGCATGACCCGCGCCGCGCTGCCGCACCTGCGCAAGTCGCCGTCGGCGTCCATCGTCAATACGGGGTCGATCGTGCAGGACACCGGGCTCGTGCAGCGCGCGCTGTACTCGGCGAGCAAGGGCGCGGTCTCCTCCCTCACCCGCGCGATGGCGGCCGACCTGGTCAAGGAGAACATCCGGGTCAATGCCGTCGCGCCAGGCACCGCTGACACGCCCTGGGTGGCGCGCCTGCTGGATGCCGCCGACGACCCCGAAGCGGCCCGCGCGGCCCTGACCGCGCGCCAGCCGATCGGCCGCCTGGTCAGCCCCGATGAGATCGCCCACGGCATCGCCTACCTCGCGTCGCCGCTCTCAGCGTCGACGACGGGCACCGTGCTGCCGATCGACGGGGGGCTGCACAGTATTCGGGTGTTCTGACGCTGCACCCCTTTACTGGGGAGTGGCGAGCGGGTAGAACTCTGGTTAACTCAGACCACACTCTTGACGGCGCGGTGTCTTACGTCAAGACGCGCCCAAATGCGCGAAGGACGGCCCACTGTGAGAAGACCGATCATCGGCAGTTCCGCCGTCATCCTTGCTGTGCTCCTCTCTGGCTGCGCCTCGGATGACTCCGCCGGCGGCGTCACCCTCGCCGACACCAAGAGCACCGCCCAGCTGCAGCGCAACACGATCAGCGGCCAGATCAGCTCCGACATCACCGCGTCGGTGACGCGTGTGAGCGATGCGTCCGAGGCCTGCGGAGGCGACTCGACGAGAAAGATGCGGCTCTGGCGGTCGACGGCTCTCGTCGAGCTGGTTCCTGAGGCTGCTGACAAGATCAGCATCATCCAGGAGTCCATTGCCGGAACCTTCGTGTCGAAGGGCTGGGACTCGACCTCCGACGCCGTCTCGAAAGACACCACGCTGGTCACGCTGACCAACCCGAACTCGCTCGCCGTGATCGAGCTCACCGCGGTGACCAACGAGGACGGAATCGGCATGGGCGCGAACCTCTTCGTCAACATCGCCGGCCCCTGCGTCATGACCGACGGCCCGGGGTCGGCCGAGCTCGCGGAGCTGGGGGAGTAGCCCGCGCCATCCGACACCGCCCCAGCGATATGATTTCGCCAGGCAGGGGCGATCGTGATGGGAGCGACGGTGGCGTCGATCAGCGTGCACGATGTCGCTTCTCGCGCAGGCGTGTCGGTCGGCACCGTGTCGAATGTTCTCAACCGCCCCGAGCGCGTGTCGCCTGAGACCCTCGAGCGAGTCACCGCCGCGATCCGTGACCTGGGGTTCGTGCGCAACGATGCCGCGCGCCAGCTGCGCGCGGGCAGCAGCAGGGCCATGGGGCTCGTGGTCCCCGATTTCAGCAACCCCTTCTTCAGCGATGTCGCCCGGGGCGCGCAAGATGCGGCCGATGAGAACGGCAGCGTGATTCTGCTCGGCAACAGCGACCGGAGCGTCGCGCGGCAGGGCTTCTACCTCGACCTGTTCGAAGAGCAGCGGGTACGCGGCATGCTCATTGCACCTGTTGGCGATGTCGAGCAGCGCCTGGTGCGACTGCGGCAGCGCGACATCGCAGCGGTGCTCGTCGGACGCAGCGTGCCGAACTCCGGTTTGTCCTCCGTGTCCGTCGACGATGTTGCGGGCGGCGAGCGGGCCGTCGAGCATCTCGTCGCGCTCGGTCGCCGGCGCCTCGCGCTCGTCGGAGGCCCGTCGTCGATGCAGGCGGTGATCGACCGCCTCGCTGGAGCGCGCCGCGCCGCGCAGCGCCTCGGCGCAGGTCTTGAGGTGATCGAGACGGGGGCGCTGACCATCCTCGAGGGGCGTGCCGCCGGCAATCGGATCGTCGCTCGAACGCCCGCCGAGCGGCCGGATGCCGTGTTCGCCGCCAACGACCTCGTCGCGCTCGGCCTCGTGCAGTCGTTTGTCATGGGCAATGGTTTGAGCATTCCGCGCGATATCGCCATCGTCGGCTATGACGACATCGATTTCGCGAGCTCCGCCGTGGTGCCGATCAGCTCGATACGCCAGCCGAGTGTGATCATCGGCCGCACGGCAGTCGAGAGGCTCGTCGCCGAAGCGGGTGGAGCGGAGCAGCCCGGCGTTGACATTCAGTTTCAGCCCACGCTGGTCGTGCGGGCATCGACGACGCTCTAGGCCGCGCCGGAAACAACGCCGCAACATGCGGCCAATAGGCTGGGGCAATGGGCGACCTGTTCGACGGCTACGGTGCGACAGCGCTGCGCCCCAAGACCGTACCCGCGTTCGATGAGATGTTCTCGAAGCCGGGCACCGCGCGCACGGCCTACAAGGAGATCCACGCGGCCCTCGCCCAGATGACGCAGGAAGAGCTGCGCGGGCGCACCGACGCCCTCGCCTCCTCGTACCTCGCGCAGGGCGTCACCTTCGACTTCGCCGGTGAAGAGCGTCCATTCCCGCTTGACGCTGTGCCCCGGGTCATCGAGCAGGCCGAGTGGGTCGAGGTCGAGGCCGGCATCAAACAGCGGGTGCGGGCGCTCGAGGCCTTCCTCGCCGACGTGTACGGCAAGCAGGCTGCGGTGCGCGATGGCGTGATTCCTGCGCGTCTGATCACCTCATCCAGCCATTTCCACCGCGAGGCCGCGGGCATCGAGCCGGCGAACGGCGTGCGCATCCAGGTCAGCGGCATCGACCTCATCCGCGACGAAAAGGGTGGATGGCGGGTGCTCGAAGACAACGTGCGCGTGCCCTCCGGCGTCAGCTACGTCATCTCCAACCGCCGGGTCATGGCGCAGACCCTGCCCGAGCTCTTCGTCTCGATGCGCGTGCGGCCGGTCGGCGACTACCCGCACAAACTGCTGCAGGCGCTGCGCGCCAGCGCGCCGGAGGGCGTCGACGACCCCAACGTCGTCGTGCTCACTCCGGGTGTCTACAACTCCGCGTACTTCGAGCACACCCTGCTCGCGCGCCTCATGGGCGTCGAGCTCGTTGAGGGCCGCGACCTCTTCTGCTCGGGCGGCAAGGTGTGGATGCGCACGACCGCCGGCCCGACCCGCGTCGACGTGATCTACCGCCGGGTCGACGACGAGTTCCTCGACCCGCTGCAGTTCCGCGCCGACTCCATGCTGGGCTCGCCCGGCCTGCTGCTTGCCGCGCGCCTCGGCAACGTCACGATCGCGAACGCGGTCGGCAACGGCGTCGCCGATGACAAGCTCGTCTACACGTACCTGCCCGAGCTCACCCGCTACTACCTCGGCGAAGAGCCGATTCTCAAGAACGTCGACACCTGGCGCCTCGAAGACAAGGGAGCGCTCGAAGAGGTGCTCGACCGCCTCGACGAGTTGGTCGTCAAGCCGGTCGACGGCTCGGGCGGCAAGGGGCTCGTGGTCGGCCCCGCCGCATCCGCCAAAGAACTGGATGACCTGCGCAAGCGCCTCATCGCCGACCCGCGCGGCTGGATCGCCCAGCCCGTCGTGCAGCTCTCGACCATCCCGACTCTCGTCGAAGACGGCATGCGCCCGCGGCACGCCGACCTGCGCCCCTTCGCGGTCAACGACGGCAAAGACATCTGGGTGCTGCCCGGGGGACTCACCCGCGTGGCGCTGCCCGAGGGCGAGCTCGTCGTCAACAGCTCGCAGGGCGGCGGATCGAAGGACACCTGGGTGGTCGGACTCGACCCGCTGCAGGTCACCCGCCACTCCATCCAGGGGCTCGTCGCCGACCAGGCCGCGCGCACCGAGTCGATGCCGATCATCACCGACGAGATGCTCAAGGACCACGCGCAGGACCACGGACCCCTCGACCGCCCCCTCGGCCACGGCCAGCAGGAGCAGCAGCAGCAACAACGCTCGTTGGTTGAGCCTGCCGAAACCATGGAGCCTGATTTCGATACGCCTTCGGCTACTCCATCACCGGAGGGATCAGAATGCTGAGCCGCATCGCCGAATCCCTCTTCTGGATCGGCCGCTATATCGAGCGGTCCGACGGCACTGCCCGCATCCTCGACGTGCACCTGCAGTTGCTGCTCGAAGACCCGTGGATCGAGGAGGACATCGCCTGCCGCGCGCTGCTCAGCGTGATGGGCAGTGAGGTCCCCGACGACACCGTGCTCACCCGTCAGCGAGTGCTCGAGATCCTCGCCGTCGACCGCTCCGAGCCGGCCTCGATCGCCTACTCGCTCGGCGCCGCGCGCGAGAACGCCCGCCGCGCCCGCGAGATCGTCTCGACCGAGCTGTGGGAGTGCCTCAACACGACCCGCGCGCGCATGCCCCGCAAGGTGTCGAGCGACAAAGTGCACGAGTTCTTCGGCTGGGTGCGCGAGCGCAGCGCTCTCGCCGTCGGCATCATCGAGTCGGCGACGAGCCGCGATGAGGCCTGGCAGTTCTTCACTCTTGGCCGCTCGATAGAGCGGGCAGATATGACAGCCCGCTTGCTTGCAACTCGTTCTCTGACGGAGGCGAGCGGACCTTCCTGGACCACCATCCTGCGCAGCTGCGGCGCCTACGAGGCCTACCTCCGCACCTACCGGGGCGTGCCGAGCGCACGCAACGCGGCCGAGTTCTTGCTGCTCGACCGGCTGTTCCCGCGCAGCATCCTCTTCTCGGTCAGCCGCGCAGAGCAGTGCATGCGCGACATCGAGCCGCGCTCCGAGCGCAGCGGGGTCAGCGACCAGGCTCAGCGCCTGCTCGGCCAGATCCGCAGCGAGCTCGAGTACCGTCCGATCGCGGAGATCCTCGAAGACCTTCCCCGCCACATGGACAACGTGCAGCTCGCCACGAGTGCCGCCTCCGAGGCGATCCGCCAGCGCTACTTCCCGACGAATGCCGCGCCGAGCTGGGTGGGGGAGACCGGATGAACCGCCTGAGAATCAAGCACATGACGGGCTTCCACTACGGCGGCGACGTCACGGCCTCGTACAACGAGGCGCGGATGCTGCCGACCAGTGCCGACGGCCAGCTGGTGCTGTACAGCAACCTCGAGATCCTGCCGATCTCGAGCCACCACAGCTATGTCGACTACTGGGGATCCCGGGTCTCGTCCTTCGAGATCCTCACCCCCCACAAAGAGCTGGCCCTCACCGCCACCTCCCTCGTCGAGGTGCGCCCGCGGCCGCACGACAAGCACGACGCGACCTGGGCCGGCCTCGCCGTTGAGGTCGAGAAGTCGACCGAGAACATCGAGCACACCAAGCAGACCCGTCGCACGGCCCCGCCCGAGGATGTGATCGCGATCGCCCGCGCCATCGCCGACACCCATGAGAACCCCTGCGATGCCGCGCTCGCGATCTCGACCGCCATCGGCGAGGCCATGGAGTACATGCACGGCGTGACCGGCGTGCACTCGACGGCACAAGAGGCATGGGCTGTTCGCAAGGGTGTCTGCCAGGACATCACCCACCTCGCCCTCGGCGCCCTGCGCTCGGTGGGCATCCCCGCCCGCTACGTCAGCGGCTACCTGCACCCCAAGCCCTCCGCCGCGATCGGCGAGACGATCGCCGGCGAGTCCCACGCGTGGGTGGAGTGGTACTGCGGCGAGTGGCGCGGCTTCGACCCCACCAACCAGATCGACATCGGCGACCGCCACGTCACGGTCGGCCGCGGTCGCGACTACAACGACGTGCCCCCGCTGCGCGGTGTGTACGCCGGCCCCTATGGGTCTGAGTTGTTCGTGACCGTTGAGATAACCCGCGAGGCCTAGCCCTTCCTCGCTGCCGCCTCGTCGGCCGCCAGTGCGTGGGCGGCCTGCTCCCGGTCGGTCCAGGTGAGCGAGAAGCCGCGGTCGTAGCGCAGGCGCAGTCCGCGCTCCCGCACGAGGTAGACCAGCCCGACGAGGGAGGCGACGACGCCCGCGAGTGCGCCCACGCCGAGCGCCCAGCGCGGTCCAAGCGTATTCGCCACGAAGCCGACGATCGGTGCCCCCAGGGGAGTGCCGCCCATGAACAGGGCGAGGTAGAGCGCCATCACCCGCCCGCGCATCTCGGGCGCGGTGCGCGTCTGCACGACTCCGTTCGCCGTCGTCATGAGCGTGATCGCTGTGAAGCCGACGACGACGAGCGAGATCGCGAAGCTCCAGTAGGTGGGCATGAGGGATGCGACGGCCAGCGACAGGCCGAAAGCCCCGGCCGACAGGAACACGGTGCGCATTCGCGGCCGATCCCTGCGCGCCGAGAGCAGTGCCCCCGTCACCGAGCCGATCGCCAGCACCGACGAGAGAAGGCCGAACTCGCCCGCTCCGTGGTGGAACTCGACGCTCGCCATCGTGGAGGCGAAGATCGGAAAGTTGAGTCCGAAGGTGCCGATGAGGAAGACGATGACGAAGATCACCACGAGGTCCGCACGCGATCGCACGTAGCCGAGCCCCTTCAGCAACTGTCCGCGTCCGCGCGCCGCGCGGGGCGCGGGGCGCAGCTCGTCGCGGCGCAGCAGCATGAGGGCGGCGAGCGTCGCGGCAAAGGTAACGGCGTTGATGAGGAACACCCAGCCCGCGCCCACACTGGCCGTGAGGATGCCCGCGACCGCCGGCCCGATGAGCCGCGCGCCGTTGAACGACGCCGAGTTGAGCGACACCGCGTTGGGCAGGTTCTTCTCGGTCACCAGCTCGCTGACGAAGGCCTGCCGCGCCGGGGCGTCGATGGCCGACGTGATGCCGAGCGCGAGCGCGAAGAGGTAGACCTGCCAGAGCTGGGCGGCGCCGCTGATGGTGAGCGCGCCGAGGCCAGCCGCGAGAACGCCCATGGCCAGGTTCGTGGCGAGCAGCAGGCGCCGCTTGTCGAAGCGATCCGCGATCAATCCGGAGAAGGGCACGAGCAGCAGTTGCGGCCCGAGTTGCAGCGCCATGGTGATGCCAACGGCAACGGCATCGTTGTCGGTGAGCTCGGTCAGAACGATCCAGTCCTGGGCGGTGCGCTGCATCCACGTGCCGATGTTGCTCAC
>JAAFHU010000117.1 GCA_013297645.1 Actinomycetota bacterium
CCCGAGCCCTGCACGGTTTTCGGGTCTTGGGTGCCCTCGAACTCGCGGAAGATCTGGCCGTAGGTCTTGCCGGCGATGTTGGTGAGCACATTGAGGCGGCCGCGATGGGCCATACCGATGGCGGCCTCCTCGAGGCCCTCCTCGGCGGCGCGCTGCAGCATGGCGTCGAGCGCGACGATCGTCGACTCGCCGCCCTCGAGGCTGAAGCGCTTCTGGCCGACATACTTCGTCTGCAGGAAGGTCTCGAAGGCCTCGCCCTCGTTGAGCTTGCCGAGAATGCGCATCTGCTCGTCGTGGGTCGGCTTCTCGTAGGGCTTCTCGAGGTGATCCTGGAACCACTTGCGCTGCACCGGGTCCTGAATGTGCATGTACTCGATGCCGACGGTGCGGCAGTAGGAGTCGCGCAGCACGCCGAGCACCTCGCGCAGCAGCATGCTGCGGCGGCCGCCGAAGCCGGCGACGACGAACTCGCGGTCGAGGTCCCAGAAGGTGAGGCCGTGGCTCGAGATGTCGAGGTCGGGGTGCGAGCGCTGCACGTATTCGAGCGGGTCGACGTCGGCCATGAGGTGGCCGCGAACGCGGAAGGCGTTGATGAGCTCCTGCACGCGCGAGGTCTTGCTGACGCTGTCGGCGAGGTCGACGCTGATGTCGGCGGCCCAGTGGATCGGGTCGTACGGAATGCGCAGCGCGGCGAAGATCTCTTCGTAGAAGCCGTTCTGGCCGATGAGGCGCTCGTGGATCTTCTTGAGGAACTCGCCCGATCCAGCGCCCTGGATGACGCGGTGGTCGTAGGTGCTGGTCAGCGTGATCGTCTTGCCGATGCCGAGCTCGGCCAGGGTCTTGGGCGAGGCGCCCTGGAACTCGGCCGGGTACTCGAGGGCCCCCGCGCCGACGATGGTGCCGGCGCCCCGCATGAGGCGCGGCACGGAGTGCTCGGTGCCGATGCCGCCCGGGTTGGTGAGCGAGATGGTGTTACCGGCGTAGTCGGCGGCGGTGAGCTTGTTGCCCCGGCCGCGCGCGACGACGTCTTCGTAGGCGGCGAGGAACTCGGCGAAAGTCATCGACTCGCAGCGCTTGATGCCCGGCACGACGAGCGAGCGGGTGCCGTCGGGCTTGGGGATGTCGATCGCGATGCCGAGGTTGATGTGCGCCGGGGTGATGACCGAGGGCTTGCCGTCGGGCTCGTCGTAGAAGACGTTCTGGCTCGGGAACTCCTTGAGCGTCTGCACGATCGCCCACGCGATGAGGTGGGTGAACGACACCTTGCCGCCGCGAGCACGCTTGAGGTGGTTGTTGATGACGATGCGGTTGTCGATCATCAGCTTGGCCGGGATGGTGCGAACGCTGGTCGCGGTCGGCACGGTGAGCGACGCATCCATGTTGGCGGCGAGGGCCTTCGATGCGCCCTTGAGCGCCGCGGTGACGTTGGCATCCTCGAGGGCGGCGGCCTCCTCGGCCGTGGGGGCGACGGGAGCGGCGGCTGTCGTCGGCGCCTCGGCGGGGATCGGCTGGGGCTTGGGCTGAATGGAGGTGGTGCGGGCGACCGGGGTGCTGCCGGTCGCGGGAGCCGCGGCATCCGGGGCTGCGGCCTCGGGGGCGATCACCGGGATGGACGTAGTCGGCGTCGGATCAGACGCGGGCGCCTTGTAGTTCTCGAGGATCGGCCACCACGACTTGTCGACGGACTCCTTGTCGACCTTGAAGCGCTCGTACATCTCGTCTACGAGCCACTCGTTGGCTCCGAACTCGCCAGCGGCGCCGTCTTCCGGCACCAATCCGGTCACTTGGCTCGACACAGCCGACCGCCTACTTTCCGTATCACTCTGTTCGCAACGGGGGCACGACTGTCCCCGTCGTACCGCGTACAAGCGTATCCGCATTGTCTGAGTGCCGCGTGCCCAGAGAGGGGGTGGGCTAGCGTTAAATCCATGGAGTTCTACGAGACCGCGCCCACCCACGACCTCACCTACAGCGACGTGTTCCTCGTGCCCAGCCACTCGGAGGTGTCGAGCCGCCTCGCGGTCGATCTCGCCCCCGGCGACGGCACGGGCGCGTCCCTGCCGATCGTCTCGGCGAACATGAACTCGGTCACCGGACCGCGCCTCGCCGCGACGCTCGCCCGGCGCGGCGCCCTCGGCGTTCTGCCGCAGGACATGCCCCTGCAAGAGCTGGATGCGGCGATCCGCTGGGTGAAGAACCAGCCGGTCGCCTACGACAGCCCCCTCACGCTGCGCGCGTCCGACTCCGTTGCCGCCGCCCTGCGCCAGCTGCCCGCCCTCGAGGGACACGGCATTGTCGTCACCGACGACGCCGGCGACTACCTCGGCACGATCGCGGGGGAGCGGCTGGCGGGCGCAATGCCCGAGGCGCCGCTGGCCGACCTGCTCGGCGGAGCGCTGGCCTCCATCGACGCGGATGACGTGGACACCCCCCGCGCGGCCTTCGACCTCATGGTCGCGGCCGACCTCGAGTTCGCCCCGGTGCTGCACCACGGCCAGGTCATCGGAACGCTGAGCCGCAAGAGCGCCCTGCGCTCCACCCTTTACACGCCGGCGCTGGATGCGAGCGGCCGCCTGCGCGTCGCGGCCGCCGTCGGCATCAATGGCGACGTCGCGGCCAAGGCCCAGGCCCTCGCGGCCGCGGGCGTCGACGTCATCGTCATCGACACGGCCCACGGCCACCAGGCCGGCATGGCGCGCGCGATCAAGGCTGTCGCCGACCTCAAGCTCGGTCTGCCCATCGTCGCCGGCAACGTCGTCACCAGCGCGGCGGTGAAAGACCTCGTGGCAGCCGGAGCCGACGTGATCAAGGTCGGCGTCGGACCGGGCGCCATGTGCACGACCCGCATGATGACGGCGGTCGGTCGTCCACAGTTCTCCGCGGTGCTCGAGACCGCCGCGACGGCGACCGAGCTCGGCGCACACGTGTGGGCGGACGGCGGGGTGCGGTACCCGCGCGACGTGGCGTTGGCGCTCGCCGCGGGAGCGGCATCCGTGATGATCGGCTCGTGGTTCGCGGGAACGACGGAGGCTCCGGGCGAGCTGCGCACGGATGCCGCCGGCAGGCTCTACAAAGAGAGCTGGGGCATGGCCTCGACGAAGGCCGTCACCCAGCGCTTCGACAAGCTCGACCCCTACGAGCTGGCCCGCAAGCAGCTCTTCGCCGAGGGCATCTCGTCCTCGAAGATCTACCTCGACCCGCTGCGTCCCAGCGTCGAGGACCTGCTCGACATGATCACTGCCGGGCTGCGCAGCTCATTCACCTACGCGGGGGCGACGAACCTCGAGGAGTTCTCGCAGCGGGCGCTCGTCGGCATCCAGAGTGCTGCGGGGTATGAGGAGGGCAAGGCTCTCCCAGTCAGCTGGTAGCGCTGCCGGTAGCTTTGCCTCATGAGCGAATGGGTCTGGCTGAGCGGCGAGGCGCTCGCTGACGATATCGCGTGGCTTAATTCGGTGGCCTCTGCTCGCGGCTCCGGGTGGGAGCCACGAGCGGGAGTCTTCGAGGATGACATCTGGGTGCTGCATCCGATGTACGAAAACATATCGCCGCATGCGAACCCGCGGCGCGCAATACCAGGCGATCGAGTCGCGTGGGCCGAGGTCTGGCGGCGCAACGGGCTCACGCTCGGGGAAGGCATGGTTTATCCACCCTCTTTCACGTGGCTCATCGGTCCCGGCGCGCAGTTCCCGCGTGATGGTGCCTTCGCACGAGAGAAGTTGTTCACACCAGAGGAGGACTCAATGGACGCCGTGACCGTTGCGAGCCTATTGCCCGCTCTTCCCGGCGGCACTGGGGAGGTGCACGCAGTCTGGGACATACTTGGCGCAGCTGGAATACTGCGCGACCCAATGGTGAATGACGGCTACGACCCCATTGGATCGCACGCTTCCCTCGAGCGGATCATCCAGG
Organism: Actinomycetota bacterium; assembly: GCA_013297645.1. Lineage (GTDB taxonomy): Bacteria > Actinomycetota > Actinomycetes > Actinomycetales > Microbacteriaceae > Conyzicola. Next base: position 3,910 of record JAAFHU010000117.1, read on the forward strand.
TCACCATCGACGATCGCGGCGGGCTTCATACTCCCAACAACTTCTGGCCAGCCGACCGGTCATGGCTCGTGCTCACTAGTCATGACCTGTGGGCGACGCGAGTGTTCGGCTCAGCCGAGCTCATCGCGTCGCTGGAGGCGGCGGACGAGCTTGAGACGCTGCGATGGCAGCCGTCGGAGTGAGCCGGACAAACGGCCAGCACTCCCTCAGTCGGTTGTCTGTAGACTCACTCGAATAATGGGCGACCCTCCTAGTACGAACGCCGGCGCATGACCTACGAGTTAGTCATGCTGGGCGTCGGCCTGCTTCTCACCGTTGGCACGGGTTTCTTCGTCGCCAGCGAGTTCTCGCTCGTCAACCTCGACCGCACCGATCTCGAAGCGCGCCGCGATAAGGGCGAGAAGCGCCTCGGCATGACCATCGGTGCGCTCAAGCGCACCTCCACCCACCTCTCGAGTGCGCAGCTCGGCATCACCCTCACGACCCTGCTCACGGGCTTCACCATCGAGCCGGCGCTCAGCTACTTTCTCGAGCCCCCGCTGACGAGCGCCGGGCTTCCCGAGGGCGCCGTAGTCGCCATCGCCACCATCATCGCCGTGACGATCGCCACCCTGCTCAGCATGATCATCGGCGAGCTCGTGCCGAAGAACTTCGCCCTCGCGCTGCCGCTGCCGACGGCCAAGTTCGTGATCCCCTTCCAGGTTGCGTTCACCACTGTCTTTCGCCCGGCTGTTGCGCTGCTCAACAACACCGCCAACGGCATCCTGCGCATGATCGGCATCGAGCCGAAAGAAGAGTTGTCGGGTGCACGCACCGCCGAGGAGCTCTCGAGCCTCGTGCGCCGCAGCGCCATGGAGGGCACGCTCGAGAGCGACACTGCGACCCTGCTGGCGCGCACCCTCGCCTTCAGCGACCTCACCGCCCAGGACGTCATGACCCCGAGACCGCGAGTCGCCTCGGTCAATAGAAGCGATTCCGCACAGGATGTCGTCGAGCTCGCGCGCAAGACCGGCTTCAGCCGCTTCCCCGTCGTCGATGACGGCATCGACGACGTCGTCGGCGTTGTGCACGTCAAGCAGGCCGTAGCGGTGCCGCGCGAGAAGCGGGCCGAGGTTCCGGCATCCGCTCTGCAGACGGATGCCCTGCGGGTCCCCGAGACCATGCGCCTCGACCTTTTGCTCGCAGAACTCCGAGGCCGCGGCGGCTACCAGATGGCGGTCGTCGTCGACGAGTACGGCGGAACCGCCGGCGTCGCGTCGCTCGAAGACCTCGTCGAAGAGCTCGTCGGCGAGGTGAGCGACGAACACGACCGCAGCAAGCCCGATGTGGTGCGCTCCCGTGACTGGCTGACCTTCCCCGGCATCCTGCGGCCCGACGAGCTGCGCGAGCGCAGCGGGATCGTCGTGCCTGAGGAGGGCCCCTACGAGACCGTGGCCGGGTGGCTCATGAGCGAGCTCGGCCGCCTGCCCGTCGTCGGCGACACCGTTCTCATTGACGCGGGAGTTTTCCGCATCGAGCGCCTCGACGGCCGCCGCATCGACCGCGTGCGGTTCACCCCCACCCCGATCGAGGAGGTGGCCGAGTGAGCTCCGACTGGGCCGGCATCGCCTGGCTGTTCGTACTGCTGCTCGTCAACGCCTTCTTCGTCGCTGCCGAGTTCGCGATCATCTCTGCCCGTCGCTCGCAGATCGAACCGCGGGCTGAAGCAGGATCCCGCGCGGCCAAGACCGCGCTGTGGGCGATGGAGCACGCCACCCTCATGCTGGCGACCAGCCAGCTGGGAATCACCATCGCATCCCTGCTGATTCTCAACGTCTCTGAGCCGGCGATTCACCACCTGCTCGAGGGCCCGCTGCACCTCACGGGCCTGCCCGAGGAGGGCGTCGGCCCGATCTCCTTCGCCATCACGCTCGTGCTCGTCTCGTTCCTGCACGTCGTCTTCGGCGAGATGGTGCCCAAGAACCTCTCGTTCTCGGTGCCTGACCGCGCGGTGCTGCTGCTCGCGCCGCCGCTGGTGTTCGTCGCGACGGTCTTCAAGCCGATCATCTGGTTTCTCAACGGAACCGCCAACAACGTGCTGCGGCTGTTCCGCGTCGAGCCGAAGAACGAGGCGAACAGCGTCTTCAACCTCAGCGAGGTCGCCAACATCGTCGCCCAGTCGCAGAAGGAGGGCGTGCTCACCGACTCCACGGGCACCCTCTCAGCGGCCTTCGAATTCACCGAGAAGAAGGTGCGGGATGTCGCCATCGGCCTGAGCGCGCTGGTCACCCTCCCCGAAGACGCGACCCCCGCCGACGTCGAGAAGGCCGTGGCCCAGCGCGGCTTCTCGCGCTACGTGCTCGTGAACGACGCCGGAGAACCGACCGGCTATCTGCACCTCAAAGACGTCATCGACCTCGACGACTCCGAGTACGACGAGCCCGTGCCGCCGAAACGCATCCGCCAGCTCATCTCGATCTTCCGCGGCACCGACCTCGAGGATGCCTTGGCGACCCTGCGCCGCAGCGGCACCCACGTCGCCCGCGCCTTCGACGAGACCGGCGGAACGACCGGCGTGCTCTTCCTGGAGGACATCATCGAAGAGCTCGTCGGCGAGGTGCAGGACGCTACTCGGCGCATCTAGAAGGGGCGAAACCCCCCTAGTACACGCGGTCTACCACCCATAGCCTGAGCCGCATGACAACGATCGTGTACGCCCTCACCCCTGTTGCCAAGAACGAGCAACTCAAGACCCGCAGCGAGAACTCGATCTACGGGCCGGACACCACGTCGTGGCCCGTGACGACCTTCACCTCGACCGACCCCTATGCGACGACGGTGGGCCGGGTCATGCAGTGGGACGAGGACTGGGTTGACGACCGCGGCGGATTCATCATCCGGCGCGGCGCGGTCTACTTCGACGTTGCGCAGGCTCTCACCCACTACACAAAGGTGACCGGTGCAGCAGCGCCGGCGAGTTGGAAGATCACGCGCGCATCCATCTCGTTCATGTACAACAGCCTGGGCATGGCGCACGAGGAGAACGGCGAGGTTGGGGCGCCCGCGCGCTACGGCTCGCAGCTCAACCGGCTGTTCTACACGAAGACGCAGATTCCGTTCTCCCCGACGAACGGCACGCCGATCGCGGTCGTGCCGCCTTTCGACCCGCGCAACTCGGCGACCCCTGCGCTGATCAAGACCAGCGACTTCGACTACCTGCCGGTCGAGCCGAAGGCGCCTCCGGGCGCGGGGCGGCCGCGCATCTCTGTGCCGCTCGCGTTCATCACCAAACCGGGTGGATACATCTTCAAGGCGGGAGGCAACGCCCACGTCGACGGCGACTACCGAATCGACCTCACCGGCAAACTCGGCACGGCGGCCAAGTTCGGCATAGTGCTGGCTGGGTCGCCCGCGGGGGAGAGCACGGCAGACCCCGGAGTGGATGTCATCGACTTCGGCGCAGCCGTCTACTACAACTTCTTCCTCAACGTGAAGATCGAGTTCTAGCGCGGCGAAGGCCGACCATGCGGCCGGGACGGCCGCATGCGCTGGCGTCGCGGCGAAGGCCAGAAATGGCCTTCGCTCCTAGCTCCAGCGCGCACGCAAATACTGCTTCGGCCAATAGTCCAGCTCGACACCGAGCTCGTGTGCCGCACGGAGCGCAAAGTGCGGGTCGCGCATCATCTCGCGGCCGAGCAGCACCGCCGACGC
>JAAFHU010000118.1 GCA_013297645.1 Actinomycetota bacterium
TATGAGTCCGCTGCTCTAACCAGCTGAGCTACCGCCCCGAACGACCGAGGCCGCGAACTCAGGATACCGATTCGGGCGAGCCCTCTGGACGACCCAGGCGCAACGCCTTCTTCAGGGCCGCGCGCTTGGCACCCTTCACCCGCGGCTGGAAATCGCCGACAATCATGTCGCCGATGACCTTCTCGCCGCGGTAGAGCGCCTCGAAGATGTCGAGGGTGCGGTCGATGTCGTGCGCCTCGACGATGCGCAGGCTCTCGCGCTTGAACTCGTCGAGCTTCGCCTGGTCCATCGTGAGGATGTCGGTGAGGCGGCGGGCCAGCTCGTCGATGTCGCCCGGCTCGAAGAGGTATCCGTTCTTCTTGTGGTGAACGAGGTGCGGCAGCGCCATGGCGTTGGCGGCGACGATCGGCAGGCCGCTGGCCATGGCCTCCATGGTCGCGATGCTCTGCAGCTCGGCGATGGACGGCATGGCGAAGACGGTGGCACTCGTGAGGATGCGGCGCAGCTCGTCATCGGGAACATAGCCGGTGATCGTCACGCGGCCGCCGACGCCGAGCTGGTTGGCGAGCGAGCGCAGCCGGCCCTCCTCCTCGCCGTGGCCGACGAGCACGAGCTTGGCCTTGAGCGCCGGGTCGAGCAGCGCGAAGGCGCGCATGAGCTTGTCGAGCTGCTTCTCGCCGGTGATGCGGCCGACGAAGACGATCGTGTTCTCGGTGCGCGGCTCGAAGTTGGGCGTGTAGTCCGAGGCCCGGATTCCGCACGAGACAGCGAGAACCGGGTGGATGTTGATGGCCTTCTCGAGAAAGTCCGCAGCCTTGCGCGTCGGCGACGTGACGGCCTCGGCCCGCACGAACGAGCGGTGGGCCGCCGCCCATGCCTGGCGGATGGCGAAGTTGTAGATGACATGCGGCAGCTTGCTGTGCTCGAGCAGGTTCTCGGGCATGAAGTGGTTGGTGCCGATGAGGCGGATGCCGCGCTCGACGGCCCCCTTCGAGAGGCCACGGCCGGTGATGATGTGGGACTGGAAGTGCACGACGTCGGGCTTGACCGCATCCAGAATCGTGGCGGCGTTCTGTTCGATGCGCCACGGAATCGCGAATCGCAGCCACGGGTGCGGGTACCAGCGCCAGCTGTAGAGGCGGTGCGCGGTGACCGTCTCGCCCTCGACGACCTCCTGCCAGGTGCCGTGCTTGCGGTCGGCTGCGGGTGCGACGATGTGCACCTCGTGACCTCGGCGAACGAGCCCTGCGGCGAGGCGCGCAGCGAAGATGGCGGCGCCGTTGATGTCGGGCAGGAAGGTGTCGGCGCCGATGAGGATTCTCAGCGGCTTCGACTCAGGACTATCGGGCAAGAGGCATTCCTCGCGCTCAGCGCCGGGGCAGATATCACCGGCGGTATGAGCTTCTGATTCTATCTAGTGCTGCGACTGGGGGTGGCTCTTCGCCAGCAGCAACACGCCATAGATCGCTATCGCGCCCGCGACGACGAAGGCGAGGATCGCCCACAGCGGCGCCTGCGACGCCTCGCCGAGCACGATGATTCCAATCGATACCGCGACGAGCGGGTCGATGACGGTGAGGCCGGCAACGACGAGGTCGGGCGGTCCGTTGGAGTAGGCGGACTGCACGAAGTACGAGCCGAGCAGGGCGGCGACCAGCAGGCCGACCACGCAGAGCACGGTGAGCCAGTCTTCTGGGGCCAGCTGGAAGCCCGCGAACGAGAGCGTCTTCACCCGGTCGATGACGACTTTGGCGAGCGTCGCGACGAAGCCGAAGAGCACGCCGGCGCCGACGATGTAGAAGATCGCCTTGAACCGCTTGCGCAGCAGGGCGAAGGAGACCGCGAAGGCGACGAGAACGACCGCCAGGATGATCAGCACGACGCGCAGCTGCACCTCGGTGATCGGGTTCGACTTCGCCGTCAGGGCGGCGATCGTGACGAACAGGCCGACCCCGCCGACGCAGAGCACGATGGCGCGAATCGACGCCCGATCGAGCTTCACTCCGGTCTGCCGCGAGTTGACGATCGCCGTGACCACCAGGGCGATCGCCCCGAGCGGCTGCACGACGATGAGCGGCGCGAAGCCGAGGCTGGTGAGCTGGAAGATGATCGCGAGGCCGAGCATGAGGGTGCCGCCGACCCAGAGCGGCTGGGCGGCGAGGGCGAGCAGCTGGCGGATGCTGAGGCCGGCCTTCGTGTCGACCGTGCTGCCGACACGGGCGACACCGGTGTGCTGCAGCTGCGTGCCGATCGAGATGAGAACGGCGCCGAACAGGGCGATGGGGATTCCGATGGCCTGCACGGGCGTCAGGCTGATGGACTCCGTGATAGAGGCGAGTTCGGGCGGCACGCGTCGAATCTACCGGCTCTAGCGCGGATATTCTGGAGGAATGGCCGTACTCCCGATCCGGATCACCGGGGACCCCGTTCTGCACTCCCCCGCCCTCCCTGTCACCGAATTCGACGACGACCTGCGCCAACTCGTCGCCGACATGTTCGACACGATGGAGCTGGCACCCGGGGTCGGGCTGGCCGCGACCCAGGTAGGCGTGCCGCTGCGGGTCTTCGTCTACAACTGGATCGACGACGACGACCGCCTCTGGCGCGGGGTCGCCATCAACCCCACCCTCCTCATCACGCCGACGCCGACCGGCGAGCCGGATGAGGAGGACGAATCCGAGGGCTGCCTATCGATCCCCGGTGAACGCTTTCCCCTGCGCCGGTCGGAGCGCGCGGTGCTCACCGCCCTCGACCTCAGCGGCGCGCCCTACGAGGTCGACGCCCGCGGCTGGCTCGCCCGCATCTTCCAGCACGAGTACGACCACCTCGACGGCATCCTCTATGCCGACCGGCTCGACCACGCCTGCGCGGTCGACGTCGCCAAGGCGATCAAGAAGGCCAAGTGGGGAGTGCCGGGCAAGTCGTGGTTGCCCGGCGTCGACGACTTGGATGCCTAAGAGCTCAGACGCCTAGACCTGCGAGTCGGAGAAGTGCCGCGCACACCGCCGCCGCGATCAGCACGAGGATGAACGGCACCCGCAGCGCGAACAGCACGCACGCGAGCAGCAGGGCGGGAAGCCGGGCGTCCAGCACGATCTGCTGATTGGTCGTCACGGTGTTGACGGCGACCAGGGCCGACAGCAGCGCCACCGTCAGCAGGCCCGATACCCGCCGCGGCGCCGTCTTCTCGAAGAAGGCGGGCGGCACGAGGTAGCCGGCGAGCTTCTCGACCAAGACGATCAGCGACGCGACGATGATGAGGGTCCACAGGGTCACCAGACCATCTCCTCGTTCTTGCCGAACCAGTCCGTCAGCCCGACGACGAGGGCGACGACCGCTGCCGCGATGATCGGGATGCCGGGCGGCACCCACGGCGTCACGACCGTCGCGACGACGGCCGCGGCGACGGCGACCACGACCGGCTGCAGCTGCTTGAGGCGCGGCCAGACGAGCCCGAGGAAGGCCGCTGCCGCCGCCGCATCGAGGCCGTACTGCCGCACGTCCCCCAGCAGGTTGCCCAGCAGGGCTCCGGCGAGGGAGGTGAGGTTCCAGCCGATGAAGATGCCGACGCCGGTCACCCAGAACCCCAGTCGCTGCGATGGCAGGTCGGGCTGCACCGTCGAGACGGCCGTGCTCTCATCGATGGTGATCCATCCTGCGGCGACGCGCTTGACGAACCCGGGACCGATGATCGGCGACATGCGGATCGCATAGAGCGTGTTGCGCGAGCCGAGCAGCGCCGACGCGGCGATCGCCGCCGGTGCTGCGCTGAGGCCGCCCGAGGCGACGAGGCCGATGAGGGCGAACTGGGATCCCCCGCTGAACATCAGCAGGCTGAGAACGCAGGTCTGCCAGACGTCGAGCCCCGCCGCGACGCTGAGCGCGCCGAAGGAGATGCCGTAGGCCGAGACCGCGACCGCCACGGAGATCGCAGAGCGCAGCGCTGCCCTGCTACTCGGTGACACGCTGCCTGGCGGCTCCCCGCACGGCCTCGAGGAGCGCTTCCGAGGGAACGTCTTTGTAGAGCACCGCGTACGCGCCCACCCGGGCCGCGGTCGGAATGTGGTCGTCGAGGTCGAGCGCGGTCACCAACACCACGCGCGGCGGCCGCCCGAGGGCGGCGACCTGTGCGTCTTTGAGGATGCGCTCGGTGGCCGTGAAGCCGTTGACCCGGGGCATGCGCACGTCCATGAGCACGACGTCCGCCGGTGTTCTCCGGGCGAGGGCGAGCGCCTGGGCACCGTCCGCAGCCTCGCCGACCACGGTGATGTCGCGCTGCGAGTCGAGCACGAGGCGGAAGCCCTCGCGCTGCAGTGGCTGGTCGTCGACGACGATGACCGAGATCGGTGCGGCTGCCACGATCAGGCGTCCAGGTTCACGCCGTGCACGCCGTTGTGGTAGCGCAGCGACGGGAAGCTCGCCGAGACGGAGAAGCCGACGCCGATCACCTGGGTGGCGCTGAAGACGCCGCCGAAGAGCTCGGTGCGCTCGCGCATCTCGGTGATGCCCGGGCCGCTGACGACGCCGGTGAGCGCGGTCAGGTCGTCCTCGAGCTCGTAGCCGCCGGCCCGGCTGATCTCATTGGGGTCGAGTCCCTCGCGGCGTGACTCCGCGCGCACGCCGTCGTCGTCGATGACGACGCCGAAGCCGTCGTCGGTCCACGTGAAGGCGACCTTCACCTGGGTGCCGGGCCCACCGTAGGTGAGTGCGTTGTCGAGCGACTCCTGCAGGATGCGGAAGATCGACAGCTCGGCGCCCGGCTTCATCTCGAAGCGCTCGCCGGTCTCCTCGAAGGTGATCTCGAGGCCCGCCTCGCGCATCACCTTGAACAGGTCGCGCGCGCTCTTCAGTTGCGGCTGCACCTCGACCTCGGCCTCGCCCTCGCGAACGACCGTCATCACCCGGCGGATGCTGGCGAGCGTCGCGCGCGCCGAGTCGCCGATGACGCTCGCGGCCCGCACGGCCGCCTTCGGATCCTTCACGCCGGCGTACCGCGCCCCGTCGGACTGGCTGATAAGCACCGACAGCTCGTGGGCGGTCACCTCGTGCAGCTCGCGGATGATGCGCAGCCGGCCGACCTGCTCGGCGAGGGAGAGCTCGAGGTCGATACGATCGCGCTCGAGGTGCACTCGGTCCGCGGCCTCGCGGTTGAGGCGGCGGCGGGTGACGCGCCAGGCGATAGTGGCCACGAGGGCGAGCAGCAGGAAGGCGACGGCGGCGCTCGCCAGAACTATCGCGATGACGAAGGCGTTCGCCTCGATCCATGGCTGCATGGCACTTCTCCTTTAACGGGAGCAAGGCTCGCTCCCGGCCGAAATTGGCCAAGAGCGAGCCTATACCGCGCGGGCGACTAGGCCTTGGGCGGAGTGCTCGGGTAGGCGTTGGCGCGCAGCACGTCGAGGCGCGCGCGGTACTCCTTCTCGTCGATGTCACCCTGCGCGAAGCGCTCGGCGAGCGTCGACTCTGCGCCGCGGGCGGCCTGGCCCCAGTGGCCGTGGTGGCCGTAGCCGTTCTGCCAGGCGGCTCGGCGCCAGCGGCGGCCGAAGACGCCGAAGATCAGCGCGAGAACGAGGATCCAGAACAGCGGGATCAGGAGAAACGCCCAGTGGAACCCGACGAACGGGCCTCCGTCATGAGCAGCGATGGCCAGTGTGGTGAGCACGGTGTGCGTCCTTCCGGTTGGTGGTTGATATCCCAAGACTCGTCTCTTCGCACGCGGCGCAAATCTGCCCGGGGGCGACACCTCGACTACTCCCCGGGGAGCAGTGCGCGGGGGCCCAGTGCTACCGTCGGACCATGACCCCGCAAGAGATCGAGACGCTCGCGTGCCTGCGCCGCGCGCGCGATCTCATCGACCGGGACTACGCGCTGCCGCTCGATGTGCCGACCATGGCGCAGAGCGCGCTCATGTCACCCGCGCACTTCTCTCGGCGCTTTCGGGCCGCCTATGGCGAGACGCCCTACAACTACCTGATGACCCGCCGCATCGAGCGCGCGATGCTGCTACTGCGCGAGGGCATGAGTGTGACCGACGCGTGCATGACGGTCGGCTGTACGTCGCTCGGCTCGTTCAGCTCGCGCTTCACCGAGCTCGTCGGCGAGACGCCCACCTCGTACCGCGGCCGCCCGCACGACGCCGTGAAGGCGATGCCGCCCCTCACCGCCATGGCGCTCACGCGCCCCGCGCGCAGACCGAGCAGGATCGAAGAAGCACGGCCGGCGCGCGCCTCCTAGAGTCGGCTGCATGACCATCTCGCTCAAGTTCACCAACGTCACCGTCACCGACGTCGACGAGTCCATTGCCTTCTACTCCGGCGCGCTCGGCCTCGCCGTGCAGAACGACGTCGGCTACGGCGAGTTTCGCTGGGTCACCCTCGGCAGCAACGCCCAGCCCGGACTCGGCATCGTCATCTCGGTGCCCCACGCCGGCCGGTCGCGGGCCGACGGCGACCTGATGCAGGAGCTGCTCACCAAGGGCGTGCTGCCGCTGCTGGTCTTCAGCACCGACGACGTCGACGCCCTCTTCGAGAAGGTGCGCGCGACCGGCGCCGAAGTGCTGCAGGAGCCGATGGACCAGGACTGGGGACCGCGCGACTGCGCCTTCCGCGACCCGAGCGGCAACACCGTCAGGATCGCGCAGGCCGGCTAGAGACCGCGGCCGGGGCTGACCAGCCCGGTCTCGTAGGCGACCACGACCAGCTGCACCCGGTCGCGTGCCAGCAGCTTCGACATGATGCGCGACACGTGGGTCTTCGCGGTCAGCGGGCTGAGGAAGAGCCGCTGCCCGATCTCGTCGTTGGTGAGGCCGTGTCCCACGAGGCCGAGCACCTCGCGCTCACGCTCGGTGAGCACGGTGAGCTGGGCAGTGTCGGGCTTCTCGGTGATGCTGCCCGCGAGCCGCTCGAGCAGCCGCTTCGTAACCCCGGGGCTGAGCAGGGCCTCTCCCCCGGCAACGACGCGCACGGCGCGGATCAGCTCGACTGGCTCGGTGTCTTTGACGAGGAATCCACTCGCTCCCGCGCGGATCGCCTGGCCGACGTACTCGTCGAGCTCGAAGGTCGTCACGATGACGATGTGCGTGGCCGACAGGGCCGGGTTCGCGGCAATCTGCTCGGTCGCCCACAGGCCGTCCCCGTCGGGCATGCGGATGTCCATGAGCACGACGTCGGGCGTGAGGGCGGTGACGAGGGCGACCGCCTCGGCGCCGGTGCCGGCCTCGCCGACGACCTCGATGTCCGGCTCGCTCTCGAGCAGACTGCGAAAACCGCCGCGGATGAGCTGCTGGTCATCGGCGATCGCCACCCGGATCATGCCTTCTCCGCCTTCGGTATCGTTGCCTGCACCCGGAACCCGCGGCCCGACGGGCCGGACTCGAGAGTTCCGCCGAGCAGTTCTGCGCGCTCGCGCATGCCGAGAAGGCCGCGGCCGCCCTCGGACTTCTCGACCGCGCCCGCGCCGTTGTCGGTGATGGTTGCGATGTAGTCAGTGGGTGTCTCGACAAGGTCGACCACCGCTGAGGTGGCATTGGCATGGCGCACGACGTTGGTGAGCGACTCCTGAACGATGCGGTACACGGC
>JAAFHU010000119.1:0-3475 GCA_013297645.1 Actinomycetota bacterium
AGGTCATTTCTGACCTCCACCGCGACGCCAGCGCCGCAGGCCGTCTCGGGCTGCGGCGCTCATGGGGTCTCCGCCGGGTGGTTGCGCGGGGTCGTCACGGGCTCGTCGTCCCAGAGGCCGTAGACGAGCTCGGTGTTGCTGGCGATCTGCGCGGCGAGCATGGCCACATCCGTCTCGAGGGTCTCGGCGAGCGCCCGCAGCGTGTACGGGATCATGTAGGGCGAATTCGGCCGGCCGCGAAACGGGCTGGGCGTCAGGTACGGGGCGTCGGTCTCGACGAGCAGCAGGCTGCGCGGAACGGCGGCGAGGGCCTCGCGCAGCGGGCCGGCGTTCTTGAAGGTGCTCGTGCCGGCGACCGAGACGTACCAGCCCTCATCCGCGCAGATGCGTGCCAACTCGATCTCTCCGCTGAAGCAGTGGAAGACCGTCTTCTCGGGGGCGCCGACGCGGCGCAGCGTCTCGACGACGGCGCCGTGGGCGTCGCGGTCGTGGATCTGCATCGCGAGGCCGTGCTTCTTGGCGATGGCGATGTGCGCCTCGAAGGATCGCTGCTGGGCCTTCAGGCCCTCCCCCTCGGTGCGGAAGTAGTCGAGCCCGGTCTCGCCGATGGCGCGCACGCGGGGGCGCCCGGCAAGCTCGTCGATCTCGGCGATCGCCGCATCGAGGTCGCCCGCCTGCTCATAGCGCGGGGCCTCATTGGGGTGGATCGCGACGGCCGCGAGCACGCGCGGTTCAACGGCGGCGACGGCGGCACTCCACCGCGAGGTCTCCAGGTCGCCGCCGACCTGGATCACGCCGCGGATGCCGACACTCGACGCGCGGTCGAGGTGCTCTCGATAGCCCATCGGGTTGTCGCCGTCCGAGATCTCGAGGTGGGTGTGGTTGTCGTAGACGCCGACGACGAGTGCCTCGGGCAGAGGCGCATAGCTGAGGTCTCTGCTGGCGCCCGCCTCGGTGGAGACGCTGCGCTGGCGGATGAACTCGGCTTCGGTCACGCAGGCACTTCTTCGATGCGGGGGAAGAGCGGCTCGAGGGGGGCGACTCCAGCGCCGGGCTCGAGCTGACCCCACCTGCCGGCGTCGCGCACAGGCTGGTCGTCGAGCGCGCCGCTCGCGCCGAGGGCTGCCCAGAGCTTGCCGGTCGCCTCGGGGATCACCGGGCTGAGCAGCACGGCGAGCGCACGCAGGCCCTCGGATGCCGTGTAGAGCACCGTGCCGAGGCGCTCGCGGGTCTCGTCCTGCTTGGCCAGCACCCACGGCTCCTGAATGGTGATGTAGCCGTTGAGCTCCTCGACGATGGTCCAGATGGCGCTGATGGCCTCGTGAATCGCGAGGGAGTTGATCGCTGCGTCGGCATTCACGGTGGCCTTCGCGACCGTCGCCTGAATGGCGAGGTCCGCGTCGGAGTAGTCCGCGGGCGCGGGCAGCACGCCGTCGTAGTAGCGCGTGACCATCGCCACCACGCGGCTCGCCAGGTTGCCGAAGCCGTTGGCGAGCTCCGCCTGGTAGCGCGCACTCAGGTCTTCCCAGCTGAAGGAGCCGTCCTGGCCGAAGCTGATGGCGCTCATGAAGTAGTAGCGGAACGCGTCGACGCCGAAGGTCTCGGTGATCTGCGACGGCGCGATGCCGGTGAGCTTCGACTTCGACATCTTCTCGCCGCCGACGAGCAGCCAGCCGTGGCCGAAGACCTGCCTGGGCACCTCGATGCCGGCGGCCATGAGCATCGCGGGCCAGATGACCGCGTGGAAGCGCGCGATGTCTTTTCCGACGAGGTGGGTGGCGGGCCAGCGGCGGTCGAACTGCTCCTGGTCGACGCCGTAGCCGATGGCGGTCGCGTAGTTGAGCAGCGCGTCGAACCAGACGTAGAGCACGTGGCTCTCGTCCCACGGGATCTTGATGCCCCAGTCGAAGCTGCTGCGGCTGACCGAGAGGTCGCTCAGCCCCTGCTTGACGAACTGGATGATCTCGTTGCGCACGCTCTCGGGCTGGATGAACTGCGGGTTCGTCTCATAGAGGTCGAGCAGGCGGTCCTGGAAGTCGCTCATGCGGAAGAAGTAGTTGCGCTCCTTGAGCACCTCGACCGGGCGGGTGTGGATCTTGCAGAGCTTCTGGCCGGCGAAGTCGCCGTCCTCGGTCTCCATGAGGTCATCCAGCTGCTTGTACTCCTCGCAGCCGACGCAGTAATAGCCCTCGTACTCGCCCGAGTAGATGTAGCCGTCGTCGTAGAGCTTCTGCAGGAAGATGAGCACGCCCTTCTCGTGGCGCTCGTCTGTCGTGCGGATGAAGTCGTCGTTGCGGATGTTGATGGTCTCGAGCAGCGGCAGCCAGGCGTCGTGCACGAGCTTGTCGGCCCACTCCTTGGGAGTGGTGTCGTTCGCCACGGCGGTGCGCAGGATCTTCTGGCCGTGCTCGTCGGTGCCCGTGAGCAGCCAGGTGTCGTCCCCCGACTGACGGTGCCATCGGGTGAGGACGTCCGCCGCAACCTCCGTGTACGCGTGGCCGATGTGGGGCACGTCGTTGACGTAGAAGATGGGGGTCGTCAGGTAGAAGGAGTCGCTGGCGGCCATCCCTCGATTCTACGGCTCAGGTTGGATGGTTACGCTGGGGTCATGCAGAGCCGCACTATTGGAAACGTCACCGTCAGCGCCATCGGACTCGGCGGCATGCCGCTGTCGATCGACGGCCGCCCCGATCGCGAGCAGGCACTCGCCACGATCCTCGCCGCGATCGACGCGGGTATCACCCTCATCGACACCGCCGACTCGTACACGATGGAGGCCGATGGCCAGGGCCACAACGAGTCGCTGATCGCCGAGGCGCTGAAGCTGCGGCCGACCGAGGCGAAGAACATCCTCGTCGCCACCAAGGGCGGGCTCATCTACCGCAGCGGCCGGGACTGGGACCGCAACGGCCGCCCCGAATACCTTCGGCAGGCCGCCATCGACTCGGCCCGCCGCCTCGGCGTCGAGTCGATCGGCCTCTACCAGTTCCACCGCGAGGACTACACGACGGCCTACACCGACTCGCTCGGAGCGATGAAGGACCTGCTCGACGAGGGCCTCATCCAGATGGCCGGCATCTCGAATGCCATCCAGGAGCAGATCGTGCTCTTCAACACGATCCTCGACGGCCGCCTGGTCAGCGTGCAGAACCGGTTCTCGCCGATCTTCCGCTCCAGCCGTCCCGAGCTCGACTACACGGTCGCCCACGGCATGGCCTTCCTGCCGTGGAGCCCGCTCGGCGGCATCGGCAACGGATCCGACGTCTTCGACTCCTCCGCCTTCGCCGAGGTCGGCGCCGAGCTCGGCGTCAGCGCCCAGCAGGTCGCACTCGCGTGGGAGCTGTCGCTTGGCGACTCGGTCATCCCGATTCCCGGTGCGTCCCGCCCGGCGTCGATCAGCGATTCGGCGCTCGCCTCCGAGATCGCGCTCACTCCAGAGCAGCTGGCCCGACTCAACGCATGATCGTGCGGCCGG
>JAAFHU010000119.1:3485-7392 GCA_013297645.1 Actinomycetota bacterium
TGCGCGTCGACGCCCCCGGTGCTGCAGCTCGACCACGGCGTGACCGGGTGTTTCGACAGCGACCTCCACACCGAGGGGATCGTCGGACTCGGCATCACCAACCCCGCAGAGGGCGATGCCCGCATCGATGCGATCTCATTCCCCACGCTCGACGACCTGACGGTGCTCGACGTCTGGCTCATCGACGGCGACCCGCAGAGCGACGGCACCACGCTCGGCTACGGCCTGGAGGCTTTTCCGCCCGACGTCGAGACGCGGCCGAGCTGGGATGACCGGGTGGATGCCGAGGGCGCGACCCTGGCGGGGCGCCACAGTTCCTTCCTCGTCATCCACATCGAGCGCAGCTCAGACGAGGCCACGTTTCGCGGGGTGGCCGTCACCTATCGGATCGGCGACACCCCGTACACGGCGACGAGCGATTACGCCGCAGGATTCAGCGCCGCCGGCGACTGCACCTAGGCGCGAGTGGCCAGCGCGCCTTCGTAGAGCTCGCGGCGCGACAGCCCGGTCTGCTCGGCCACCTCGGCCGACGCCTCCTTGATGCGCACGCCCGCGGCGATGAGGGCCTGTACCTGCGCGACCCCGGTCTCGAGAGACGCCGTCGCCGGCGGGGCGCCCTCGACGAGCAGCACGATCTCGCCCCGCACGCCCGCGGCGAAGTGCTCGGCGAGCGACGCCGCCGTGCCCCGCGCGACCTCCTCGTGCAGCTTGGTCAGCTCGCGGCAGACCACAATGCGGCGATCCCCCACGACCTCGGCGAGGTCGCGCAGCGAGTCGAGGAGCCGGTGCGGGCTCTCGAAGAAGATCATGGTGCGCGGCTCCCGGGCCAGCGTCGTGAAGTAGGCGACCCGGCCCTTGCGGGGCAGAAAGCCCTCGAAGCTGAAACGGTCGGTCGGCAGTCCACTGACGGCGAGGGCGGTGAGCACCGCACTCGGTCCGGGAAGGGCCGTGACGGCGACCCCCGCCGCGATCGCGGCCTGCACCAGCACGAAGCCGGGGTCGCTGACGGCGGGCATACCGGCGTCCGACAGCACGAGCACATCGGCGTGCTGTGCCAGCTCGACGATCTCGGCCGCCTTCTCCAGTTCGTTGTGCTCGTGCAGGGGAATCAGCCGCGGACGGTTCTCGACATCCAAGGCGCGCATGAGGTGGATAGCGGTGCGTGTGTCTTCGGCCGCGATCACCTCGGCGCTGCCGAGCGCCTCGATGAGGCGGCGGGATGCGTCGCCGAGGTTGCCGATCGGCGTCGCGGCGAGAATGATCACCCGCCCATTCTCGCGGATAGCATTGCGGTCATGGCTGAGAGCGACTTCGAGGCGCTGCTCGACGCCGGCGCCACCCCCGCATACGAGGCCCCGCAGCGCGGATCGCGCCTCGACCGGTGGTGGGCCCGCGTCTCGGTGGACGAGCGCGTGCGCCGTGCCTACACCTGGGGCGTTCCCGGCGTCGTCACCCTCACTGCCGCGGCCACGCGCCTATGGAACCTCGGCCACCCCCGCGAGCTGGTCTTCGACGAGACCTTCTATGTCAAAGACGGCTGGTCGCTGTGGAACCTCGGCTACTCGGCGCAGTGGCCGGACAGCGCGAACGACGGATTCGCGAGCGGCCTGGTCAACACCTTCACCGACTCCGGGTCGTACGTCGTGCACCCCCCGCTGGGCAAGTGGCTCATCGGGGGCGGGATGGCGCTGTTCGGGCCCGAGAACCCGACGAGTTGGCGGGCGGCGACGGCGATCGCCGGCATCCTCGCTGTTCTCCTCCTCTTCTTCATAGCGAAGAAGCTGTTCCGCTCGACCCTTCTCGGCGGCATCGCCGGGGGCCTCATGGCGATCGAGGGCAACGCGATCGTCATGAGCCGGGTGGCGCTTCTCGACACCTTCGTCATGCTGTTCGCCCTGGCCGGTTTCGGCGCGATCCTGCTCGACCGCGAGTGGTCGCGCGGCCGCCTGGAGGGCTGGATGGCGGCGCGCCGCGCGGCCGGCCGCCCCACCGACTGGGGGCCGGTGCTGTGGTGGCGACCGTGGCTGCTCGCCGCCGGACTCGCCTTCGGGCTCACGTCGTCGGTGAAGTGGAGCGGGTTCTACTTTCTGGCCGTGTTCGCGGTCTACTCGGTCGTCTCCGACATCCTCGTTCGCCGGCGGGCGGGCGTGACCTTCTTCATCAGCGGAACGGTGTGGCGGCAGGCTCCCGCGAGCTTCGTCATCACCGTTCCGATCGCGGCGCTCACGCTGCTCGCGAGCTGGGGCAGCTGGTTCGCCACCAGTGGCGGCTATGGCCGGCAGTGGGCGACGGTACCCGGCAATGCGGCGACCGGCTTCTGGTCGTGGGTGCCCCTCGACTGGCAGAGCTTCTGGCACTACCAGGTGTCGATCTACCAGTACCACGTGGGCGAGATGCGGCCGCACCCCTATCAGGCGAACCCGCTGACCTGGCTCTTCATGGTCCGGCCGACGAGCATGTACTACGACTCCTCCCCCGACTGCGGCGCGGATGCCTGCGGCGCCTCCATCACCGGCATCGCCAACCCCCTCATCTGGTGGGCTGCGACCGCGGCGCTGCTGTACCTCGTCTACCGGCTGGTCAGGCATCGCGAGTGGAGGGTCGGGCTCATCCTCACCGGCATGGCCGCCGGGTACCTGCCCTGGCTGCTCTACCCGACCCGCACGGTCTTCCAGTTCTACTCGATCGCCTTCGAGCCCTACATGATCCTCGCGCTGACGCTCGCCATCGGCCTCGTGCTCGGCTCCAGAGACGACGACGCGTGGCGGCGCGAGACGGTGCTGCGGCTCGTCGCAGTCTTCCTCGCGCTGGCTGTCGTGCTCAGCATCTTCTTCTGGCCGCTCTGGACCGGCCAGTCGATCGACTACACCTACCTGCGCGCGCACTGGTGGCTGCCCACCTGGATTTGAAACGCGACGAGAGTTAACGTTTCTGTTACATGCGTGTGGATACTCTTACGGTGCAGCCTTAGCACATTGCCCACGCCCAGTGAGCAGCCTCGGCACCGATGCCCGAACATCCATCAACGTAAGGGCCCTCTGATGCGCGCCCGATCCGCATTGCACCCTCGCCCGGCCAGCGCCGCGACCCTGAAGCCCCGCGCCTACAGCTGGCGCCGCCGCGCGCTGACCGCCGCGGGAGCGCTGACCCTCATCTCCTTCTCGGTGTTCAGCGGAGCCATGAGCGCGTCTGCGGTGGTGCCCGCCCAGCCCGTGATGCTGTCGCCGTCAGTCAATGCCACCCAGTTCACGCCCGGCCTGTTTGCCAACGGCACCATCGCCGCGACCAATGTGCCCGTCTACGTCGAGGTGCAGAGCTACAACCCCGACACCGGCAACATCGATGTGCCCTGCTTCGACTTGCTTGCGGCCTTCGACACGGTGTGGGACTGCGCCGGAATTCTGCAGCCCGGCTACAACCAGCTCACCGCTGTCGCCCGTGACGCCAACAACCCCGCAGATATCAGCACGCCGTCGCCCATGGTCGAGATCATCAAGGCGAGCACGCTGCCGAACGCCGATCTGGCCAGCCCGTACAACGGCGAGATCACCAACGACCAGACGCCGACCTTCTCCGGTTCCGGCCCGACCATGGGGTTCGTCGACGTCATCCTCGACGGCACCACCGTGTGCGACAACGTGCCCATCGGCTATGACGACCTCTGGTCCTGCACGCCGGTCAACGACATCCCCTACGGCGACTACACCGACCTGCACGTGAGCTCGACGTACGCGAACAGCACGCCGGGACCGGACTCTGCCAACAGGGCGCTGCACATTCGCCCCGCGCGGCCCGCGCTGTCGTACAGCTTCTCCGCCGCGCAAGCGCAGGTGACGGGAGTCGGCGAAGCGACGGGCGGTGTCGGCATCGAGTTGTACAGCGTCCTGCCCGGCGAAGGCGGATACAG
>JAAFHU010000012.1 GCA_013297645.1 Actinomycetota bacterium
AGGGCGACGGCATCCGGGCACTCCGTCTCGATCACGTAGGGCCCGCCGCTCGCGCACGAGCCGCCGATCGCCATGAGGCCCAGAAAGCCCTGCAGCAGCAGCATCATGCACAGGGCGAACAGATACCAGCTCGCGAACGACCCGAGGATGCGCCAGAAAGGGGTGCGCACCCACGCGAACGCCCACGGCGAGGAGGCAGGAATGCTCATGCGGCAACCGTAGTGGCGCACGTGGCCGGTGAATAGCGATTGGCTCTCAGCGGCGGGGGCGCGCACTGGCAGGATGGCAGGGTGACCGCTCTGCAACCGCCGCCCATCGCGCTCGAGGGGCGCCAGATCCGGCTCGTCCCGCTGCACGCGGACGATCTGCCCGAGCTGTTCGAGGCGCTCAACGACCCGCGGGTCTATGCCGGCGGATGGGGCGGCGGCCCGGCGGGCTATCACTCGACGGTCGATTCCTTCGTTGCCTATGGCGCGACGTACTTCGCCTTCGACCGCAACATCGTCTACGGCGTGCGCACCCCGGACGGCACGCTCGTCGGCACCAGCACCCTCGGCGACTTCGACCTCGATGCCGAGCACGCGCACATCGGGTGGACCGCCTACACTCCCAGCGTCTGGGGGACCGCGGTCAACCCGGAGGCGAAACTGCTCATGCTGGGGCACGCCTTCGACCACGGTATCGGCCGCGTGAAGCTGCAGGCCGACGAGCGCAACGCCCGCTCGAGGGCCGCGATCGCGAAGCTCGGCGCCCAGTTTGAGGGCATTGTGCGTCGCGACCGGCTGCGTGCCGACGGCAGCTGGCGTGACACCGCTGTCTACTCGATCCTCGTCGACGAGTGGCCCGCCGTGAAGGCGGGTCTCGAGGCGCGCCTCGCGCGGTAATCTCAGTGCATGGGTGACGCACAGACCGAACTCGCCAGCCTGCGGCTGAGCATCGACAATATCGACGCAGCCCTCATCCACATGCTCGCCGAGCGCTTCAAGTACACCCAGCAGGTAGGGCGGCTCAAAGCAACCAACGGGATGCCGCCGAGCGACCCCGAGCGCGAGCGCGTGCAGATCGCTCACCTGCGATCGCTCGCCGAGGCCGCGCAGCTCGACCCCGCCTTCGCGGAGAAGTTCCTCAACTTCATCGTCGCCGAGGTCATCCACCACCACGAGCAGATCGCGTCGACCGGCGCCATCTCGGTTCAGCCCGAGTGAGCGCCTTCGTCGTCACCGGCGGATCGCGCGGCATCGGCTACTTCGTGGCCGAGCAGCTGGCCGCCGCCGGCCACCGGGTCGTCATCGCCGCGCGCGACGAGAAGCGGGCGGATGCCGCCGCCGCGTCGATCCGCCACCACGTGCCCGGCGCCGTGGTCGACTTCGTGCCCCTCGACACGGCCTCGCTCGACTCCGTCGCCGCGGCCGCCGGCCGGCTCGGCCCCATCGATGGCCTCGCGCTCAACGCCGGCCTGGTCTCGCCGGTGAAGAACCGCGAGCTCACCGTCGACGGCCTCGAGAGGGTCATGGCGACCAACTACATCGGCCACTTCGCCCTCGTTGCGCAGGCCTTCTCGTCGCTCAGCCCGACCGCGCGCGTCGTGAGCATGGGCAGCATGAGCACGCGGCTCATGCGTGCCGACATTGCCGACCTGCTGCAGGAGCAGGGCTACAAGTCAGAGAAGGCCTACGCCTACTCCAAGCACGCGATGCAGGCCTTTGGCTTCGAACTCGATCGGCGCCTGCGGGCCAGCGCGAGCGGCATCCAGTCGCTTGTCGCCCACCCCGGCTTCGCGCTCGACGTGCAGGCGGCCCGCAGGCCCGGTATCAACGACCAGGCCTCGGCACTCAACCGCTTCGGGCAGCAGCTGCTGCGCCCGATGACCCAGGGCAAGGATGCCGGTGCCGCTGCCATGGTGCGCGCCCTCACCGACCCGCAGGCGCAGGGCGGCGAGTACTACGGGCCGCCCAACGGCCTCAAGGGAGCGTCGAAGCTCATCACCGCCGTGCCGCAGGACCGCGACCCCGCCTTCGGCGCCGAGCTCTGGCGCCTCAGCGAGCAGTGGACCGGGATACAGTTCCAGCTATGACCATCAACGAACCGCCGCGCAAGCCCTTCATCAGCACTCGGGCGATGTTCGGCATCGGCATCGCTCTGGTGGTGTTCGGCGTGATCATGATCGTGTTCTTCCCGAACGTGAAGTGAACACCGTGTCGCTCTCGAACATCCTCGGGGCAGTGGCGGGGATGGCTGTGTCCCTCGTGAGCGCGCGAGGCGTCATCTGGCCGCAGAAGGTTGCTGACCACTTCAATGAGATCAATTCACAGCGGCCGCGGTGGCGCGCCTATCGGCACCGGACAGCCTTGGAGGTCCGAGTCATCGGCGCCCTCAGCCTCGCCCTAGGCCTCTGCATGCTGGTACTGGGGCTCAGCGGCTCGTTTGCCTAAGCGCCGACAACCGCCCCGAAGTACTCCTGCATGGTGCGGGTGTGCGCGTGGCGCAGCTCGTCGGCGTTGACAGTGAAGACGTCCTGCACCTCGAGCGACGACCCATCCGTCACGCCGATGCGCGCGACCGGGTAGCCGCGGCCCTCGCAGAGGCCCTGGAAGCGCACGTCGTCTTCGCGCGGCACCGAGACGATGACGCGGCCGGTGGACTCGCTGAACAGTGCCGTGGTCACGTCGATGCCGTCGCGCTCGAGCAGGTCGCCCAGCCAGACGCGGGCGCCGACGCCGAAGCGCAGGACCGACTCGGCGAGCGCCTGGGCGAGCCCGCCGTCGGCGAGGTCGTGGGCCGAGGCGATGATGTTCTGCTCGTTTCCGGCCTGAATCAGGGCGGCGAGGCGCTGCTCGGCCGCGAAGTCGACGACCGGGGGCGTGCCGCCGAGGTGGTCGTGGATGGTGCCCGCCCATGCCGAGCCGTCGAGCTCGAGCGCGGTCGTGCCGAGCAGGTAGATGTTGTTGCCCTCGTCCTGCCATCCGCTCGGGATGCGCTTCGAGACGTCGTCGATCGTGCCGAGCACGGCGATGACCGGGGTCGGGTGAATAGGCACATCGCCGGTCTGGTTGTAGAACGAGACGTTGCCGCCGGTGACCGGGATCTCCAGCTCGAGGCACGCATCCGCGAGCGCCTCGACGGTCTTGCTGAACTGCCACATCACCTCGGGGTTCTCCGGCGAGCCGAAGTTGAGGCAGTCGCTGACCGCGACCGGGGTGGCGCCGGTGACGGCGACGTTGCGGAAGGCCTCGGCGAGGGCGAGGCGGGCGCCCATGGCCGGGTCGAGCTGGCAGTAGCGGCCGTTCGCATCCGTCGCCACGGCGAAGCCGAGTCCCGACTCCTCGTCGACGCGCACCATTCCGCCGTCGTCGGGGTAGCTGAGGGCGGTGTTGCCCATGACGTACTTGTCGTACTGGTTCGTGATCCAGCTCTTGTCGCTGAGGTTGGGCGACGACAGCAGCGCGAGGAACTGCTCGCGCAGGTCTCCATCACGGGAGAGGCCGGATGCCGAGTCGGCCTGCAGCGCGTCGATCCAGGTCGGGTAGACGACCGGCCGGTCGTACACCGGTCCGTCGATCGCGACGGTGCGGGGCTCGACGTTGACGATCTCCTCGCCGTGCCAGTTGATAATGAGGCGGCCGGTGTCGGTGACTTCGCCAAGAACGGAGGTCTCGACATCCCACTTCTTGACGACCTCGAGAAAGCCGTCGAGCTTCTCGGGTCGCACGATGGCCATCATGCGCTCCTGGCTCTCGGACATGAGGATCTCCTCGGCGGTCAGCGAGGGGTCGCGCAGCAGCACCTTCTCGAGCTCGATGAACATGCCGCCGTCGCCGTTGCTGGCGAGCTCAGAGGTCGCGCACGAGATGCCGGCCGCACCGAGGTCTTGGATGCCCTCGACCAGCTTCTGAGCGAACAGCTCGAGGCAGCACTCGATGAGCACCTTCTCGGCGAAGGGGTCGCCGACCTGCACAGCGGGCCGCTTGGTCGGCCCGCCCTCGCTGAAGCTGTCGGAGGCGAGGATGGATGCTCCGCCGATGCCGTCGCCGCCCGTGCGCGCCCCGAACAGCACGACCTTGTTGCCGACGCCCCGGGCGTTGGCGAGGTGCAGGTCCTCGTGGCGCAGCACGCCGACGGCCAGCGCGTTGACCAGGGGGTTGGCCTGGTAGACGCTGTCGAAGTAGGTCTCGCCACCGATGTTCGGCAGGCCGAGGCAGTTGGCATAGAAGCTGATGCCGCTCGTGACGCCGTGTACGACGCGCGGGGTGTCGTCATTGTCGATCGCGCCGAAGCGCAGGGCGTCCATGACGGCGACCGGGCGGGCGCCCATCGAGATGATGTCGCGCACAATGCCGCCGACACCGGTGGCAGCACCCTGGAAGGGCTCGATGTACGAGGGGTGGTTGTGGCTCTCGATCTTGAAGGTGACGGCCCAGCCGTTGCCGACATCCACCACTCCGGCGTTCTCGCCCATGCCCACCATGAGGTTCTTCTTCATGGCCGGGCTGACCTTCTGGCCGAACTGCCGGAGGTAGTTCTTCGAGCTCTTGTACGAGCAGTGCTCGCTCCACATGACCGAGTACATCGCGAGCTCGCCGCTCGTGGGGCGGCGGCCGAGGATCTCGCGAATCTTCAGGTACTCGTCCTCTTTGAGCCCGAGGGCGTCGTAGGGCTGCTCCTTCTCGGGCGTCGCTGCGGCGTTCTGGACAGTATCGGCACCCGGATTCACCCCTCGATTCTACCGACGCCCGCGCAGCTCGGTCTGGCACACTGTGCTTGTGCCCACCGTCGACACCGAGCAAACTGCCGCGCGCAGCGCACTCAGCTGGGGGCTGGTCCCGGCGGTACTCGTGAGCGGATCGGCGCTGTTCCTCTACCCGTGGCGGATCGTGTGGGCCGGCTACGCCCTCCTCGCGGTCGCGCTCCTCCTTGCCTGGCTGTTCGACCGGCGGCAGCTAACCACCGGATTGCTCAAGGACCTCGTGCTCATCGCCTCGGGAATGGTGATCGTCAGTTTCATCTCGGTCAAGGCCAACATCGAGTGGGTCAACTTCTTCACGGTCGGCATTGTTCTTGCGCTCGCGGTGGCGACGCCGTATCTGCTCTCGCGATTCGTCTTCAAGGACCACGTCATCCGCTTCCCGTGGCGAGCGGGCACGACGTGGACGAAGCTGCAGTGGTCGTACTTCGCCCTCATCCTGTTTCTCGGCTGGCTGATCCTGCCCTTCTACTTCATCACCTCGGGCGTCTACCTCAACTGGCCCGAGAGCGTGACCTCGCCCGACGAGATCGGCCGCTTCTTCATCGGCGTGAACGCGGTCGGCACCTGGGACGAGCTCTTCTTCATCTGCACGGTTTTCGTGCTCTTCAAGCGGCACTTTCCGATGTGGCAGGCGAACCTGCTGCAGATGGTGATCTTCGTCTCGTTCCTCTGGGAGCTCGGCTACACCGCGTGGGGCCCGCTGCTGACGGTCCCCTTCGCGCTGCTGCAGGGCTTCACCTTCACGATCACGCGGTCACTGACCTACGTGCTGATCGTGCACCTGCTCTTCGATCTCGTGGTGTTCCTCGCGATCGTTCACGCGCGCAATCCCGGCGTGATTCCGTTCTTCCTGATCTGACGCTAGTCGCGCCCTCCGGGCGGACCGAGGATCACCAGCACGACGAACAGCACCACGACCGCGAGGGTGACCGCTGCCACCAGCAGGATCGGGTGGCGGATGAACCAGCGCGCGAGGCGGTCAACGACGCCCTGGTCGCGCGGGTCGCCGGTGGCCTCGCGGCGCCACTCGCCGTCGAGCCGACCGCTGCGTGCCAGCCAGAGCTCGAGCGGGATCGTGGCGTAGGGCACAACCGCAGTGGCGACCGCGAGCACGATGAGCCCGATGCTCCACCGCTGGTTGACGCCGACGAGCAGTGCGGTCGCCCCATAGGCGAGGAAGACGAAGCCGTGGATGCCGCCGGCAACGCTCACCGTCCAGTCGAGGCCCGCGGTCGCGCGCACGATCAGCGCGGTGATGAGCAGGGTCCAGGTGACGGCTTCGGCGAAGGCGAGCACGCCGAAGAGGCGACGGGGTGACACGGCCATGCTCTAGACGCGAGTTAGCGCGGCAATCGCGCTCGTGAAGAAGGCGAGGCCGTCGGTTCCGCTGCGCATCGCATCCGCGGTGTCCGGTCCGAAGCCGAGCTCGGTGGCGTGCTCCGGGTGCGGCATGAGGCCGACCACGTTGCCGCGCTCGTTGGCGACGCCGGCGATGTCGTTGATCGAGGCGTTCGGGTTGACGTCGAGGTAGCGGAAGACGACTTGGCCGTTGCCCTCGATGCGGGTGATGGTCTCGGCATCGGCGACGAAGCGGCCATCGGCATTCTTCAACGGGATGACGATCTCCTGGCCCTCGGCATAGCCGTTGGTCCAGTCGGTCGACGCGTTCTCGACACGCATCTTCTGGTCGCGGCAAATGAACTGCTGGTGGCCGTTGCGCGTGTGGGCGCCGGGCAGCAGGCGCGCCTCGGCGAGCATCTGGAATCCGTTGCAGATGCCGAGCACGGGCATGCCCTTGGACGCTGCGTCGATGACCTCCGCCATGATCGGCGAGTGGCTGGCGATCGCCCCGGCGCGCAGGTAGTCGCCGTAGCTGAAGCCGCCGGGCAGCACGATCGCGTCAACGCCCTGCAGGTCGTGGTCGCCGTGCCAGAGCGCGACCGGGGTCGCTCCCGCGAGGCGAACCGCGCGTTGGGCGTCGCGATCGTCGAGTGAGCCCGGGAAGGTGATGACGCCGATCTTCATCAGTCGTTGACCGTCACACTGACGACGTCCTCGATGACGGAGTTGCTGAAGAGGTCGGCGGCGAGCTCGTCGACCTGCGCGAGCAGGGCGGCATCCACTTCTCCGTCGACGGTCAGCTCGAAGCGCTTGCCGATGCGCACGGCGCTGAACTCGTTCTTGCCGAGGCGGGCCAGGGCGCCGGCGACAGCCTTGCCCTGCGGGTCAAGAAGCTCTGCCTTCGGCATGACCTCGACGACGATTGTTGGCACCGGTACTCCTGGGGCTCGCGCGGCTGGACGCCTCAAGTCTAGGTCAGGTCGCCCGTCGGGCTGTGTGCCGCGACGCTCACCATGGAGAGGACACTCTGGCCCCCATCTCGACGGGGGACACGATGTCCTCCTTTTGGTGAGCGCGGGCGGCGGTCGCGGCGATGAGCCGGCCCCTCTGCGGGTGAGCTCGCCTAACGGCCCGATCGCGGGGTCCTCGGGCGTCGCGATGCGGGCGGGCCGGCGATCAGTTGCTCGAGCATCCAGGTGATTGTGGCCTGAGAACTGCGCAGCGCCTCGACCGACGCAGGCATGGTGAAGTGAGGAGGGCCATCGAGGATGAGACCGTTGGTGCTCCAGCCAGCGCGGAAGGGCCGCTCGCCATCGTCCGGCACGAACAATGCGTGCAGCCTTGCACCACGGTCGGGGAGCGCTACCTCGAAGAGCGTCGCATCGCCGGTCCAGTGTTCGAGATAGGTGTCGGAATCGACCACGCCGGCGGCGGCGAAACGCGGGCCCGCATCACGAAAGTCTCTACATACCTCAGCAGCGATGTCGAGCTGTGGTTGCGTAGATGAGAACCACATGCGCTCAGGATAGGCGAAGGACGTGGTCGGCGCGGGCGGCGGTCGCGGCGATGACCCGCGCGTTGGCCTCGTCGGGGCCAAGGGCCCAGGCGCGCGCCTCGTCCTGCGACTTGCCGAAGCGCACGTGCCGATTGATCAGGCGCAGCAGGCGGATGTCGTGGTCGACATCCACGAAGAAGGTGACGTCGAGCAGGTCGGCCACCCTCTCCCACCCGCCGCTGTCGAGCAGCAGGTAGTTGCCCTCGACGACGACGGTGGTGACCTCGGGCTGGATGGCGATGACGTCGGCCACCGCCTCCTCCACGTCCCGGTCGAACTCGGGCGCGAAGACGGTTGCCGCCCCGATGCGCAGGTCGGCGAGGGTGAGCACGAAGGCGTCGACGTCGAAGGTGTCGGGCGCGCCCATGCGGTCGCGGCGGCCGAGTTCAACCAGACGAGACTGCGGCAGGTGGTAGCCGTCCATGGGGAGGAGGGCTGCTCCGAGCTGCGCCGCGAGCGCGGCGGCGACCGTGCTCTTGCCGGCGCCGGGCTCGCCGGCGATGCCGATGATGCGGCGGCGGGGTGCGGGGGTGTCGCCCAGGTAGGCGGCCACGGCATCCACGCTTCTAAAGAGCACTGCGCTTCTGCCAGAAGTCGAGCGCGGCACGCGCCCAGGCGGCGTAGCCGGTCGCGCTGGGGTGGAAGTCGTCCTTCGCGAAGAAACCCGGGGTGCCGATCGGCCACGGCTTGGTGTGCACCACCTTGTAGCGCCCCTCGATGACCTGGCGGGCGCCGCGGTTGATGCGGTGCGCGCGCGCACCGAGGATGCTGCTGAGGGGGTCGGGCAGGGAGTCGAAGCGTTCCATGCGCGGCACGCCGGGCACGATGATCCATGCCTCGGGTGACGCGGCGCGCAGCTCGTCGAGGATCTGCGCGAGGTCGTGCGCGAACTGCCTCTTGCGCCGCAGGTGCATGACGTCGTTGACGCCGATCGTCAAGAAGATGATGTCGTAGTGCTCGGTCGTCGCGACCGGGAGGAAGAAGGACCGCAGCTCGCCCGAGGTCACGCCGGAGCGCGCGTGCACCTGCCAGGTGACCCCCCGGCCGAAGCGCTCGTGGAGTTCGCGCGACAGCACCCCGGCGAGGGCATCGTGCTGGGTCTTCGCCCCCACGCCCGCGGCCGTGGAGTCGCCGAAGACGAGCAGTCGCAGCGGGTCGGGGCCGGCGATCTTGCCGTAGCGCAGCCCGGTGGCCTCGGGCAGCGTCGGCAGGTGCGAGAGCACGACCCTGCTCTGCGGAAAGAGCAGGGGAGCGAAGGCGATCGCGATGAAGCGGCTGCCGTAGCCCGAGGGCTGGATCGGCTTCACGCGAGAACGCCGCTCGCCACGGCGTCGTCGATGGCGAAGCGCGCCCAGTCGCGGTAGCCGACCGCGCTCGGGTGAAAGAGGTCGCTCGCGAAGAAGCCGTCGGTGTAGGGCGGCGGCGGCGGGCTCATGCGCGCGTTATCGGTCATGCCGATGATTCGCCGTGCCTCCGCCTCGAGACTGCGCGAGTGCCGGTAGAGGTTGCGCTTGAGCGGGTTGGGCAGCAGCTCGAAGCGGAAGAACGCGGGCAGCGACGACATGATGATCGTGCAGTCCGGGCTCATCTGACGAAGCTGGCCGACAATCAGGCGGATGTCCCTGCCGAAGACCGCGCGCGACCGCAGCCCGAGCGCGTCGTTCGCCCCCACCGAGAGGAAGGCCACATCGACGGGCTCGCTGACCGCCTCGTCGACAAACCGCTCGAGGAGGTCTCTGCTGGTCGCCCCGCTCTCGCCCACGGCTCGCCACTCGACGCCGCGCCCGAGGCGCTCGCCCAGCTCGCGGCCGAGGTTGCCCGCCAGCCCGTCCCGCTGCGTCGCCGCCCCCACTCCGGCGACCGTCGAGTCGCCGAGCAGCAGCAGGCGCAGCGGGTCGGGCCCGGGGTGCGAGCCGTGCCAGGGCAGTGGGGCTGGCGGCAGGATCGGGGTGTCGCGCCGCAGCCGCTTGCCCTGTGCGTAGAGCACGGGCGCCACGGGGATCATGGCGACCCGGCTGAGGCGCTCACCGATCGTCATGGGCCAACGTTAACCGAAGAGGCCCTTCTTGCGCTTCCAGCCGTTGGCCTCGAGCAGGTCGAAGAGGGGCTTCTTGATCTTGGCGGTGTCCCAGCTGTAGACGAGGGGGGCCAGGGTGGCATCCTCGCCCTTCTTCTTGTTGACGCCGCCGAACTCGAAGCTGGCGCCCTTGCTCATGCTCTTGCCGCTGAACCCGCCGACGCTGCCGCCGATCGAGATCTTGCCGTCGGCGACGGAGGCGCCGCTGTCAGAGGTCTTCTCCTTGGGCTTCCAGGTGCCCTTCTTCGCGTCGAGGTCGACGGTGATCTGGAACTTCTTGTCGACCTGCTTGTACTCGGTCGGGTAGAGGGACTTGGCGCTGACGATGTCCCACTTGCCGATGATCGAGTTGCCCTTCACCGTGTAGGTGAAGGGGTTCTTCGGGTCGTTGAGCGTCGAGACGAGGGCGAGCAGTTCGGGAAGGGGTGTGGTCATGGGGTCAGACTACTGCTGCTTTCACCAGCAGAAGGTTTCCCCACGGGTCGTCGACGGCGAGCGTCTGCCCGTCGTCGCGGGTCTGCACGCCGTAGTGCCGCATCCGCTCGGATAGGGCCCCTACGTCGTCGCTGGACGGCACCTCGATATCGACCCGCCCCAGCCCCAGCGCGAGCTGCCGCGGGCCGGCCCCCTTCGAGTTCCAGGTGTTCATCGCCATGTGGTGGTGGTAGCCCCCAGCGCTGACGAACAGCGCCTGGTTGGGGATCTCGATGGTCGACTCGAACCCGAGCCGGGTGACGTAGAACTCGCGCGCGGTCGCGACGTCGCCGACCTGCAGGTGTACGTGCCCGACCCGCGCGCCGCCGATCACGGGGTCGGCGATGGCCTGCTCGGTGAGGTTCTGCTGCAGGAAGGCGTTGGGGTCGAGGTAGACCGTGCCCATCTCGATGGAGCCGTGCGCCCAGCTCCACTCGCTCCTGTCGCGGTCCCAGTAGAGCTCGACGCCGTTGTTCTCGACGTCGTTGAAGTAGAAGGCCTTGCTCACGAGGTGGTCGCTCGAGCCGGTGAAGTTGTGCGGGTAGTGCTGCGCGACGGAGTACACGGCCGCCGCGAGGGCCTCCTCCGTGTCGAAGAGGATGGCGGTGTGGAAGAGCCCGGCGTCGCGCGGCGAGGCGTGCCTGAGCTCTGGCGCGTGCTCGAGGATGACGACCGGGGTCGTGCCGCGACCGAGGGTGACCACCGGGCCGTCGGCGCTGAGCACCTGCAGGCCGACGCCGTCGCGGTAGTAGGCGGTCGAGGCGTCGAGGTCGGCGACGCGAAGGGTGACAGCACCCATGGCGGTGTCTGCGGCGAGAAGGTCCATACGCAGTGCAACCGCCTGGGCGGCCGCAATATTCGCCCTAGTCGATGCGAGTGGCGATGAGCGGCCCGTAGTCGACGAGCTCGTCGCGCGGGCCGACGGCCCACGAGCCCTCGAGGGCCTCGAGGGCGCGCTCGAAGCGCTCCGGCTCGTCGGCCGAGAGGGTGAACAGCGGCTGGCCCTCGGTCACCTCGTCGCCCGGCTTGGCATGCAGGTCGATGCCGGCAGCGTGCTGCACCGGGTCCTGTGGCCGCGCACGGCCGGCACCGAGGCGCCAGGCGGCCACGCCGAAGGGGAGGGCGTCCTGGCGGGTGAGAACGCCGCTGCGGGGCGCGGTGACGACGTGCGTCTCTTTCGCGGTCGGCAGGGCGGCATCCGGGTCTCCGCCCTGGGCGGAGATCATGCGGCGCCAGGTGTCCATGGCCTTGCCGTTCTTCAGCGCGCCCTCGACGTCGGCGTCGATGACGCCGGCCTGGTCGAGCATCTCGCGTGCGAGCACCAGGGTCAGCTCGACGACGTCGGCGGGGCCGCCGCCGGCGAGCACCTCAACCGACTCGCGCACCTCGTTGGCGTTGCCGATGGCGAGGCCGAGCGGCACGTTCATGTTCGTCAGGAAGGCCGTGGTCTTCACCCCGGCGTCGTCGCCGAGCTCGGTCATCGTGCGCGCGAGCTCGCGGGCATAGCCGAGGTCCTTGAGGAAGGCACCGCCGCCGAACTTGACGTCGAGCACGAGAGAGGCAGTGCCCTCGGCGATCTTCTTCGACATGATCGAGGATGCGATGAGCGGGATGCACTCCACGGTCGCCGTCACATCGCGCAGGGCATAGAGCTTCTTGTCGGCCGGAGCCAGCCCGGTGCCCGCGGCGCAGACGACCGCGCCCACGTCTTCGAGCTGGGCGAAGAACTCGTCATTGGTGAGGTCGGCGCGCCAGCCGGGGATCGACTCGAGCTTGTCAAGCGTGCCGCCGGTGTGGCCGAGGCCGCGCCCGCTCAGCTGGGGCACCGCGACGCCGAAGCTCGCAACCAGGGGGGCAAGGGGCAGGGTGATCTTGTCGCCGACGCCCCCGGTGGAGTGCTTGTCGGTCGTGCGCTTCGAGAGCGTGTCGAAGTTGAGGCGCTCGCCGCTGGCGATCATCGCCAGGGTGAGGTCGCGGATCTCGCGGCGCTCCATGCCGTTGAGGTAGACGGCCATCGTGAAGGCGCTCATCTGCGAGTCGGCGACGTAGCCACGGGTGTAGGCGTCGATCAGCCAGTCGATCTGCTCGGTCGAGAGAACGCCGGCGTCGCGCTTGGTGCGGATGATGTCGACAGCGTCGAAGGGCTCTACAGCCATTAGTTTTCCTCTGTTGCATATGCGGCCAGCGTCCGCGGCCCGAAGGCGTCGGGGATGACCTCGTCGATGGTCTTGATGCCGCTGACCGTCTCGAGCAGCATGCCCTCGGCCGAGTGCTCGAACAGCAGCTGTCGGCAGCGGCCGCAGGGCATCAGGATGTTGCCATGGCCGTCCACGCAGGTGAAGGCGACGAGCTTGCCGCCGCCGGTCATGTGCAGCGTCGAGACGAGCGCGCACTCGGCGCACAGCGTCAGGCCGTAGGAGGCGTTCTCGACGTTGCAGCCGACGATAACCCGCCCATCGTCGACGAGGGCGGCAACGCCCACCGGGAACTTCGAGTACGGCACGTAGGCGTTCTTGGCGATCTCGTTCGCGCGGGCGCGCAGCGAGTCCCAGTCGATAGTCGTGGTCGTCATGACTTGATGTACGGCTTTCCTGCTGCGGCGGGACCGCGAACGCGGCCGACGAGGCCGGCAACCGCGACGATGGTGACCACGTAGGGCAGCATGAGCATGAACTCGCTCGGCACCGGCGAGCCGATGACCCCGAGCACGTTCTGCAGGTTGAAGGCGAAGCCGAACAGCAGGGCGGCCAGGGTGGCGCGAATCGGATCCCACCGGCCGAAGATCACCGCAGCGAGGGCGATGAATCCGGCACCGGCGGTCATCTCTTTGCCGAAGGCGCCGACGAGGCCGAGGGTGAAGAAGGCTCCGCCGAATCCGGCGATCGCACCGGCGATCGATACGTTGATGAACCGCGTGCGGTTCACCTTGATGCCGACGGTGTCGGCGGCGGTCGGGTGCTCGCCGACCGCGCGTACCCGCAGGCCCCACTTGGTGTGGAACAGGGCGAAGTACACCCCGGCCACGACGAAGTACATCGCATAGACGATGACCGTTTGGTTGAACAGGGTTGGCCCGACGATCGGGATCTGGCTGAGCACGGGAATCGGCAGCCGGTCGAAGCGCTCCGGGTTGTTGAGCGTGGCGGCGTTCGGTGAGAGCACCTGGGTGAAGAAGAAGCTCGTGAGTCCGATCACCAGAACGTTGAGCACGACGCCGACGATGACCTGGTCGACGAGGTACTTGATCGCGAAGGCCGCGAGCACGAACGACACGAGCACGCCGGCGACGGCGGCGGCGAGCAGGCCGAGGAAGCCGTTGCCAGTGAGAGTCGCGACGAGGGCCGAACTGAAGGCGCCGGCGAGCAGCTGGCCCTCGATGGCGATGTTGACAACACCCACGCGCTCGCTGATGACGCCCGACATCGCGCCGAACACGAGCGGAACACTGAGGGTCACGGTGCCGATGAGGAGCCCGGGCACCTGCAGTGGCAGCGGACCGGACGAGGCCCAGGTGAGGAAGGCGAAGAGGAACACGAGGGCGAAGCCAACAGTGAGCCACAGCGGCGGGCGGCGCTTGGCGCGCACCAGCAGGGCGCTGACGACCGCCAGGACGGCCAGCAGCACGATTGCAACGACCGTTGTGGCGAAGGTGGGCATCACGAGGTTGGGCAGCTGCACGAAATCCGTGCCGGTTGCGAGGCTGAACGTGCTGGTCTCCGTTGCGCGCGGCAGGCCGACGAACAGGCCGACCGCCACCACGACGAAGATGCCGAGGGCGATCGTGCCCTTCCAGCTGACGACAGAAACCTTCTCCGGGGCGATCGCCGGATCCACGAGCGTGCTCACTTCGCCTCCTCGGCAATCGCGGCAACGCGGGGAGTTTTGATGCTCCCCGGCAGCGGCAGTCGGAAAATCGCCCGCACCAGCGGCGGCGCGGCGATGAACAGCACGATGAGCGACTGCACGACAAGCACGATATCGATCGGGATGCCCTCAGCGGCCTGCATGGCGAATCCACCCGCCTTGAAGGCGCCGAACAGGATGCCGGCCACGAAGATGCCCCACGGCCGCGAACGGCCGAGAAGGGCTACCGTGATCGCGTCGAAGCCGATACCGGCATCAATGCCCGCGCTGAAGCCGTTGGTCTCGGTGCCGAGCACCTGGCTCACGCCCGCGAGGCCGACCAGCGCGCCCGAGAGCACCATGGCGATGATGTAGACGCGGTTGACGTCGATGCCGGCGACGCGTGCGGCGTGCGGGTTCTCTCCGACTGCGCGGAACTTGAATCCCATGCTCGAGCGGCTGAGCAGCCACCAGACGAACACGGTCGCCGCGATGACGAGCAGGAACCCGGCGTGCAGGTTGTACTGGGGCCCGAGCAGCTTGGGGAAGATCGCCGTGTCGAGCATGGGTGCGGTCTTCGGGTTCGAGCTGCCGGGTGCCTGCAGGGCGCCCGGCGTGCGAAGCAGGAACGAGATGAGGTACAGGGCCACAAAGTTGAGCATGATCGTGACGATCACCTCGTGCGCCCCCGTGCGCGCCTTGAGCAGACCCACGATGCCGCCCCACAGGGCGCCGGCCGCGACGCCCGCGAGAACCGCGACGAGAACGTGGATGACGGGCGGCAGCGGCACCGCGAAGCCGACATAGCCGGCGGCGGCCGCGGCCACGAGCATCTGCCCGCGCCCGCCGATGTTGAACATGCCGACGCGGAAGCCGAGCCCGACGCCGAGGCCGGCGACGATGAGCGGCGTGGCGAAGGTGAGGGTCGCGGTCAGCGGGCGGATGCCGCGGGCGAAGTCATCGGCGCGGAAGTTGTAGATCGAGCCCTGGAAGAGGGCGGAGTATGCGCCGAAGACCGAGTTCCAGATGGCCGAGAGCATGTCGCTCGGCCGCGAGAAGAAGTACCCGGCCGTCTCCTGCACCTTCTCATCGGTGGTGGCGATGAGCACCGCACCGACGAGCAGCGCGAGCACGACCGCGAGGATCGAGATGCCGATGCCTCCTCCGACGATGTCACGGGCCGCTTGGGTGAAGCGGTCGCGGGGTGGTGGCGTCGTTGCCACCGGGGCAGTGGTGTCGCTCACGCGGCATCCCCCGATCCTGCCAGCGCTTCGCCGGCCATCATGAGTCCTAGGGTCTCGCGCGGGGTGTCTCCCGGCACGATTCCGACGATCTTTCCGCGGTACATGACCGCGATGCGGTCGGCGAGGGCGGTCACCTCGTCGAGCTCCGTCGAGACGACGATCACGGGCGTGCCGCTGTCGCGCGTCTGGATAATGCGGGTGTGCACGAACTCGATCGAGCCGACGTCCAGTCCACGGGTGGGCTGGGCGGCGACGAAGAGCCGCAACTCTCGGCTGAGCTCGCGGGCGAGCACGACCTTCTGCTGGTTGCCTCCGGAGAGGCGCCCCGCGTGGGTCTCGATGCTCTGCGTGCGGATGTCGAACTCGGTCACCTTCTCGCGGGCGAAGTCTGCCAGGTCGTTCAACTGCAGCGAGCCGCGCTTGACGAAGGGCTCTCCGTCGCTGCGGTCGAGCATGAGGTTCTCGGCGATCGTGAACTCGGCGACGAGGCCGTCTTCGGTGCGGTCCTCTGGCACGAATCCGACGCCGGCATCGAGTATGTGCCGGATGCTCTTGCCGGCGATCTCGTTGCCGTCGAGCGTGATGCTGCCCGTGACGCGGTGCTGCAGCCCGAGGATCGCCTCGGTGAGCTCGGTCTGCCCGTTGCCCTGCACGCCCGCGATGGCGAGTACCTCGCCGGCCTTGACCTCGAAGCTCACGTTGTTGACGAGAACCTGGCCGGTGTGGTCGAGCACACGCAGGTTCTCGACGACGAGCGCCGGCTTGCCGGCCTTCGCCTTGCCCTTCTTCACGGTCAGCTCGACGGCGCGGCCGACCATGAGCGACGCGAGCTCGGAGTTGCTCGAGGTCGGGGCGGCCTCGCCGACGACCTTGCCGAGGCGGATGACGGTGATGCGGTCCGCGACCTCGCGAACCTCGCGCAGCTTGTGGGTGATGAAGACGATCGACGTGCCGGCCTCTTTGAGCTGGCGCATGATGGCCATCAGCTCGTCGGTCTCCTGCGGGGTGAGCACGGCGGTGGGCTCGTCGAACACGAGAACCTTCGCATCGCGTGAGAGTGACTTGATGATCTCGACCCGCTGCTGAACACCGACGGGGAGGTCTTCGACGAGGGCGTCGGGGTCGATGTTGAAGCCGAACCGCTTCGAGATCTCGCGCACCTTCGCGCGAGCGGTCGTGAGGTCCAGTCGTCCGCCGAAGGTCACGTCTTCGTGGCCCAGCATGACGTTCTCGGCGACGGTGAACACCGGGATGAGCATGAAGTGCTGGTGCACCATGCCGATGCCGGCGGCCATGGCGTCGCCCGGTCCGTTGAAGTGCTGCTCGACGCCGTCGAGCAGGATCGAGCCCTCATCGGCCGTGTACAGGCCATAGAGCACGTTCATCAACGTGGACTTGCCTGCGCCGTTCTCGCCGAGGAGGGCGTGGATCTCACCGGGTTTCACCGTGAGGTCGATGTGGTCGTTGGCTACGAGGGCACCGAATCTCTTCGTAATGCCGCGAAGTTCGAGCTCCATGGTTCCTGATTCTACGTGTAGTGCTTAACAGCACTGGGGGAGGCCAGCGTAAGCCGACCTCCCCCAGTTAGGGCTGATTACTAGCCAGCGAGGTAGGACGATACCTTGACTTCGCCGCTGATGATCTGGGCCTTGAGGTCCTGGATCGCAGCGTCGAGGTCGGCAGGGACCTTGTCGGCGTAGTCGTGGTAGTCAGCAATGCCAACTCCACCGTTCTCGAGGGTTCCGACGTACGGGGTGGCGTCGAAGTCACCCTTGCCCGCGGCGAGCACGGTGTCGTACGTGGCGACGTCGATGCCCTTGCGGACCGAGGTCAGCAGCAGGTCGGCGACGCTCGGGTCGGTGTCGTACACGTCGGCGTCAACACCGAGCAGCGCGATGCTGCGGCCGGAGTCGCGGATCGCCGCAGCGGCGCTCTGGTAGATCGGACCACCGACGGGCAGCAGCACGTCGACGTTCTGGTCGATGAGGGCCTGGGCGGTGGCCTGAGCCTCGGTGCCGGCGGCGAAGCCACCGGTGAAGGAGCCGTCGGTGCCATCCCAGCCGAGGACCGAGACGGACGTTCCGCTGACCTCGTTGTAGTGCTCAGCACCCTGCTTGAAGCCGTCCATGAAGATCGAGACGGTCGGGAAGTTCATGCCACCGAAGGTGCCGATGACGCCGGTCTCGGAAACGCCAGCCGACAGGTAGCCCGCGAGGTACGCGGCCTGGGCGGTGTCGAAGACGATCGGCTTGATGTTCGGAGCGTCGGTCTCGCCGTTGAAGTCGTTGTCAGCGGCGTCGTCGATGATCGCGAACTCGATGTCGGGGTTCGCGAGCGCGGCGTCAACAGTCGCCTGCGAGAGCGCGAAGCCGACGGTGACGATCAGGCTGCAGTTCTGGTCGACGAGCTGCTGGATGTTCGGGGCGTAGTCGGTCTCAACCGTGGACTCGACCGTGATGGCCTCGACACCGAGCTCGTCGGCTGCCTTGTTGATGCCCTCGAAGCCGAGCTGGTTGAACGACTTGTCGTCGAATCCACCGGCGTCGGACACCATGCAGGGAACGAAGTCGGATGCGGCCGCACCGGTGTCGGTGCCGTCCTCCTCCGGGGCTGCGGCGCAGCCGGCGAGAAGAAGTGCGCTTGCGGTGATGAGCGTGAGCCCACCGACCACGGTCTTGCGAGATGTGATTCTCAAGATGTGTCCTCCAAGAAGAAGCCCGGAACCGGGACTGTGGAGATGACGTTACCGAAAGTTTCACAACCCATCGAGCGGAATTGACAAGAGTGCTCCAACAGTTATGAACCTTCACGCGTTTGTAACAATGAAACGCAAGATTCTTGCGATCCGCGCTCGTAGCGGGCGTGAGGCGGCCCGCGGCGCGGTTTAGGGTTTCAGGGTGGAGATACAGGCCTGCATCAATGGCAGCCGACCGCGCGACGCGCACCCACGTCTTCCGCGCAGTGCCGCCGAGCTCGGCTGGGATGCGCGCGACTGCGCCGAGGTCGGCGCCACCTCCGTGCACGTGCACCCGCGGGAGCCGCGCCGGGAGTCGATGGCCGCGACGGCGGTCGCGCGGACCGTCAACGCTATCCGCGCCGCCTCGCCGGGCCTGCCGGTCGGCGTGACGACCGGCGCGTGGCTCGTCGAGAATCCCCGTGATCGCGTGCGCGTGATTCACGAGTGGGATGTGCTGCCTGACTTCGCGTCGGTGAACTGGCATGAGGACGGTGCGGCCGACGTCGCCGCCGCCCTGCTCGACCGCGGCATCGGCCTCGAGGTCGGGCTCTGGACGCTCTCGGCCGCGCGCACCTGGGTGTCGTCAGAGCTGCAGTCCGAGTGCCTGCGCGTGCTCGTCGAGCTGCCGTCGCGAGCGACCGTGGCGCTCGCCGACGAGATCCTCGACATCGTCGGCGACGAGTACCCGCTGCTGGTGCACGGCGAGGAGGAGAGCTGCTGGCCCGTGCTGCGCTATGCGCTCGCGCACGGCCACGGCATCCGCATCGGTTTCGAGGACACCCTCGAGCTGCCCGACGGCAGCGAGGCCCCCGACAACGCCGGGCTAGTGCGCGCGGCTCTCGCCCTGCGCTAGAGCGGCTTGGCGAAGCAGAGGCTGTAGGAGCTGTCGGCGTAGTAGCCGAAGTTCGGGATGCGCTCGTAGCCCTCGCGCGTGTAGAAGCGGATGGCATCGGGCTGCTGGTCGCCCGTCTCGAGCACCAGTCGTGCCCAGCCCTGCTCCCGCCCGTACTGCTCGAGGCGCTGCAGGATGGCGGTCGAGACGCCCGAGCCACGGTGCTCCGGGGCGACGAACATGCGCTTGATCTCTGCCTCGGTGTCGTCGCGCTGGCGCAGTCCACCGCATCCCATCGGATTGTCGTCCTCATCGAAGGCGACGAAGAAGGCGGTGATGTCGTCGGCTGTCGGAGCGGGGCCGGGCTCGGAGTCGTCGCGCCCGTAGCGCACAGCGATCTCGTCGCGCTGCGCCTGCCGGAGGGCGACGGCTGCCGGGTGGCCCCACTCGACCTCATCGACTCTCATGCGGTCAGCCTTTCGACCAACTCCCGGTAGCGCGCGGCCGTCTGCTCGACGACCTCGGCGGGGAGGGCGGGCGGCGTGCCGGTCTTGTCCCAGTGGGCCGCCAGCCAGTTGCGCACGATCTGCTTGTCGAAGCTGGCCGTTCTCTCGCCGGTCTCATACAAGGAGGCGTCCCAGTAGCGCGAGCTGTCGGGCGTGAGCACCTCGTCGGCGAGGGTCAGCGCTCCGTTCTCGTCGCTGCCGAACTCGAACTTCGTGTCGGCGAGGATGAGCCCCTTGCTCTCAGCGAGTGCCGACGCTGCAGCGAAGATCGCCAGCGATGCGTCGCGCAAGGCTGTCGCGGCCTCGAGCCCCACGATCTCGACCGTGCGCTCGAAGCTGATGTTCTCGTCGTGCTCGCCCATCGGCGCCTTGAAGGCGGGCGTGAAGATCGGCTCGGGCAGCCGGTCGCCGTCGCCGAGCCCGGCGGGAAGGGCAACGCCGCAGACGGACTGCGTGGCCTGGTACTCGACCCAGCCGCTGCCCGAGAGGTAGCCGCGCACGACGCACTCGATGGGGAACATCTCCAGGCTGCGCGCGAGGGTGGCGTTCGAGGGCAGCGGGGGCTGCGGGTCGACCAGGTGGTTGGGCATGTCGAGCTGGGTGAACCACCACAGGGTCAGCTGGGTGAGCAGCTCGCCCTTGCCGGGGATTCCCGGTTCGAGCACGTGGTCGAAGGCACTGACCCGGTCGCTCGCGACCATGAGCACCTGGCCCGGGTGGTCTTCTGAGGTGTAGAGGTCGCGCACCTTGCCCGAGTAGGAGTGGTTCCAGCCCGCGATCACTCGGCCACCCGCAGTGCGATGTCGGTGCGGTAGTGGCTGCCCGGCAGGTCGATTCGCGAGAGCGC
This sequence comes from Actinomycetota bacterium, assembly GCA_013297645.1. Lineage (GTDB taxonomy): Bacteria > Actinomycetota > Actinomycetes > Actinomycetales > Microbacteriaceae > Conyzicola. The sequence continues at coordinate 20,201 of JAAFHU010000012.1, forward strand.
CTCGTAGGCCCGTGACCGCGCTTCGGCAAAAGACGACCCGGTAGCCACGACGCTGAGCACGCGGCCGCCGGTGGCGACGAACGACCCGTCGGCGAGGGCGGTGGCGGCGTGGGCGATGGTCACGCCCTCCACCTCGAGCGCCCGCTCGAGCCCGCTGATCGGGCGGCCCGTGATCGGGTTCTCCGGGTAGCCCTCGCTCGCCAGCACGACCGTCACGGCCACGGCATCCCGGAATCTGGGCTTGGTCAGGCGGCCGAGGCCGCCGGTGGCCGCGGCCAGCAGCAGCTCGCTCAGGGGGGTCTCGAGCCGGGGCAGCACGACCTGCGTCTCGGGGTCGCCGAAGCGCGCATTGAACTCGATGACACGCACACCGGATGCGGTGACGATCAACCCGCAGTAGAGCAGGCCCACAAAGGGCGTGCCCTCGGCCGCGAGCTGCCGCACGGTCGGCAGCGCGACCGACGCCTCGACCTCGTCGACGAAGTCGGAGGGCAGCCACGGCAGCGGCGAGTACGCCCCCATGCCGCCGGTGTTGGGCCCCTCATCGCCGTCGAGGGCCCTCTTGTAATCCTGTGCGGGCTCGAGAGGCAGCACGTTGGTGCCGTCGCTGAGGAAGAACAGCGAGACCTCCTGGCCCTGCAAGAACTCCTCGATGAGAACGCTGCCGTGCTGCAGCCAGTATTCGGCGTGCTGCTGCGCGGCCTCGCGGTCGCTCGTGACGAGCACGCCCTTGCCCGCGGCCAGGCCGTCGGCCTTGATGACGTAGGGAGCGCCGAACTCGGCCATCGCCTCCTCGGCGTCGCTCACCTTCTCGGCGCGCACGGCTCGGCCGGTGGGCACGTGGGCCGCGTCCATGATGCGCTTGGCGAAGGCCTTGCTGCCCTCGAGCTGCGCGGCTTTCTTGCTCGGCCCGAAGACGGGCACGCCTGCGCGCTGCAGATGGTCGGCCACACCCGCCACGAGCGGTGCCTCGGGGCCGACGATGACGAGCTCGACGGCGTTGTCGACGGCGTACTGGGTGACGACCCTGCCGTTGCTCGGGTCGAGGGCGACGGAGTCGACGCGGGCGTTGATGCCGGCGTTGCCGGGTGCCGCGATGATCTCGTGGTCAGCGTCCTCACTGAGCAGCGAGGTGATGATGGCGTGCTCGCGCGCGCCGGAGCCGAGGACGAGGATTCTCACGGGTCAAGGGTAGCGGGTGCGGTCAGCCGCCCCCGGCGGGCGTTATCCCCAGGTTGCCCGTGCGCCCGATTCCCCGATGAGGAACACGAAGTAGCCCGACCCCGCCACCACCACGATCACGGCGACAGCGAGAACCGCGGTGACGGCAATCCGGAGCGACCGGGTGGTCACGAGCGTCGCGTACCGACCCGTACCGGTGAAGAACCGGAACCATACCCACTGGGCGAGCGCGACCGCGAAGAGGCCGATGGCCCACGGCAGCAGGTCCTTGCCCAAGTGCGTGTGCAGCTCGCTGAGAGCGGTCTCTTTCACCTGCTCTTCGAGCGCCTCGCCTGCCTCGGTCGCGATTGGAACCGAGACCAGGGCGGCGAGGGCCACAAGGGGGCCGACTACGCCGATCCGTGCCCGCGCAGCGGGCCATGCTGCCACGAGCAGCAGGAGCAGGCCCGCCACCGGGACGACCACCACCACGAAGTGCACGACGAGGATGTGGATGGGGAGGCCGTTGAACGTCCAGTCCATGGGAGTGCCTTTCTCTAGCGTTGAGCCGAGACTGCCACCGGCCACGGTCATACGCAGGGGCCAAAGGTCCCGTGGCTACGATGTGGGGCTCAGCGCGACTGTCACCGCGAGCACCGTCGCGACGACGCCGAAGGGGATCCAGATCGCCTTCTCGAGCACGCTGGGCGAGATTGCGTTGACGACGATCGAGAGGGCGAGCACGCCGACGATCACCCAGGCCGCCACGGGCAGCCAGCTAGACGGGAGCGGCGACCAGACAGCGAGGCCTGCGCGACGCAGCGAGATGAGTGCGGCAGCAGCCCAGATCAGCGTCGCTATGGCCGCGCTGATGCGCAGACTCGTGCCGGGGCGCTCGGTGAAGCCGCCGAAGGCCGCGCGACCCCACGGCGCCCCCGCCGCGAGCGCGAGCTGGAAGAACGCGAGCCCGAAGAGCAGGGCGGCGAGGACGATTGCCGCGGTGCGGACGATGGTCATGGATGCTCCTTATATCTTGTAGATATATATCTCTACCAGATATACTCCGATGGTGGCAAGGTCATCGCAATCCGATCTCGCGGTACTGGCGGTTCTCAGCGTGCGGCCGATGACGGGCTACGCGGTTCGCGAGGCGATCCGCGACCAGCTCGGGCACTTCTGGAGCGAGAGTTTCGGCCAGATCTACCCCACGCTCTCCAAGCTCGCTGCGGACGGGTTCATCGAGCGCACTGCCTCTGAGCGAGCCAACGCGTCGCTGTTCCGCCTGACGGAGAGTGGTGAGCGCCGGCTGACCGACCTGCTGCGCAGTCCGGTTGAGGCGTCGCCACCGCGCAGTGGCCTCATGCTGCGGCTCTTCTTCGGCCAGGCCACGGGGGTGCCGGCCGCCGCCGCGCTGATCTCCGATGCGCGCGCTGCCGCTGCCGCCCAGCTCGACCTGTTCGCCGGCCTGCGCGCGCTTGCCGCGGCAGAGGTGGCTGCCGGGCTCGACGCCGAGCACTGGCCGTGGTGGCTCATCACGATCTCGGCTGGAGAGCACACCGCCCGGGCCACCGTTGCGTGGGCAGACGAGTCGCTCGCGGCGCTAGCGTTGATGGATGGCTAGGCCGAGAATCGCGGACGAGGTGGGAATGCCCGCCGTGCGCGCGACCGAGCGCACCCGCGATGAGACCGCGCTCGCCGTGCGCTACCTGTTGCAGCTGCTCGTCGACCGGGTGCCCGGCAACACGGTGGAGGTGCGGGTGCCGCCCTTCGGCGCCGTGCAGGTGGTCGAGGGCCCTCGCCACACGCGCGGAACCCCGCCCAATGTGATCGAGATGGACGCCGAGACCTGGATCGGGCTCGCCACCGGGGCGCTGGACTACGGCGCGGCCCGCATCCACGCCTCGGGCACTCGCGCCGACATCAGCTTCGCGCTGCCGCTGCTGCGACAATAGGCATATGAGCGAGACACCGACCGAGACCCAGGTCACCATCCGCCGCGCGCCGAAGGTGCCGGTCTTCCTCATCCTCGGCGGCGCGCTCGGAGCGACCGTGACCCTGATCCTCACGATGCTGCAGCCGGCCGACCCCAACGTCGGCTACCCCGCGCTCTTCGGCTACTTCCTGCTCTACGGTCTGCCGGCCGGAGTCGCGCTCGGCGGCATCGTCGCGGTGGTGCTCGATCTTCTGTCGCGCCGCACGACCCGCAGCGCCACGGCCGAGGTCACCCGCGTCGACGACGAGAGCGACGACTCGCGCTGAGCCTGCCGGCCCGGTCAGAGCTATCCCTCATCCGGGGGCAGAACTGGCAATATATGCAGCATGACTCGAGTTGCTCACCGTTTGACCGTAGTGACCCTCGTGGTCGGTGTCATGCTCAGCGTGGCCGCGTGCGGAGGTCTGCCGCTCGCGCCCGATGAGTCGGTCACACCGACTCCCGGAGGGCCCGGTTCTGACCAGCCCGATTCTGTGGCGGGGTTCACGTCGTACCAACTCACCGGTGGGGATGCCAGGTACCAGTTCAGCGGCGTGCTGTGCAGCGTCGACGGCGGCGAGATCCCCCCGGTCGGTTCTGCCGTCACTGGCGGCGCGAACATGGCGCCCTCGATCGGCGTCTTCTCCTGGAACTGGGTCTACGGCGATGACGAGATCGACTCGGCAACCGGCGAGATCACTGACCTGCAGGTGACGGAGGACAGCATCCAGATCACTGCGACCTATAGCGGGTACGTGTCCATCGGTGACGGCGGCACCAACACCCCGATCTCGGGTGAGATGACCTTCGAGGGCGTCCCCACTGAGACGCCGGCATCGTGCCTCGGCTAGCGGCGGCTAGGAGAGCTGGTTCTTCTCGACCCAGCTGAGGTACTCCTCGGTCACCGTGCCGGTGACGTAGTCGCCCGTGAAGCAGCTCATGTCGAGCGCCTCGACAGACGACCCCTCGAGAATGGCCGCCTGCATGTCGGCGACCTCCTGGTAGATGAGGTAGTCGCTGCCCAGCTCGCGGTTGATGTCGGGGATCTTGCGGCCGTGCGCCACCAGCTCGTGGCGTGACGGCATGTTGATGCCGTAGACGTGCGGGAAGCGCACGGGGGGAGCCGCCGAGGTGAAGGTGACCTTGTTGGCCCCAGCTTCGCGGGCCATCTGCACGATCTCCTTCGAGGTCGTGCCGCGCACGATCGAGTCGTCGACGATGAGGATGTTCTTGCCCTTGAACTCCGAGCCCATGGCGTTGAGTTTCTGCTTGACGCTCTTTTTGCGCTCCGCCTGGCCCGGCATGATGAAGGTGCGGCCGACGTAGCGGTTCTTGTAGAAGCCCTCGCGGTACTCGATGCCCAGTTTCTGGGCGACCTGCATGGCGGCGGGGCGCGAGGAGTCGGGAATCGGCATGACGACGTCGATGTCGCCCATCGGCGTGTACTGGGCGATCGTGTCGGCGAGGCGGTTGCCGAGGCGCAGCCGCGCGTCGTAGACCGAGATGCCGTTCATGATCGAGTCGGGGCGGGCGAGGTAGACGTACTCGAAAGAGCAGGGCACCAGGCGCGCGTTCGGCGAGCAGAGCCTCGAGAACATCTCGCCGCCCTTGGTGATGAAGACGGCCTCGCCGGGGGCGACATCGCGCACGATCTCGTAGCCGCCCGACTCGAGCACGAGCGACTCGCTCGCCACGATCCATTCGTCGCCAACGAGCCCGGTCGTGCGCCGTCCGAGCACGAGCGGGCGGATGCCGAAGGGGTCACGGAAGGCCAGCAGGCCGTGCCCGGCGATCATCGCAATCGCGGCGTAGCTGCCCTCGACCCGCTCGTGCAGGCGGGTGATGGCGTCGAACACCTGGTCGGGGTCGAGCTCGCTGCCGCGCACCTGCGCCTGCAGCTCGTGGGCGAGCACGTTGACGAGGATCTCGGTGTCGCTGTCGGTGTTGAGGTGACGGCGGTCGACCTCGAACATCTCCTTGGTCAGCTCACGCGTGTTGGTGAGGTTGCCGTTGTGCACGAGCACGATGCCGTAGGGGGCGTTGACGTAGAAGGGCTGGGCCTCCTGCTCGTTGGTCGCCGTGCCCTTGGTCGCGTAGCGCACGTGGCCGAGTCCCATGTTGCCGAGGAGGGCGCGCATGTCACGGGTGCGGTAGGCCTCGCGCACCTGGCCCTTGACCTTGTGAACGTGGAAGACGCTGCCCTCGTTGGTCGCGATCCCAGTGGAATCCTGTCCGCGGTGCTGCAGAAGGAGCAGTGCGTCGTATACCTGCTGGTTAGCCGGTGAAGATGAGACAAGGCCGACGATGCCGCACATGCGGAAATGGCTCCAGACCGTAGAGTGGATGGTACTGAGAGCAGTCTTTCACGTTGCGGATGGGATCACCGGCATGGCCAACAAGTACGCCGAGGCTGGGGTCGATACCGCGGCAGGCGATCTCGCCGTCGAGCTGATGAAGTCGGCCGTCTCGGCCACGCACGGCCCGAGTGTCGTCGGTGGTTTCGGCGGCTTCGCCGGCCTCTTCGACGTGTCCCTGTTGAAGGGTTTCGACCGCCCGCTCCTCGCTACGTCGACGGATGGGGTGGGCACCAAGGTCGCGATCGCCCAGGCCCTCGACAAGCACGACACCATCGGCCAGGACCTCGTCGGCATGGTCGTCGACGACATCATCGTGGTCGGCGCGAAGCCGATCTTCATGACGGACTACATCGCCTGCGGCCGCGTCGTGCCCAGCCGCATCGCCGACATCGTGCGCGGCATCGCCGAGGCCTGCGCCGCCACCGGCACCGCCCTCGTCGGCGGCGAGACCGCGGAACACCCCGGCCTGCTCGGGCCCGACGACTACGACGTCGCGGGTGCCGCGGTCGGCGTCGTCGAGGCCTCCGCCCTGCTCGGGCCGGAGCGCGTGCAGCACGGCGACGTCGTGATCGCCATGGAGTCGTCGGGCCTGCACAGCAACGGGTTCTCGCTCGTCAGGCACATCCTCGCGTCGTCCGGCGTGAAGTACACCGACTCGAATGCCGACCTCGGCGTCGTCGGCGAGGCGCTGCTCGTGCCGACCCGCCTCTACACCTCGCCGCTCGTCGCCCTGCTCGAGGAGCTGCCGGGTGCCGTGCACTCCCTTAGCCACATCACGGGCGGCGGCATCGCGGCGAACCTCGCACGCGTGCTGCCGGTGGGCTCGTGGGTGCAGCTCGACCGCTCGACCTGGTCGCCGCCCGCGGTGTTTAGGGTGCTGTCCAGTCTTGGCGACATGAGGCTCGACGAGGCCGAGGGCACGTGGAACCTCGGTATCGGCATGATCGCCGTCGTCGCCTCCCACGAAGCGGACGCCGTGGCTGCCAGCCTGCGTGCGCACGGCATCGAGAACTGGGTCGCCGGCCACGTCTCGACTGACCCGCTGCCCGCGGGCGACTTCGAGCAGGGCGCCAAGGGCGTCAACGGCGGTGCCGTGAGCCTCGTGGGCAGCTACCGCGCTTAAGCGTCAGGCGGTCTTGTTCTCCGCGACCTCGTCGGCGTCGTCATCCTCGTCGTCTGCGTAGGCGGCACCCGCGTACTCGGGCCAGGCCGCAAGGTCGTCTTCGAGCCGCGGGTCTACCGGAGCACTGCCCGCGAGCTCCTTTTCGAGCGCGTTGTAGTTCGTGTCAGGACTGAAGTACTTCAGGTCGCGTGCAACCTTCGTGTGCTTCGCCTTTTGACGGCCTCGCCCCATGCGTGACCCCCTCGTGATTCGTACCGGAATGCGCTGGAAACGGCACCGGGAACTTGGGCTGAAAAGTAGAGAGCAGTTTAGCACGCAGCCCATGCGGGTAACGTGGGCACGTGACCAGTGAGAATCCCGACACCTCCGTTGTCGTGATCGGGGCTGGACAAGCCGGACTCTCGGTTTCGTACTACCTCCAGCGCCTCGGACTCGAAGCGGGCAACGATTTCGTCGTGCTCGATCGCGGTCCGCTGACCGGCGGAGCGTGGCAGCAGCGCTGGGAGGCGCTGCGCATCGGCTCCGCCCACCGCATCAACGACCTGCCCGGCATGGAGGCCATCGGCCTCAGTTTCGAGACCGCCGACCGCAGCCTTCCGGCCAAGGAGGTGGTGCGCGATTACTACGAGAAGTACGAAGAGCACTACCAGTTTCAGATCATCCGC